>NZ_JBFAIV010000053.1:0-43221 GCF_040654875.1 Streptomyces sp. NPDC050610 | reverse complement strand
TTCGCCCGGGAAAAAGCAACAATAAAATGCCGCCGATCCCACAACTGCCGCACATACTCCCGCAAACCCGGCCGGGCACCGCTCACCGCGAGACCGTACTTCTTGGCCAGGTCGGCGGCGGAGAGCCCGTCGTCGGGTGAAGGCTGGGGACTCATGGCGACCGCACTGTCGTGCGCTGTCTCGCTCACAGTTGACACTTTCGTCCTCAAGGTGCGCTGCCGGGGCCGCGCCCCGGATCGCGCCCGATGCTCTCAGACAAGAGCCTGTCAGATCACGGGAGGCCGGCCCAGCCGGGTCAGGCGCCAAACGGTACGCCACTTCATGGGGCGCCGGGGACCACAGGGTGCGGCCCAGCCCTCCTTGAAACCGCCGAGCCAGGCGCGCAGCGCGGGCATGGAAGGACGCCGGGCCAGGGTGAGCAGCAGCCAGACGCCGAGATAGACCGGTACGAGCAGGGCGGGCAGGTTCCGGCGGGCCAGCCAGACCCGGTTGCGGGCCACCATGCGGTGGTAGACGGCGTGCCGGCTGGGGGCCGTGGTGGGGTGGTGCAGCACCAGGTCCGACCGGTAGTCGATCATCCAGCCCGCGTCGAGGGCCCGCCAGGCGAGGTCGGTCTCCTCGTGCGCGTAGAAGAAGTCGTCCGGCAACCCGCCGACCTGGGCGAAGACCTTCGTGCGGACGGCGTTGGCGCCGCCGAGGAAGGTGGTGACGCGCGAGGACCGCATGGGGTCGGCGGCGCGCAGCCGGGGGACGTGGCGGCGCTGGGTGACGCCGGTCTCGGGGTCCGCGATCCGGAAGCTGACGATGCCCAGCTCCGGGTCGGCGGCGAACGCCTCGCGGCACAGCCGGGCCGTGTCCCGGCCCGGCAGCAGCCCGTCGTCGTCGAGGAAGAGCAGGATGTCGACGTCCTGGCCGCCGGGGCCGAACGCCTCGATGCCGACGTTGCGGCCCGCCGGGATGCCCACGTTCTCGGGCAGTTCGACGGTCCGTACGGTCAGGCCGTCGACCTTCAGCTCGGGCAGCGGCGAACCGTTGCCGACGACGACGACCTCGATCGGGTCGCCCTCCTGCTCGGCCACCGAGCGGAGCAGCGCGCGCAGTTCGTCGGGGCGGTTGCCCATGGTGAGGACGACCGCGCCGACGCTCGCGCTCGCGGCGCTCACTTGAGCCTGCTGGAGGCGAGGACGGACACGAGGTGCAGCAGGGTCTGGAGGAGCGCGATGCCGGCCATGACGGCGACGCCGAGCCGGGAGAAGAAGAGGTCGCCCCGGATGGAGTCCACGATCGCGAGGACCAGGATCAGCAGGGACGCCTCGATGCAGAGGATGAGCCGGTGGAACTTGAGCGCCCCGGCGGCCCGGCGGGCCAGTGCCATGCCGGAGGAGCGCGGCTCGGACGCCGCCTCCTTGACGGGCGGCAGCCCGCCCTGGTGGCGGGCGACGCCGACGAGGTCGGTCTCGGCCTTGATCAGGATGGCGCCGAGGGCGGCGAGGGTGCCGAGGAAGGCCCACAGCCAGTCGATCCGGCCGGAGCCCCAGATGTCGGCGGCGCGCATGCCGAAGCCGACGAGCACCGCGGCGTCGCACAGGTAGGCGCCGACCCGGTCCAGGTACACCCCGCCTAGCGAGAACTGCTTCTTCCAGCGGGCGATCTCGCCGTCGACGCAGTCGAGCAGGAGGTAGAGCTGGACCATCAGCACGCCGAGCACGGCGCCCGGTATCCCCGGCACCAGGAGGGCCGGGGCCGCGAGGACGCCGAAGACGGTCATCAGGTAGGTCAGCTGGTTGGGCGTGACCCGCGTGTTCACCAGGTACCGGTCGCAGCGCAGCGAGATCTCCCGCATGTACATGCGCCCGGCCCAGTGCTCACCGCTGCGCCGGTCCTTCACGCCCGCGGGGTGAACGACCGGGCGGAGTTCAGCTACTGATGGCTTTTGCATAGTCGGCGAATGCGTCCCTGATCTGGTCGGTGGACAGGTCCAGGTGTTCCAGGATGGTGAAGCGCCCGGGGCGGGTCTGCGGTGCGTACTCGACGACCTTGACGAACTCCTCGACGCCGAAGCCGATCTCCTCGGGCAGCACCGGCAGGCCGTGGCGGCGGAGCACCTCGACCATGTACGCGGACTCCTCGCGGGCGCCGCGCAGGTGCATCGCGAAGGCCGCGCCTATGCCGACCTGTTCGCCGTGGCTGGCGGCCCGCTTGGGGTAGAGCAGGTCGAAGGCGTGGTTGATCTCGTGGCAGGCGCCGGAGGCGGGGCGGCTGTCGCCGGCCACCGACATGGAGATGCCGGTGAGCACCAGGCCCTCGGCGAGCACGGTCAGGAAGCCGTCGTCGCCGACGCCGCCGGGGTGGCGCAGCACGGCCTCGCCGGCCTGCCGGGCCATGGCCGCGGCCAGTCCGTCGATGGCCTCGCCGGTCTCCCGGTTGGACAGCTCCCAGTCGGCGACGCAGGAGATGTTGGAGACCGCGTCGCCGATGCCGGAGCGGACGAAGCGGGCCGGGGCCTCCCGGATGACGTCGAGGTCGATGACCACGGCGATCGGGTTCGGGACGCCGTACGAGCCGCGGCCCGCGTCGTTGTCCAGGGTCGCGACGGGCGAGCAGAGGCCGTCGTGCGAGAGGTTGGTCGCGACGGCGACCAGGGGCAGCCCGATGCGGGCGGCGGCGTACTTCGCGCAGTCGATGATCTTGCCGCCGCCGAGGCCGACGACCGCGTCGTAGCGGCCCGACTTCATGGCGTCGCCGAGCTTGATCGCGTCGTCCAGGGTGCCGCCGCCGACCTCGTACCAGTCCGCGCCCGGCAGGGCGGGCGCGAGCCGCTCGCGCAGCTTCGCGCCCGAGCCGCCGCTGATCGCGACGGCGAGCTTGCCGGAGCTGGAGATGCGCTGGTCGGCGAGGACGCCGGCCAGGTCGTTGAGGGCTCCGGCGCGGATGTCGACGACCAGCGGCGAGGGGATGAGCCTCGTCAGTACTGGCACGCGATCTCACGGCCCTTCGCGAGGTCGTCGTGGTTGTCGATCTCGACCCACTTGAGGTCGCCGATCGGCGCGGTGTCGATGCGGAAGCCGCGGTTGACGAGCTCCTGGTAGCCGTCCTCGTAGTAGAGGTCGGGGTCCTTCTCGAAGGTGGCCTTGAGCGCGTCGGCGAGTTCCTCGGCGGCCTCGGCCTCGATGAGGGTGACGCCGATGTACTCGCCGGTGGCGGACGCGGGGTCCATGAGCTTGGTGATGCGCTGGGCGCCCTGGTCGGGGTCGACGACGACCTTCATCTCCTCGTCGGCCAGGTTCTTGACCGTGTCGAGGGCGAGGATGATCTTCTGGCCCTGGCCGCGGGCGTCGAGCAGGGTCCGCTCGACGGAGACGGGGTGCACGGTGTCGCCGTTGGCGAGGATCACGCCCTGCTTGATGACGTCACGGGCGCACCAGAGGGAGTAGGCGTTGTTCCACTCCTCGGCCTTGTCGTTGTCAATCAGGGTGAGCTTGAGGCCGTACTTCGCCTCCAGCGCCGCCTTGCGCTCGTACACGGCTTCCTTGCGGTAGCCGACGACGATCGCGACCTCGGTCAGGCCGACCTCCGCGAAGTTGCCGAGGGTGAGGTCGAGGACCGTGATCGACTCCTCCGCCCCCTCGGGTCCCACCGGCACCAGGGCCTTGGGCAGGGTGTCGGTGTAGGGGCGCAGACGCCGTCCAGCGCCGGCTGCCAGCACGAGGCCGATCATGCGGGTTCTCCTGTTTCGTCGTGTACTGCGGGTGCCTTGGAGGACACCCAGAAGCGGATGCTCTCGCTGAGCACCGCGAGCGCGATGGCGGCCGCGAGGACCGTCAGCGCGATGGTGAAACCTTGGCCGTGCCACAGGGCGGCGGCGGCCGTGACCGCCAGGACCCGTCCCTCGTGCCCGCCGGCCATCCGGACCAGCCAGTGCGGGGGCGCGCCGGTGCCGCCGCGGATGCGGTAGACCGTGTCGTAGTGATGGTAGGCGACCGCGGCCACCAGCCCGAATGCGGCGGGCAGGGCCCCGTCCGCCCCCGACTGGGCGGCGAGCAGCAGGATGATGCCGTACTCGGCGGCGCGGAAGAACGGGGGGATCAGCCAGTCCAGCGGGCCCTTCAGCGGCCGGGCGACCGCGCAGCCGGCGAACACCGCGTACACGACGGCCTGCGGGAGCGCCCGCCAGGTGCCGCCGTTGCCCGTGAGGACCGGGCCGACGAAGAGGCAGACGGCGGCCAGCAGGGCCCAGAAGGGGGCGTTGTACGTGCCGGTGGGCAGGGTGCGCCCGAGGGTCCGTACGACGCCTTCCGCGAGCGGGCCCGAGTCGGCGAGGTCCGCGAGCGCCTCGGCGGCGCGGTCGGTGCGGCGGGCCTTGCGGGTCAGGGAGCGCAGCACGCGGCCCGCGGTGGTGTAGCAGGCGGCCAGCGCGCAGCCGATGAGCAGGACGTAGAAGACGATGCGGGGGGTGGTGAGCGCGGTCAGCACCGCGGTCATGGCCCAGCGCTCGCCGATGGGCAGCACGATCATCCGGCGCAGCCAGACCGTCCAGCCGACGCTGTCGAGCCGGTCGGAGAGGGCGGCGGTGGGGCTGGTGTTGGCGCTGGCGTCGTGGTTGGCCTCGTTGAAGGAGAAGTCCACGACGTGGCGGCAGGTCTGGAGGACCATCGCGCCGAGCGCGAGCGCCCATACATCGTCGTGGCCGCCCCCGTGGGCCGCGCCGATGGCGAGTCCCGCGTAGTAGGCGTACTCCTTGGCGCGGTCGAACGTCGCGTCGAGCCAGGCGCCGAGGGTGGAGTACTGGAGGGAGTAGCGGGCCAGCTGTCCGTCGGTGCAGTCGAGGACGAAGGAGGCGAGCAGCAGCACGCCCGCCGCGACGAAGCCGGGCCGGGTGCCGGTGGCCGCGCAGGCCGCCGCGATGAGCGCGGTGATCAGCGAGGCGGTGGTGACCTGATTAGGGGTCAGGCCGCGGCGGGCGCACCAGCGGGCGAGGTACCGGGAGTACGGGCTGATGCAGTAGGTGGTGAAGAACCCGTCGCGGGACTTCACCGCGGCGCGCAGCCGTACGGCCTCCTCGTCGACGGCCTCGACGCCGGCGCGGGCCGCGGCGCGCGCCTCGGGGTCCGCCGGGACGGCGGCGACCAGGACGCCGAGGTCGGGCCGGTGGACGGCGGCGCCCTCGGTGTCCAGGGCGTCGGCGATCTCGTCGGGCAGTACGGCCGCGGCGGCGGTCACCGTGGTGTGCGCGGCGCCGGGGGCGCTCTCGGCGGCCGTCGCGACGGCGCGGGTCAGGGCGGCGCGCGCCTCGGGCTGCGCCGTGAGTGCCCCGCTGACGGCGGCGGCGGGGAAGCGCGGGTCGGTCAGGGCGAGGCGCAGGCTGTGTACGTGCCCCACGAAGCGGGCATCGACCAGCGCCACGCGCTGCTGGGGCGGGAGCGCGGCCAGCGCCGTCGCGGCATCGGCGGCGTCGGCCGCCATACGCACGTCGAAGCCCAGCGAGCGCAGGTCGTCCGCGAGGGACGAGCCGGCGACCGGCGGGCCGGTGAGAATGGCGGTGGACAGACGAACTCACTCCTCGGAAGCTGGCATGGCGGCCACGGGTCCACAGGCGTCCGGGCAGCGGGCGTGGTGCGCCTCGGCCCTGGTCGGGCGGGCGGCACGTCGGCAGAGGCTATCGGATCACCGGCGGCCGCCGTTCACCGCACGTGCACCCCGGCTTCCCCCGACAGACAGGACGTCCGGCGGCCGTCACAAGTTCCGGCCGGGCGGGGGCGCGTACAGGCGACAGCATGGTCGATCCCCAGCACGCTGAACAAATGAGCGTGTTGCGGCGCTGTGGGTAGGGTGCCGTCATGACGTGGCTGATCACAGGTGGGGCGGGATACATCGGGGCGCATGTGGCGCGGGCGATGGCGGCGGCCGGTGAGCGGGTGGTCGTGCTCGACGACTTCTCCAGCGGCATCGCGGAGCGGCTGCCGGCCGAGGTGCCGGTGGTGCGGGGCTCGGTGGCGGACCGCGCGCTGCTGGACCGTACGTTCGCCGGTCACGGGGTGCGGGGGGTGGTGCATCTGGCGGCGAAGAAGCAGGTCGGCGAGTCCGTCGAGCGGCCGCTGCACTACTACCGGGAGAACGTGGGCGGGCTGACGGAGCTGCTGGAGGCGGCCGTCGCGGGCGGGGTGGAGAGCTTCGTGTTCTCCTCGTCGGCCGCGGTCTACGGCATGCCGGACGTGGACCTGGTCACCGAGGACACCCCGTGCGAGCCGATGAATCCGTACGGCGAGACGAAGCTGGCCGGCGAGTGGCTCGTACGGGCCACGGGCGCGGCCCACGGTCTGTCGACGGCCTGTCTGCGGTACTTCAACGTGGCGGGCGCCGCGCGCCCGGAGCTGGCCGACACCGGGGTGTACAACATCATCCCGATGATGTTCGACCGGATCACGCGCGGCGAGGCCCCGCGGATCTTCGGCGACGACTACGCGACGCCGGACGGCACGTGCATCCGCGACTACGTCCATGTCGAGGATCTGGCCGAGGCGCATCTGGCGGCGGCCCGAACGCTGGCCGGGCGCGGCGAGGGCGATCTGACGGTGAACGTGGGCTCGGGCGAGGGCGTGTCCGTACGCGAGATGGCCGATCTGATCGGAGAGATCACCGGGGGCCGGGGGCCCGAGCCGGTGGTCGGGCCGCGCCGCCCCGGCGATCCGGCGCGGGTCGTCGCGTCGTGCGAACTGGCCGCGAAGGAGCTGGGGTTCAGCACCCGGCACGATGTGCGCTCCATGGTCGCCTCGGCCTGGGAGGGCTGGTGCCACCACCGCCCGCAGGCGCTCGAAGACTGATCACTCGATCTCGTTTCCGCAGGTCAGAGCCTTGATCAACGGTGTTCGGCGCCGCGTTGCCGGTACCCCCCGCCCGTAGTTCACTGGAGCTCGGCCGGCCCCCGTCGGTCGAGCGGCGCGGACTCGGGAGGCTCGTTCATGGGCGCAGGGCACGACCACGGGGGGCCGCCGCCCGGGGGCGCCGCGGGGACGGCGGCGGCCGCGTACCGGGTGCGGCTGCGGATCGCGCTCGCCATCACGGTCACGGTGCTCGTCGCGGAGCTGGTCGGCAGCGCGCTGACCGGGTCGCTGGCGCTGCTGGCGGACGCGGGCCATATGGCGACGGACGCGATCGGGGTCTCGATGGCGCTGGTGGCGATCCATTTCGCGAACCGCCCGGCGAGCCCCCGGCGGACCTTCGGGTACGCGCGCGCCGAGATCCTGGCCGCGCTGCTGAACTGCCTGCTGCTGCTCGGCGTCGGCGGATTCATCCTCTTCGAGGCCGTCGAACGGCTGGCCGACCCGGCGGAGGTGCCGGGCGGCATGACGGTCGTCTTCGGCCTGGTCGGCATGGCGGCCAACCTGGTCTCGCTGGCGCTGCTGATGCGCGGCCAGCGGGAGAGCCTGAACGTGCGCGGCGCCTTCCTGGAGGTGCTCTCGGACGCGCTGGGTTCGCTGGCGGTGGTGGTCGCGGCCCTGGTGATCATGGCTACCGGGTGGGTGCGGGCGGACCCGGTGGCCTCCCTGGTGATCGGGCTGATGATCGTGCCGCGTACGGTCAAACTGCTCCGCGAGGCGCTCGATGTGCTGCTGGAGGCCGCGCCGAAGGACGTCGACATGGCCGCCGTCCGGTCGCACATCACCGCCTTGCCCGGTGTGGCGGGCGTGCACGACCTGCATGTCTGGACGATCACGTCCGGGATGCCGGTGCTCTCCGCGCATGTGGTGGTGGACCGGGAGATCCTGGACGCCAGGGGGCACGGGAAGATGCTGCACGACCTTCAGGGCTGCCTGGGCACCCACTTCGACGTGGAGCACTGCACGTTCCAGTTGGAGCCGAGCGGACATGCGGAGCATGAAGCGAGGCTCTGTCACTGACGGCGGCGCCGCGTACGGCAGACTTGATGGCCGAAGACCGACAACGAGGATGGTCCATGCCGATCACACCAGCCGAAGGCCGCGCCACCGACACCGCTGCGGTCCCCACCGCCCCGGACGGTGCCACCGAACCGATCATGCTGGAGCTGGTCGACGAGCATGGCACGACCATCGGCACGGCGGAGAAGCTCTCCGCCCATATCGCCCCCGGCCGGCTGCACCGCGCCTTCTCGGTCTTCCTCTTCGACGACGCCGGACGGCTGCTCCTGCAGCGCCGGGCGCTGGGCAAGTACCACTCCCCCGGCGTCTGGTCGAACACCTGCTGCGGCCATCCGTACCCGGCCGAGCCGCCCTTCGTCGCCGCCGCCCGCCGGACCGGCGAGGAGCTGGGCGTGGCCCCCGCGCTGATGCGCGAGGCGGGCACGGTCCGCTACAACCACCCGGACCCGGCGTCGGGCCTGGTGGAGCAGGAGTACAACCACCTGTTCGCGGGGCTGGTGACGGGGCCGCTGCGGCCGGACCCCGAGGAGATCGGCGAGACGGCGTTCGTCACGCCGGCCGAGCTGGACGCGCTGCGCGAGCGGGGGCCGTTCTCGGCCTGGTTCATGACCGTGCTGGACGCGGCGCGGCCGGCGATCCGGGAGATCACGGGGCCGCAGGCGGGCTGGTAGCCGGAGACCGCCGGGCCGGAATCAGGTGGGTATCCGGAGACCGCCGGGCCGCAGGCGGGTCGCTATCCGGAGATCACGGGCCTGGGCGGGCGGCTATCCGGAGATGACCGGGCCAGGGCGGGCCGTGGCTGGCCTGGGCGGGCCGGCAGCCGCAGGTCACCGTGCCGGAGGCAGATTGGTGGCCGATGTCGTGGGCAGCGGCAGCGCGGCCCAGATGACCTTGCCGCCGCTCGCGGTGTGCTCCACGTCGCACTCGCCGCCGGCCTCGTAGGTGATCATCTTGACCAGCAGCAGGCCCCGGCCGCCGATCCGGTCGTCGTCCGCTTCGAGCGCCTTGGGGCGGTAGGGGTGGTCGTCCTCGACGGCGACCCGCACCCATTTGGCCCCGATGGAGACCTCCACCGCGATCTCCGGCGAGAGCAGGGCCGCGTGCCGCACGGAGTTGGTGACCAGCTCGGAGACGATCAGCAGCAGGTTCTGCACCAGGTCGTCGGAGGCGGGTACGCGCTGGTGGCCGAGGAGATCGCGGACGGCGTGTCTGGCCTGGGGCACCGAGGATTCGAGCGCGGGAGCCGTGAACCGCCAGGACCCTTCGTATTCGATCGGCCTCCGAGGCGGGGCCTGCCCCGGGTCGGGCGGGACGCTCCCGAGGATTTCCATGTCCGATTCCCACCCCTCGCCGTGGCTCTACCGCACACACCGAGTGTTGAGAATGTCTTGGTCCATACCCACCCGCTGAACACAAGTCAGCATCTATCGACGGGTTCTGACTGATAAAGCGGTTCCAGGTCAGTCCTGTGAGCGATCCCGACCGTCCTGATTCTCTTTCGAGTAGCGATCCGGACTATCAGATTCTGGGCCCGGAGCCCGGGCGCTCTCCTCCACCAGCCCCACGACGCGCCGCCCGCCCACGCCGATCGCGATCAGGCCGAGCCCGTCGAAGAGCAGCGCGAGGGAGAAGAAGGTGCCCAGCACGTACAGGCTGCTGTGCGGCCAGTCGGCCAGCACCAGGATGCCCAGCAGCAGCCCGAAGGCGCCCTGCACCAGCGTCCAGCCGAACTGCGGACCGCGCACCACCACGCTGCCCACCAGGCGGAAGACGCCGCCGGTGAGGAAGAGCAGAGCGGCGAACATCGTCAGCGCCTCGGCCGTGTCGCCCGGGTGCCGGATGACGACCACACCCGCCGCGATGTTCAGCGCCGCGACCACCACGCCGAGCCAGAAGAAACTGCTGTCGCGGGACTGCACGGCGTGCGCCAGGCCCACGACGCCGCCGATCAGCAGCAGCCAGCCGAAGAGGAGCATCGAGGTCAGCGTCGCGAAGCCGACGTAGACCAGCCCCACCAGCCCCGCCAGGGCCAGGATCGTGCCGAGCACCGCCAGCCGGCCGAAGCTGCGGCTGAGTTTCCGGCTCTCCTTGCGGCCGAGGTCCTTCTCGGGTATTCGGGGTGCCGCCATCAGCGCCTCCTCGTCATACCCCCTGCCTCGGATCATAGGGTCGCTCCGGCCGGATAGCATCCGGCGCATGGAGCCGGATCCCTGCCTGCGTCTCGACACCGCCGACGGCATAGCCACCGTCACCATCAGCAACCCCGCCAAGCGCAACGCGATGACCGCCGCGATGTGGCGCGAGCTGCCGCGGCTGCTGCGGCGGTGCGCCGCCGACACGGACGTACGGGCCCTGGTGCTGACCGGCGACGGGAACACGTTCTGCGCGGGCGCCGACATCAGCGCGCTCACCGAGGGCGACGAGGGGCCGAAGGGGCTGGCGGTGACGGCGGAGGAGGCCCTGGCCGCCTTCCCGAAGCCGACGCTGGCGGCCGTGCGGGGCTACTGCGTGGGCGGCGGCTGTCAGCTCGCCGCCGCCTGCGACCTGCGCTTCGCGGCCGAGGAGGCGTTCTTCGGGGTCACCCCGGCGAAGCTGGGCATCGTCTACCCGGCCTCCTCCACCCGGCGGCTGGTCGCGCTCGTCGGTCCCTCGGCCGCGAAGTACCTGCTCTTCTCCGCCGAGCTGATCGACGCCGGGCGGGCGCTGCGCACGGGCCTGGTGGACGAGGTCCTGCCGGGCGAGGAGCTGGACAAGCGGGTGGCGGAGTTCGCCCGGGTGCTCGTCACGCGGTCGCGGCTGACGCAGGCGGCGGCGAAAGAGTTCGCGGCCGGCCCCGCCGACGCGGACCGGATCGCGCACTGGGCCCGGCAGTCGCGCGAGAGCGGCGACGCCGCCGAGGGGGTCGCCGCCTTTCTGGAACGCCGCGCGCCGCGCTTCGGCTGGACGCCCGCGCCCTGAGCGGCGGGCGGTGAAGCGGCGGACCCTGGGCGCTGAGCACCGAACCCAGCGGTCCCCGACCGTACGGGCCTGGCGTAGCGGTCGCCTCCGCTTCTCCGCCGCGGACGCCGACGCTCCGGTCGCCGGGGAGTGACGGACGCGCAGCGGGCGGCCCCGTGGGGCGGCAGGCGTTCGGAAAAACGGCCTGTTCACCGGCCGTTCCGCCGTCGGACGGGGTCCGGCGGCACTGGTACGGCGCGATACTGATGCCGTGGGCGACCGGTTGGGCGACCGGCTCGCGACGGCGCGCGAACAGGGTTTCGTCGGCCGCCGCCAGGAGACCGACGCCTTCCGCGCGCTGCTGCGAGCCCGGGACGGCGCGGTGGTCTACGTGCACGGCGCCGGCGGCATCGGGAAGACCGCGCTGCTGCACCACTTCGCCCGGCTCGGGCTGCGGGCGGGGCGGCCGGTGCTCCAGCTCGACGCGCGGGAGCTGCGCCCCTACGGCGAGGAGGCCGCGGCAGCGCTGCCGCGCGAGAGCGGCGCGCTGCTGCTGCTCGACAGCGTCGAGGAGCTCGTCGCCGACGCATCCGCCCCGCACCGGGGGCTGCTGCCGAAACTGCCCGCCGACGCCCTCGTCGCCCTCGCCGCGCGCGACGCACCGCCGCTCCCCTGGCGGCTCGACCCGGCCCGGCAGGGGCTGCTGCACACCATGCCGCTCGCGCCGCTCGACGCGGCGGACAGCGGGGAGCTGCTGCGCCGGCGCGGCGTGCCGGAGCACGTCCGGGCGGCGGCCTTCGCCTTCACCCGGGGAATTCCGCTGGCGCTCGCCCTGGTCGCCGACCTGGCCGCGCAGGGTGCGGCCGAGCCGTGCCCCGCCGGGTCCCCCGAGGCCGTACCGGCGCTCCTGGCCGGCCTGCTGGACGCGGCGCCGACCGCGCCGCACCGGGCCGCGCTGGAGGCCGCCGCGCAGGTGGCGGTCATCACCGAGCCACTGCTCGCGGCGGTGCTGGAGGCGGCCGACGCCCGGTCCTGCTTCGAGTGGCTGCGGGGGCTGTCGGCCATGGAGTACGGGCCGCGCGGCATCCGCCCGCACGATCTCGTACGGGACGCCCTCGACGCGGAGCTGCACCGGCGCCACCCGGAGCGGCGGCAGGCGCTGCGCCGCCGCGCCGGCGCGTATTACCAGCGGGCCTTCACGCACGGGGACCGGACGCGGCAGCGCTCCGTGCTGGCCGACTTCGCGTATCTGCACCGGGAGAGTCCGGTGGTGGGACCGCTGCTGTCCCCGTTGACGGGCGGCGCGGCCGAGCCGACCCGGCTGGACCGGCTGACCGTCGTCCGTGCGGGAGAGGGCGAACTGGTGCAGGCGTGCACGATCGCCGCGATCCACGAAGGGGCGCCGTCGGCGCGGCTCGTACGGGCCTGGGCGGAGCATCCGGCGTGCGAGACGTACACGGTGTGCGGGCCGGACGGGGTGGCGGCGGGCTTCTACACGCTGCTGGAGCTGGCCGCCGAGCCGCTGCCGGCCGCGCCGTCGGACCCCGCGGTGACGGCGGCGCGGCGGTGGCTGGGCAGGCGGCCGCGCGGCGACGGGACGGCGCTGCTGGTGCGGTTCTGGATGGGCCGCGACGACTACCAGGACGTCTCGCCGGTGCAGACGCTGATCATGCTGCGGCTGTCCCGCCACTATCTGACCGGCCACCGGTCCGCGGTGACGCTGCTGCCCTGCGCCGACCCGGAGTTCTGGGAACCGGGCTGCGCGTACGCCGACTTCGCCCGGCTGCCGGCGGCGGACTTCCGCTGCGGCGGGCGTACGTACGGGATGTTCGCGCACGACTGGCGGCGCACGCCGCCGCTCGCGTGGCTGGAGCTGCTCGCGGAGCGGGGTCGGTCGGAGGACCCGGCGGCCGGCGCGGCACCCCGGGTGCTGGAGCGGGACGAGTTCGCGGACGCGGTACGGGACGCGCTGCGCGGGCTCGCCCGCCCGGACGGCCTGCGGGACTCGCCCCTGCTCGACACCCGGCTGGTCGCCGCGCGCTGCGGCGAGGACGCGGACGGCCCGCTGCGGGAAGCGGCGTTGCGGGAGGCGTTCGGGGAGGCGGCGGCGGTGCTGGAGAGTTCGGCGGCGGACCGCCGGGCGTTCCGGGCGCTGCACCATACGTACGTGCGTCCGGCGGGCTCCCCCGCGCGGGCGGCGGAGCTGCTGGGGCTGCCGATGGCGGCGTACCGCAGGCATCTGGCGGCGGGGGTGGGGCGGTTGACGGAGTTGCTGTGGCGTCAGGAGCTGGACGCGGCGGAGCGCTGAGCCGGGCCGGGTGCTCCCGGCGGCCGGGCCGCCGGGAGCACGGCGGTCTCACCCCGCGGCGTGGCGCAGCTCCGCCACAATGTCCGCCGGAGCCTTCTCCGGAGAGCCCGCGTCGTACGGGGGCTGCGGGTCGTACTCGATCATGAGTTGGGTCGTCTGGGCGACCCGGTCGCCCGCGATGCGGCCGGCCAGGGTCAGTCCCATGTCGATGCCGGAAGAGACGCCCGCGGCGGTGACGTATTTGCCGTCGGTGACGACGCGGTCGCCCGTGGCCTGCGCGCCGAGGGAGGCGAGCTGGTCCAGGTAGAGCCAGTGCGAGGTGGCGCGGCGGCCCTTGAGCAGTCCGGCCGTGGCGAGGATGAGGGAGCCGGTGCAGACGGACGTCGTCCAGGTGCTGGTGGTGTCGACGGCTCGTAGCCAGTCCTGGACGGCCGCGGACTGGCAGGGGCCGCTCGTGTCGGGGGCGCCGGGGACGACGACGATGTCCGGCGCGGGCACGTCGCCGAGGGCCGCGTCGGCGAACAGGCCGAGGCTGCCGCTGTCGTTGCGTACGAGGCCGGGGCGCTCCGCGACGAAGACGGTCCGCGCGCCCGGCAGACGGCTGAGCGTCTCGTACGGGCCGATGGCGTCGAGGACGGTGACGCCTTCGTACAGGAGGATGGCTGTCTGCATGGTCTGGCTCCTTCTCGGAGGGGGATTCAGGCGGCGGGCAAGGGGGTGAAGCGGCGGCGGTACTCGGCGGGCGCCGTGCCCACCGTCCGCAGGAAGGCGCGGCGCATGGCCTCGGGGGTGCCGTAGCCGCAGGCGCGGGAGATCTCCTCGATGCCGTCGTCGGTGTCCTCCAGCAGGCGGCGGGCGGTCTCCAGGCGGACCTGGTCGACGTAGCGGCCGGGGGCCACGCCGGTCTCGGCCTGGAAGGCGCGGGCGAAGTGGCGGGGCGAGAGGTTCGCGCGCCGGGCGAGGGTCTCGACGGACAGGTCCGCGCCGGGGTGTTCCGTGATCCACTGCTGTACGTCCCGCAGCGGGCGGCGCTTGGCGGTCTGGGCGGCGAGCTGGGCGCTGAACTGCGTCTGGTTGCCGGGCCGGCGCAGGAAGACGACGAGGTGGCGGGCGATGGCGAGCGCGGCGTCCCGGCCGAGGTCGTCCTCGACGAGGGCCAGCGCGAGGTCGATGCCGGAGGTGATGCCGGCGGACGTGGCGACCCTGCCGTCGCGGACGAAGATGGGTTCGGGGTCGACCCGGACGGCCGGGTAGCGCGCGGCGAGCGCGGCGCACTCCGCCCAGTGGGTGGTGACCCGGTGGCCGTCGAGCAGCCCGGCCTCGGCGAGCAGCAGCGCGCCGGTGCACACGGAGACGATGCGGCCGGCGGCCGGGGCGCGGCGGCGCAGCCAGTCCACGAGGCGGGGGTCCGGGGCGCGGGTGCCCTGGCCGCCCGGCACGAGGAGGGTGTCCGGGGTGCGGACGCCGTCCAGTGCGGTGTCGGGGGTGAGGGCGAGACCGCTGGAGGTGCGGACGGGCGCGCCGTCGAGGGAGGCGGTGCGGATGCGGTAGGCGTCGGGCCGGTCGGCGTATCCGCGGGCGCCGGCGAAGACTTCGAGGGGGCCGGTCACGTCGAGGCTCTGCACGCCGTCGAAGAGGACGATGAGCACGCTGTGCTGGGACGTCATGGGGACCATGCTGCGCGGGCCGCCCGATGACCGCAATGACGGATTCCCCACCCTTTCTGCCATCGGCGCCTCTTGTCGGACCTCTGTTGCCCAAGGGGCGGGTGGGACTAGCTTTGCGCCATGGACTTGGAGCTGACGGGTTGTGCCGCGCTGGTGACCGGCAGCAGCGGCGGCATCGGGACGGCGATCGCGGTGCGGCTCGCGGCCGAGGGATGCGACGTCCTGGTGCACGGGCGGGACGCGGCGGCAGCGGCCAAGGCCGCCGAGGAGGTCGCGCGGCGGGGCGTGCGGGCCGAGGTGGTGCTCGGGGACCTGGCCGAGGAGGGCGCGGCCGAGCGGATCGGGGTCGCGGCGCGCGCCTTCGGGGCGCGCATCCTGGTCAACAACGCGGGGCCGTTCAGCGAGCACGACTGGGACAGCGCGGAGCCCGCCGACTGGGCGGCGGCGTTCGACGGGAATGTGCTCTCGGCGGTCCGGATGACGCGGGAGATGGTGCCGTCGATGCGCGAGTGCGGCTGGGGGCGGGTGATCAACGTCGGGAGCCGGGCGGTGACGACGCCGCTGCCGAACATGGTGGAGTACTCCGCCGCGAAGGCCGCGGTGGTGAACATGACGACGAGCCTGGCGCACCACCTCGCCGGGACCGGGGTCACCGCGAACTGCGTGAGCCCCGGCGTGATCATGACGCCGTCGCTGCGGTCGATGTTCCAGGAGCGGGCGCGCACGCGCGGCGAGGACGACGGCTGGGGGCGGCTGGAGCCGGAGGTGACGGAGCGGTACGCGCCGAATCCGGTGGGCCGGCTGGGCCGCCCGGACGATGTCGCGGCGGCGGTGGCATATCTGGCCGGGCCGGTCGCGGACTACGTCAACGGCATCAATCTGCGGGTCGACGGCGGCATCACGCACACGCCGTAGCGGCGGCGCGCGGCGCCGTTCCGCGTCGGTGGGGTACGGGAGCTTCCCGCCCGTACCGACCAGTCGGTAACGTGCCCCGTATGACTTCTCTGCCGGAGCGCGCCGGACGCCGCTGTTACAGCCCCGTCAACACCTTCCACTCCATGCTCTACTTCTCCCCCGACCTCGCCGAGGCGCTCGCCGCGCTCGGCGTCGAGGACTCCCGCTCCGCCTACTTCGCGGGGCGGGGCGCGGCCTTCGGCCGGGTCGGGGCGGGCGTCATCAGCGCCTCCTTCTACAACTTCAGCCACGAGCTCGTCGCCCGCCACGTGCCGCGCGTCTGGGACACCGCCTCGCCCGAGGACGTGCTCGCCGCCCGGCTCCGCGCCGTCGACGCCACACTGCGCCGGCTGCTCGGCGACGCGGCCGTCGCCTCGCCGGAACTGGCCGAGGCCGCGGAGCTGGCGCTGCGCGCGACCGAGGCGTGCAGCCGCGCCGCCCGCCCGCTGTACGCGGCCCACGCCGACCTGCCCGTACCGGACGCCCCGCACCTCGCCTACTGGCACGCCGCCACGCTGCTGCGCGAGCACCGCGGCGACGGCCACCTGATGACACTGGTCGGCGCCGGACTCGACCCGGTGGAGGCGCTCGTCAGCCACACCGCGTCCGGCCGCGGCATGAACCCGGAGTGGGTGCTGTCCACCCGCGGCTGGACGGACGCGGACTGGGCCGCGGCCCAGGACCGGCTGCGCGAGCGCGGACTACTGGACGCCGCCGGGGAGTTGACCCCGGCGGGCACCGCGCTCCGCACCGAGCTGGAGGACGAGACGGACCGGCTGGACGCGGCCCCCTACGAGCACCTCGGAGCGGCGGGCGTCGCCCGGCTCACGGAGCTGGCGGGCGGCTTCGCGAAGGCCCTCGCCGCCGCGGGCGCCTTCCCGGCGGACCTGTTCGGCAAGGGCTGACGACGGCGGCGCTCCGCGCTGTCGGCGGTACCTGCCACAATGCAGGTCACAGCTCAGAGAGAAAGCGGAGCGTGATCGTGACGACGTCGATCGAAGGCAGGATCGCCGAGGAGCTCGGCGTGCGGGAGCGGCAGGTGACGGCGGCGGTCGAGTTGCTCGACGGCGGCTCGACCGTGCCGTTCATCGCCCGCTACCGCAAGGAAGCGACCGAGATGCTCGACGACGCGCAGCTGCGCTCCCTGGAGGAGCGGCTGCGGTATCTCCGGGAGCTGGAGGAGCGGCGGACCGCGATCCTGGAGTCGGTCCGCTCGCAGGGCAAGCTGGACGAGGCGCTCGAAGCGCAGATCCTCGCGGCCGACTCCAAGGCGCGGCTGGAGGACATCTACCTCCCCTTCAAGCCCAAGCGGCGCACCAAGGCGCAGATCGCGCGCGAGGCCGGTCTGGAGCCGCTGGCCGACGGCCTGTTGGGCGACCCGGACGTGGAGCCGGCCGCCGCGGCGGCGGCGTTCGTGAACGCCGAGGCCGGTGTCGCGGACGCGGCGGCGGCGCTGGATGGCGCGCGCGCCATCCTCACCGAGCGGTTCGGCGAGGACGCCGACCTGATCGGCGAGTTGCGCGAGCGCATGTGGTCGCGGGGCCAGGCGGCCGCGAAGGTGCGGGAGGGCAAGGAGGAGGCGGGCGCGAAGTTCGCCGACTACTTCGCCTTCTCCGAGCCGTTCACACAGCTCCCCTCGCACCGGGTGCTGGCCATGTTCCGGGGCGAGAAGGAGGAGATCCTCGACCTCTCCCTGGAGCCCGAGGAGCAGGAAGGCGAGGGCCCCGGCGCGTACGAGCGGACGATCGCGCGCCGCTTCGGCATCGCCGACCGGGGCCGGCCCGGCGACAAGTGGCTCGCGGACACGGTGCGCTGGTCCTGGCGGACCCGCATCCTGGTGCACCTCGGGATCGACCTGCGGCTGCGGCTGCGCCAGGCCGCCGAGGAGGAGGCGGTGCGGGTCTTCGCCTCCAACCTGCGCGACCTGCTGCTCGCCGCCCCGGCCGGCACGCGCGCCACGATGGGCCTGGACCCCGGTTTCCGTACGGGCGTGAAGGTCGCCGTCGTCGACGCGACGGGCAAGGTCGCCGCCACCGCGGTCATCTATCCGCATGTGCCGCAGCAGAAGTGGGACGCGTCCCTGGCGACGCTGGCCGCGCTCGCGCGCGAGCACGACGTCGAGCTGATCTCCATCGGGAACGGCACCGCGTCCCGCGAGACCGACAAGCTCGCCGCCGATCTCATCGCGGCCCACCCGGAGCTGAAGCTCACCAAGGTGATGGTCTCCGAGGCCGGCGCCTCCGTGTACTCGGCCTCGGCCTTCGCCTCGCAGGAACTGCCGGACATGGACGTGTCGCTGCGCGGCGCGGTGTCCATCGCGCGGCGGCTCCAGGACCCGCTCGCCGAGCTGGTCAAGATCGACCCCAAGTCGATCGGCGTCGGCCAGTACCAGCACGACCTGTCCGAGGTGAAGCTCTCCCGCTCCCTCGACGCGGTCGTCGAGGACTGTGTGAACGGCGTCGGCGTGGA
Source organism: Streptomyces sp. NPDC050610 (assembly GCF_040654875.1). Lineage (NCBI taxonomy): Bacteria > Bacillati > Actinomycetota > Actinomycetes > Kitasatosporales > Streptomycetaceae > Streptomyces > Streptomyces sp. NPDC050610. The sequence goes on along the minus strand of NZ_JBFAIV010000053.1, from coordinate 24,988 downwards.
CGTCAACACCGCCTCCGCGCCGCTCCTCTCCCGCGTCTCGGGCATCGGCGCCGGCCTGGCGGAGAACATCGTCTCCCACCGCGACACCAACGGCCCCTTCCGCAGCCGCCGCGCCCTCAAGGACGTGTCCCGGCTCGGCCCGAAGGCGTACGAGCAGTGCGCGGGGTTCCTGCGCATCCGCGGCGGCGACGACCCGCTGGACGCCTCCAGCGTGCACCCCGAGGCGTATCCGGTGGTGCGGCGCATGGTGAAGTCGGCGGGCAGCGAGGTCGCGGCCCTCATCGGCAACACCACGGTGCTGCGGTCCCTGCGGCCGGCCGAGTTCGTGGACGACTCGTTCGGCCTGCCCACGGTCACGGACATCCTCAAGGAACTGGAGAAGCCGGGGCGCGACCCGCGGCCCGCCTTCAAGACGGCGACCTTCAAGGAGGGCGTCGAGAAGATCGGCGACCTCGCGCCCGGGATGACGCTGGAGGGCGTCGTCACCAATGTGGCGGCCTTCGGGGCGTTCGTGGACGTCGGCGTGCACCAGGACGGGCTGGTGCACGTCTCGGCGATGTCCAAGACGTTCGTGAAGGACCCCCGCGACGTGGTGAAGCCGGGCGACATCGTGCGCGTCAAGGTCATGGACGTGGATATCCCGCGCAAGCGGATCTCCCTGACGCTCCGGCTCGACGACGAGGCGGGAGCGCCGGCCGGCGGCGGCCGCTCCGCCGGCGGGGGCGCGGCGTCCGGGGGCCGACCGAAGGTCGGCGGCCAGCGCGACCGGTCCGCGCAGCAGCGCCAGGGCGGCGGCGGCCGGGGCGGCCCGGGCGGACGCGGCGGCTCCAGCGGCGGGCGCGGCGGCTCGGGCGGCGGCCGGGGCCCGGCTCCGGCCAACGACGCCATGGCCGACGCACTGCGGCGCGCGGGCCTGCTGGGCAAGGAGAACGGCGGGCGCTGAGCGCCGACCGGCCCCGGCCCCGCGAAAGGGCCGGGGTGTGCGGCCCGGGCCGGGCGCGTACGGATGCGCCCGGTCCGGTCCGTACGGGCGTGGTCTGGCCGGTACGAGCGTGGCCTGACCGGTGGGGGCACCGGGAGGTACGGGATTGCGTGACGGTCGCCCGTATCTCCGTACGCACCCCGCCGGGGGCTTGAAGTCCCCGCGTGCGACCGGCTGCTGACCAACCGTCAGTGCTCCGTGACGCGCCCCTCCGCGACCTCGACGCGTCGGGTGGTGTGGACCGCGTCGAGCATGCGGCGGTCGTGGGTCACCAGGAGGAGCGTGCCCTGGTACGAGGCGAGCGCCGACTCCAACTGCTCGATGGCGGGCAGGTCCAGGTGGTTGGTGGGCTCGTCGAGGACGAGGAGGTTCACGCCGCGCGCCTGGAGGAGGGCGAGCGCCGAGCGGGTCCGCTCGCCGGGCGAGAGCGTGGCGGCGGGCCGCAGCACGTGCGCGGACTTGAGGCCGAACTTGGCCAGCAGCGTACGGACCTCGGCGGGCTCCAGCTCGGGCACGGCGGCCTCGAACGCGTCCAGCAGGGCCTCCTGGCCGTGGAACAGCGCGCGGGCCTGGTCCACTTCGCCCACGACGACGCCCGGCCCGAGCGCCGCCGCCCCCGCGTCCAACGGCAGTCGGCCGAGCAGCGCCGCCAGCAGCGTCGACTTCCCGGAACCGTTGGCGCCCGTGATGGCCACCCGGTCGGCCCAGTCGATCTGGAGGTCGACAGGGCCGAAAGCGAAGGAGCCCCGGCGCACCTCCGCGCCGCGCAGCGTGGCCACGACCGCGCCCGACCGGGGCGCGGCGGCGATCTCCATGCGCAGCTCCCACTCCTTGCGGGGCTCCTCGACCACGTCCAGCCGCTCCAGCAGCCGTTCGGTCTGCCGGGCCTTCGCGGCCTGCTTCTCGGTCGACTCGACGCGGGTCTTGCGGGCGATCTTGTCGTTGTCGGTGGCCTTGCGACGGGCGTTGCGGACGCCGTGTTCCATCCAGTTGCGCTGGGTACGGGCGCGGGCCTGGAGTCCGGCGCGGGTGTCGGCGTACTCGTCGTACGCCTCGCGCGCGTGGCGCCGGGCCCGCTCGCGCTCCTCCAGGTAGGCCGCGTAGCCGCCGCCGTAGACGTTGACCTGCTGCTGGACGAGGTCCAGTTCGACGATCCGGTGCACGGTGCGGGTCAGGAACTCGCGGTCGTGGCTGACCAGGACCGTACCGGCGCGCAGCCCCGTGACGAACTCCTCCAGCCGGGCGAGGCCGTCCAGGTCGAGGTCGTTGGTGGGCTCGTCGAGCAGGAAGACGTCATAGCGGCTGAGCAGCAGGGAGGCGAGCCCGGCGCGGGCCGCCTGGCCGCCGGAGAGGCTGGTCATCGGCCGGTCGAGGTCGATCTTCAGCCCGAGGGAGCCGGCGGTCTCCTCGGCCCGTTCGTCGAGGTCGGCCGCGCCGAGCGACAGCCAGCGCTCCAGCCCGGCCGCGTAGGCGTCGTCCGCGCCCGGCGCCCCCTCGACGAGCGCCTCGGTCGCGGCGTCGAGCGCCGCCTGGGCCTCGGCCACGCCCGTGCGGCGCGCGAGGAAGGCCCGTACGGTCTCCCCCGGCCGGCGCTCGGGCTCCTGCGGCAGGTGCCCGACGGTCGCGCCGGGCGGGCTGAGCCGCAGCTCCCCCTCCTCGGGCTCGTCGAGCCCCGCGAACAGCCGCAGCAGTGTCGACTTCCCCGCTCCGTTGGCTCCGACGAGCCCGATCACCTCGCCGGGGGCGACGACGAGGTCGAGCCCGGAGAAGAGGGTGCGGTCGCCGTGTCCGGCGGCGAGATCTTTGGCGACGAGGGTGGCACTCATAAGGGACATGACTTTATCCGGTGCCCGCCGGTCGGCAGAATCGGATTTCCGCTCGGCGGCGGATGCGCGGCCGGAGTGGCGCGGGCTCCGCTGGGTCGGTGCACGCTCCGCGCGGTCGGCACGGGCTCGCCGGAACACTCATCGTGCGGCGCCGGGGCTCCGTACGTACGGTCAGCCGGCGTCCTCCTGTGGGGAGGGCAGGGCGGGCGGGGCCGGTGCGACGGCCGCCACGAGCACGTTGCCGCTCGTGCGGGCGACGACGAAGGAGCCGGGGCGGGCGGCCGGGCCGAGGGCGAGCCGGTGGCGGCCGGGTTCCAGCTGCCCGTCGAAGAGCTCGTACACCCGCGGGCGGAAGAGCCGGTCGACGCGGTAGCCGAGCAGTGACACCCGGCAGGCGGCCGCCACCTCGACCTCGGCCTCCCCCGCCCGCCCGTCGCGGTGCGCGGTGAGCCGGGTCAGCCGGTGCCGCTCGCGCGGGCCGTGCTCCAGCGACTCCTCGATCTGCGCGACGAGCAGCCCGACGATCGGCGCGAGGTCCGCCACGAAGACGGCGTCGGACCCGGCGGCCTCGAACGCGGCGCGCACGGCGGCCCGTTCGCCTTCGCCGACCGCCTGGCCGAACACCACGGCCCCGTAGGTGCGCAGTTCGTCCGCGTGCGCGCCGGCCGCGTCGCGGGTGATCTCGGCCCCGATGCCGGTGCCGCGCAGCGCGGCGGCGAGCCGGGCGAGGAGGGCGACGCGCTGCCCGACGAGCAGCACGCGGCGGGTGGGCGGCTCGTGACCGCCCTCGGCGAGCAGCCGTTCCAGCTCCCCGCGGTACTCCTCGCCGCGGAAGCGGAACGGGCCGACGCCCGCGTAGCCGTTGCGTTCCAGGTCCGGCGTCGTGTCCGTCTGCCAGGCGAAGTCCCGCCAGACGATGTCGGCGCCGTCGCGCTCGATGACGGCCGTGACCGCGCCGCACTCCAGGCCCTCGCACTCGGGGCAGCCGTAGATGACGAAGCGGCCGTCCGCCGGCGGCTCGTCGGTCTCCAGCAGCAGCCGGCGCACCTCGGAGGTGAAGATCGAGGGGCCCAGGTCGGAGGCGAGCGGCGAGACCGCGTCGACGTCGGCGAGGCGCAGCAGCAGCGGTCTGCCGTCGATGATGAAGTCGAGAAAGTCCCGGTGGAGCTGGTAGGCGCCGCCCGCGAGCACACCTCCGGTGCGTGTCGCGGGCGCCAGTCCGAAGGTGTCGTACTCCGCTGCCATGCCCCGAGTATTCCCACGGAGCATGCGTTCCGCCCCCGGCGGCGCGCATTCCGTATCCCGCACGGGCGGGGCGCTCCGCGGCCGTCCAGCGGATAACGTCCGGGTATGACTAGCGATGCGATCGTGATCGGCGGCGGCGTCATCGGTCTGACCACCGCCATCGTGCTGGCGGAGAGCGGACGCCGGGTCGAGGTGTGGAGCCGGGACGCGGCGGCGGACACCACGTCGGCGGTGGCCGGCGGGCTGTGGTGGCCGTACCGGATCGAGCCCGAGGAGGCCGTCGGCGCCTGGTCGCTGCGGTCGCTGGAGGTGCAGAGCGAGCTGGCCGCGGACCCGGACGAGACGGGCGTACGGCTGGTCGACGGCGTGCAGGGCGGGCTGGACATCGCGGAGCTGGGGTCCTGGGCGCGCGATCTCCGGGGGCTGCGGCCGTCAAGGGCCGAGGAGTTGCCGTACGGCTATGAGAGAGGGCTGCGGGCGCGGGTCCCAATCATCGATATGGGCAGTCATCTTGCCTATCTGCGGCGGCGGTTGGAGGCCGCGGGCGGCACGGTGGCGGTCCGCGCGGTCTCCTCGCTCGCGGACGCCGGCCGGGCCGCGCCGACGATAGTGAACTGCACCGGCCTCGGCGCGCGCGACCTGGTGCCGGACCCCTGCGTGCACCCTGTGCAGGGGCAGATCGTGGTGGTCGAGAACCCAGGCATAGCCGAGTGGTTCGTGGCCGCGGACCATTCGGCGGCGGACACGATGTACGTGCTTCCGCAGCCGTACGGGGTCGTGCTCGGCGGCACGGCGCGCGAGGACGTGTGGGACCGCGAGCCGGACCCGGCGACGGCCGCGGCGATCGTGGCGCGCTGCGCACGCGTCCATCCGGGGCTGGCGGACGCGCGCGTCGTGGAGCACCGGGTGGGACTGCGGCCCGGCCGGCATCAAGTGCGGCTGGAGGCCGAGGAGTTGCCGGGCGGTTCGCGGCTGGTGCACAACTACGGGCACGGCGGCGCGGGCATCACGGTGTCCTGGGGATGCGCCCGGGAGGCCGCGCGGCTGGCGGGCGACTGACCCCGGTCGGGACGCGCCACGGAGAGTACGCCCCCGCCACACCGCCCGCCACGAGGTTCGACGTGCCGGAAGCCCGGCCAACTCCCTTGCGTACAAAGGAGCATGACGCGGGCTTCCGCATGACGTCGGACGCCGCCGGGCCGGCCGGCCAGCTCGACCCGTAGACGCCCTTCGAAGGGTCAGCCCTTCTTCGCCATGGCCGACTTCACGTCGTCGAGCACGGCCTGTGCGGCGAGCGGGCCGCCGGAGCTGTTCCAGGCCGATCCGTCGATCACCACGACGTGGTGGTTCGCGACGGCCTTCAGCTTGTTGAAGTTGGGCGCCCCGCCCGCCTCCTTGAGCCCCTTGTCCCCCGCGGCCTTGTCGCCCAGCGCGCCGAAGAACAGCCAGTCGCCGTCGATGGAGTCGAGCCGCTCCAGGCTCACGGGCTCGCTGTGGCCGGAGCTCTCGCCCTGCTGGTCCTTGGGCCGCTTCAGGCCGAGGGCGGCGAGGGTGTCGCCGACGTGACCCTTGCCCTTGCCGACCACGGAGGGGGCGCCGTTCTGCCAGCGGATGACGCTGGTGACGGCCGCGGCGTTGCCGCCCAGCCCCGCCTTCACGTCCTTGACCTGCTTGTCGAACCCGGCGAGCAGCTTCTCGCCGTCGGCCTTCTTGCCGAGGGCGTCCGCGGTGGCGGTGAAGGCGTCCTTCCAGGGGGCGTTGAGCTTGGCGGTGAGCACGGTGGGCGCGATGCCCTTGAGCTTGTCCTGGACGCGCTTGGCGCCGACGGTCTCGTCGAGCAGGATGAGGTCGGGCCGCATGGCGGAGAGCTTGTCGAGGTCGGGCTCGGCGACATTGGCGACGACCTTGGCGGACTTCGCCTTCTCGGCAAGGTAGCTGGAGACGCCGGACTGGCCGCGGCCGCTGGTGGCGCCGATCGGCTGCACGCCGAGGGCAAGCGCGGCGTCGAGGGTCGGCTCGCTGAGCGTCACCACCTTCTTGGGCGCGGCGGGCACCTCGACCTTCTTGCCATTGGCGTCGGTGACGGTGCGCTTGTCGGAGCCGCCCGCCTTGGCCTGCGCCCCGTCCTTCGAGTCGCTGCCGCAGCCGGTGAGGGCGAGGCTGCCCGCTATGGCGGCGACGAGCAGGGCGGCGGTTCTGCGGTACTGCATGGGTGTTGCTCCTTGGCTGTACGTGGTGTCCGTAGGGGTGGCGGTACGTGGTGGCTTGGCGAGTCGGTGTGCGGGGGTACGTGGTGGTGGCCTGGCACGCCGGCGGTACGTGCTCGAACTGGCTGACGGATCGGCCCTGGTGTCGGACCGAAAGGTCGGCCCCGGTGTCAGGTCCCCTTGGGGCCGCCGAGCAGATGGACGAGGCCATCGGCGAGCGCGACGGACCAACAGACGTAGTCGTGGCCGCCGTTGAAGTCAGCTCCGCCGACGTCGTAGCCGCGGGCGCGCAGCGCGGTGCGCAGCGCGCGGGTCTGTTCGAGCATGCCCCACTCGTGGAGCCCGACGTCGAGACGCAGCCGCAGCTCGCGCGGGGCGCCTTCGGTGAAGCGGCGCTCCATCCAGGTGGTGGTCCCGGCGGGTTCGTCGGCGGGGCGCCACCACAGCGAGGAGGACTGGGCGAGCACCTTGCCGAAGCGGTACGGCGCGGAGTACCCGGCGTACAGCGCGGTCAGCCCGCCGAGGCTCTGGCCGGCGACGACGGTGCGGGCGGGGTCGTCCGTGACGGGCAGCCGGGCCGCCGCCCAGGGCAGCAGTTCGGCGGCGAGGAAGTCGATATACGCCGGGTTTCCGCCGAACTCCCTTCTGCGGGTGGGGTTGTCGACGGCGTGCGGGGCGAGCACGGTCAGCGGCGGGATGGCGCCGTCGGCGATGAGGTTGTCCAGGGTGTCCTCGATGCCGAGCTGCCCGAACCACATGTCGCCGTCGAGCAGGACGAGCGTGTCCGTCTCGCCATCGGGCGCGGACGGCACGGGCGGCACGTACGTCCACACCTCGCGCTCCGAGCCCAGTGCCGCGCTCGCGACGCGGTGCCGGCGCACGGTCCCGCGCGCGACGCCGTCGCGGCGGGTCTCCCACGGCCGGGCCGGGGCCTCGGGCAGCTCGAAGGCCGAGCTGGGCCGTCCGTGCCAACGGGTGGGCACCGTGCGGGGGTTGAGGGGGTCGCGCACGGCGGTGTCGGCCAGGCGTTCCAGTTCGGACCGCTCGAACCCGGCGGTGTCGGGGGCGATGCGGTACGAGCCGCGGTGGTCGGCGCGGAGCCGGTAGGTGAGGTGCCAGACGTCGGTGCCGGGCAGCCAGCGCATGAGGCTGGCCGCGAGGTCGCAGCGGTCCAGGAGGCGGTTGACGAGCAGCAGGACCTGCCGGGTCTCGGTGTCCCCGCGCCACAGGAAGGTGACGGCCCGGTGCTCGGGGTCGCCGTCGATCGGCTCGGTCAGCGGCGTGCCGGCCGTCCGCACCTCGCCCCAGAACGCGCCGAGCACGGCGCTCCGCGCGTTCCAGGACCGGGCCGCCGCCATCTCGCGGGCGAGCCGCGCGAGCCGGGGGCTCTCGACGGTCTCCACGGGCGCGGGCCGGGGGGAGCGGGGCGGCTGGGCGGCGCCCACGACGGGCCGCCCGGCCATGACCGCGACGCCGGCCCCGGCCGCCGCCGAGGGGCCGGTGAGGGGCGCCCCCGCGCCCGTACCGCGGCTTCCGCCGGAGCCGGGGGCGGGGCCGGAGCCGGAGCCAGGGCCGGGACCTGGCGACGCGTTCGCGGGCACGACCGCCCCGTAGGGCGCGACCGCGCCATATCCGCCGGCCGATCCGGAGCCTCCGACTCCGAACGTCCGGCCGTATCCGTCCGTCATCGGTGCCTGCCCTGTGTCAGTGCCAGTTCGACCAGCCGGGCCGCCGTTTCGGACGGGCTCGGCATGGCGGCCATCTCCTCGGCCGTCTCGCGCGCGGCCGTGCGCAGGTTCTCGTCCTCCAGGAGCCGCTGGATCAGTTCCTTGTCCGGGCCGGGGCCGTCGGCGCCGGGGACGAGGCCGCAGCCGCGGGTGCGGACGGCCGCGGCGTTGGCCGGGCGGTCGGCGCCCTCGCCGAGGACGATCTGCGGGAGGCCGGAGTCGAGGGCGGTGAGGGTGGTGCCCGCGCCCCCGTGGTGGACGACGGCGTCGCTGGCGGCGAGCAGCGCGCCGAGCGGTATCCAGTCGACGGGGCGTACGTTCTCGGGGAGCGGGCCGAGCGCGGTGAGGTCGGCGCCGCCGAGGGCGAGCACGAACTCGGCGTCGGTGGCGCGGGCCGCGTCGATCACCCACTGGAGGGGCGAGACGCCGTCGACGACCGGGCGCACCGTGCCGAGGGTGACGGCGATCCGCGGGCGCTCGCGGTCCTCGTAGAGCCAGTGCGGGAGCGAAGCGCCCCCGTTGTAGGGGACGTAGCGCATCGGGCGCAGCCGCGGTTCGGCGGCGACGCTCATGCTGGGCGGGGTGACGTCCAGCCAGGCGGCGATCGGGTCGGGGCCGTCGAGGCCGTGCCGGGCGTAGCCGTCGGCGAGGGCGTTGTTCATCATGCCGACGTGCCGTCCGGTGTGGCCGAAGCCGACGGCGTGCAGGACGGACGGCACGCCGAGGCGGGCCGCGACGAGCTGGCCGACGACGCCGTTCGGGGTGTGCACGACGAGGTCGGGGCGCCACTGCCGGCCGATGTCGACCATGGTGTCGGCCATTTCGTCGCTGAAGAAGGAGAAACCCTTCCCCTTGGGCGGTACGCCGTGCTCGCCCGGGGACGGCGGTTTGCGGTCGCGACGCTTCTCCATCTCCGCGTACAGGGCGTCGGGGTCGATGCCCGGCGCGCAGTCGGCGACCGGGAGGCCGGCGTGCGCGGCGTGCCCGGCGGCCTTTCCGCAGGTGCCCACGAGGACGTCGTGGCCCGCGGCGCGGAACGCCTGGGCGAGCGGAACCATCGGATAGAGGAGCCCGAAGAAGGGCGGTCCGGCGAACAGGACACGCATCGACAACCTGCTTTCCTCCCCGACGCACCGTCATATGGCCTGCCGGAACGGGGCGATGGCCGTTCGGGGCCGGATGGCGGTGCACTCGGGGCGAGTGTGGCCGAGGTCACACGGAGAACGTGGCGACCTTTACTTAGGTAAGCCTAAGCTAATCACGTGCCCAGCAGCTCAACAACATCCCCCGGCTGGATACGCAGGCTCGGCGCCGCGTGCCGCCACCACCCTCGACTCCTTCTCGCAGTAGCACTGAGTTCCGTTCTGGGAACGGGACTTGAGGCCATCGGCCCACTCCTCGCCCGGCTCGGCGTCAACGACGCCGTCGCCGGGAACACCGGCCGCATCGGCTGGCTGGCGGCGGCGCTCACCGCGCTCGCGCTGGTCCAGTTCGGCGCGGAGTTCACTCGCCGGTACGCCGCCGGCAAGCTCGCCCTGGGTGTGCAGCACCAGCTGCGCACGGAGGTCTTCTCCTCCGTGCAGCGGCTCGACGGGATCAAACAGGACGCACTGCGCACCGGCCAGGTCGTCTCGCGCGCCAACAGCGACCTCCAGCAAGTGCAGATGATGCTCGGCATGCTGCCCATCCCGCTGGGCACCAGCGCGCTCTTCCTCGTCGCGGTCGGCGCGATGCTCTGGCTCTCTCCCCTGCTCACCCTCGTCGCGCTGACCGTCGTCCCCGCCACCGCCTGGGTCGCCGCCCGCAGCCGCGCCCGGCTCGTACCGGCGACGCGCGCCGCGCAGGCGGGCGCGGCCGAGATCGCCGAGCACGTCGAGGAGGCCGTCACCGGCGTCCGGGTCGTCAAGGGCTTCGGCCAGGAGGGCCGCGAGACCGACCGGCTCGCGCGCGCGGCCCGCGCCCTGTTCGGCCGCCGGGTGCGCGTCTCGCGCATCCAGGCCACCGCGACCGCCACCATGTCCGCGCTCCCCGCCCTCGGCCAGGTCGGGGTGCTCGCGCTCGGCGGCTGGCTGGCCCTGCGCGGCAGCATCGACCTCGGCACCTTCCTCGCCTTCGCCGCCTACCTCGCGCTGCTCGCCGGGCCCGCCCGCCTCTTCGCGAGCTTCCTCGTCACCGCGCAGCAGGCCCGCGCCGCCGCCGAGCGGGTCTACGAACTCGTCGACGCCCAGCCCGAGATCACCGAGGCGCCCGACGCCCGCGAGGTCCCGGCCGGGCCGGTCGGCATCGAGCTGCGGGACGTACGGTTCGGGTACGCGCCCAGCGACCCGGTCCTGGACGGGGCGTCGCTCGCGGTGCGCCCCGGCGAGACGCTCGCGCTGGTCGGGCCGTCCGGCTCCGGCAAATCCACCGTCTCCCTGCTCCTGGCCCGCTTCTACGACCCGCAGCACGGCTCCGTCCTCGTCGGCCCGCCCGACGCGAACACCGACGCCCGTGAACTCACCCTGGCCTCCCTGCGCTCCACCATCGGCGTGGTCTTCGAGGAGCCGTTCCTCTTCTCCTGCTCGATCCGGGACAACATCGCCTACGGTCGCCCGGACGCCGCCGACGAGCAGGTACGGGCCGCCGCCGAGGCCGCCGAGGCGCACGGCTTCGTCTCCCGGCTGCCCGACGGCTACGCCACCGAGGTCGGCGAGCGCGGCCTGACGCTCTCCGGCGGCCAGCGCCAGCGCATCGTCCTGGCCCGCGCCCTCCTCGCCGACCCCCGGGTCCTCGTCCTCGACGACGCCACCTCCGCGGTGGACACCGTCACCGAGGCCGCCATCCAGGCCACCCTGCGGGCCGTCACCACCGACCGCACGACCCTGCTGATCGCGCACCGCCGCTCCACCCTCGCCCTCGCCGACCGGATCGCCGTACTGGACGGCGGACGCGTCGTGGACACCGGCACCCAGGCCGAGCTGACGGAGCGCTGCGCGCTCTTCCGCGAACTGCTGGCGGGCCCCGGCGACACCATCGACACACCCGTCAGCCCCGCCGACCGCCCGGCGGGCGACGGCATCACGCCGGAGCTCTGGCCGGAGCCCGCCGTCACCGACGCCTCGGAGCCGACGGACGAGCCCACCGACGACCCGCGCCTCGACGAACGCGAACTCCGCGCCCCTGACCCTAAGTTCAAGCTCTCCCGCCTGCTGCGGCCGGTGCGCGCGGCCCTGCTCCTCGGCCTCGCCTTGGTCGCCGCCGACTCCCTGGCGACCATCGCCCTGCCCCTGCTCGTACGGCACGGCCTGGACGCGGGCGTGGACGCCGGCGACGGCGGGGTGCTGGCCACCACCGCCCTGTTCGCCCTCCTCGTCGTCGCGGGCGGCTGGGTCGCGCTGACGCTCCAGGCACGCGTCACCCGGCGCGCCGGGGAACGGGTGCTGTACGGGCTGCGCATCCGCACGTTCGCCCAACTCCAGCGGCTGGGGCTGGACTTCTACGAACGCGAGCGCGGCGGCCAGATCATGACGCGGATGGTCAACGACATCGACGCGCTCTCCGCGTTCCTCCAGACCAACCTGCTCACCGCCGTCGCGGCGCTCGCCACGCTGTGCGCCGCGGTCATCGCGATGCTCGCCGTCGACGTGTCGCTCGCCCTCACCGCGCTCGCCCTGCTGCCGCTGGTCGCCATCGCCACGACCGTCTTCTGGCGGCTCTCCTCGGCCGCCTACACCGACGCCCGGCAGCGCATCGGCGAGGTCAACTCCAGCCTCCAGGAGAACGTCACCGGGCTGCGCGTCGCCCAGTCGCAGAACCGCGAGGGGCACACCGCCGAGGCGTTCGGGAAACTCTCCGAGAGCTACCGCACCGCCCGGCTCAAAGCGCAGCGCTACGCCGCCGTCTACTTCCCGTGCATCAACCTCACCGCCGAACTCTCCAAGGCGCTGGTGCTGCTGGTGGGCGCGGGCTGGGTCGCCGACGGCTCGCTGAGCCCCGGCGTGCTCGTCGCCTTCATGCTCTACCTGGGCATGTTCTTCGCCCCCGTGCAACAGCTGTCCCTCGCCTTCGACAGCTACCAGCAGGCGTCCGTCGGGCTGCGCCGCACCGTGGAGCTGCTGCGCGTACCGGCCTCCGTGCCGACCGCCGAGAGCCCCGCGCCCGTCCCGGACCAGCTGCGCGGCGAGATCGAGCTGCGCGACGTCACCCACCGCTACCCGGGCGCGGAGCGGCCCTCCCTGGAGGGCGTCAGCCTGCGCGTACGGCCCGGCGAGACGGTCGCGCTGGTCGGCGCCACGGGCGCGGGGAAGTCCACCGTCGTCAAGCTCCTCGCCCGCTTCTACGACGCGAGCGAGGGCCGGGTCCTGGTCGACGGCGCGGACATCAAGGAGTACGAGCCGTCCGCGTACCGCCGGCTGCTGGGCGTGGTGCCCCAGGAGGCCCACCTCTTCACCGGCGACATCGCCGCCAACGTCCGCTACGGGCGGCCGGAGGCGAGCGACGGCGAGGTCGAGGCCGCGGTGCGGGCGGTGGGCGCGCTGCCCGCCGTGGCCGCCCAGCCCTACGGCTTCCGGCAGCCGGTCGGCGAGCGCGGCGCGAGCCTGTCCGCCGGACAGCGGCAGCTCATCGCGCTGGCCCGCGCCGAGCTGGTCGCCCCCGGCCTGCTCCTTCTCGACGAGGCGACGGCCGCGCTGGACCCGGCCACCGAGCAGAGCGTCCTCGACGCCGGGGACCGCCTCGCCACCGGCCGTACGACCGTCGTGGTCGCGCACCGGCTCGCCACGGCCGCCCGCGCGGACCGGATCGTCGTCCTCGACGACGGCAAGGTCGCCGAACAGGGCACGCATGACGCGCTGTTGACGGCTGACGGCCCGTACGCCCGGCTGTGGCGGCACCAGACGGCGACCGCAGACACCATCGCCGAACCCGCTGAGAACGCCGAGAGCGCTGTACACGCCGAGAGCGCCGAGAACTCCGAGAACGCTGAGAGCGCCGAGAACGCTGAAAACGCGTCCGCCCCCGTCACCCAAGGATGACCCCCTCATGAAGGCACTTGTCCTCTCCGGAGGCACCGGCAGCAGGCTGCGCCCCATCACGCACACCGCGGCCAAGCAGCTCGTCCCCGTCGCCAACAAACCCGTGCTCTTCTACGGCATCGAGTCGCTCGTCGCCGCCGGGATCACCGACATCGGCATCGTCGTCGGCGACACGGAGGCGGAGATCCGGGCGGCGGTCGGCGACGGCTCCCGCTTCGGGGCCCGCGTCAGCTATCTGCCGCAGACCCGCCCGCTGGGCCTGGCGCACGCCGTGCTCATCGCCCGCGACTGGCTCGGCGACGACGACTTCGTGATGTACCTCGGCGACAACTTCGTCGTGGGCGGCATCACCGAACTGGTCGAGGAGTTCCGCGCCGCCCGCCCCGACGCCCGCATCCTGCTGACGAAGGTCGACAATCCCAGCGCATTCGGCGTCGCCGAACTCGACCCGGACGGCGCGGTGGTACGGCTGGAGGAGAAGCCCAGCGCGCCGCGCAGCGACCTCGCGCTGGTCGGCGTCTACCTCTTCACCCCGGCCGTGCACGAGGCCGTACGGTCCATCACGCCGTCCGCGCGCGGCGAGCTGGAGATAACCGACGCCATCCAGTGGCTCGTCGAGGACGGCCGCACCGTCCGCTCCACCGTCATCAGCGGCTACTGGAAGGACACCGGCAACGTCACCGACATGCTGGAGGTCAACCGCACCGTGCTCGAAGCCATGCCGCCCGCCGTGCTCGGCACCGTCGACGGGGAGAGCGAACTCGTCGGCCGGGTACGGGTGGAGGCCGGCGCCAGCGTCGTGCGCTCCCGGATCGTGGGCCCCGCGGTCATCGGCGCGGGCAGCGTCGTGCGCGACTCCTACATCGGCCCCTCCACCTCGGTCGCCGACGACTGCCTGATCAGCGACAGCGAGGTGGAGTTCTCCATCGTGCTCGACGGCTCCCGCATCGAGGGCGTCGGCCGGATCGAGGGCTCCCTCATCGGCCGTACGGTCCGGGTGACCGGCGCCGCCCGCGCCCCCCGCGCCCACCGCCTCGTCCTCGGCGACCACAGCCAGGTCCAGATCACCCCCTGACGCCGCGCAGACCCGACCGCCTGACCGCTCATCACCTCCTGGACACCCATGAGAATCCTCGTCACCGGCGGGGCCGGCTTCATCGGCTCCCACTTCGTCCGCACCCTGCTCGGCCCCGAGGGGCCCGGCGGAGCGCTCGCCGTCACCGCCCTGGACTCCCTGACCTACGCCGGAAACCTCGCCAACCTCCAGACAGTGCAAGGCGATTCACGCTTCACCTTCGCCGAGGGCGACATCCGCGACGGTCGGCTCGTCGACTCCCTCCTCGCCCGCCACGACATGGTCGTGCACTTCGCCGCCGAGTCGCATGTGGACCGGTCCATCGCGGGCGGGCAGGAGTTCGCGTCGACCAACGTGCTGGGCACCCAGGTGCTGCTGGAGTCGGCGGTGCGGCACCGCATCGCGCGTTTCGTGCACGTCTCCACCGACGAGGTGTACGGCTCGATCGCCTCCGGGTCGTGGGACGAGGACCGGCCGCTGGCCCCCAACTCCCCCTACTCCGCGTCGAAGGCGGGCTCCGACCTGCTCGCGCTCGCCCACCACCGCACTCACGGGCTCGACTTGTCCGTGACCCGCTGCTCCAACAACTACGGCCCGTACCAGCACCCCGAGAAGGTCATCCCGCTGTTCACCACGCGGCTCCTGGACGGCGGCAGCGTCCCGCTCTACGGCGACGGCGCCAACGTCCGCGACTGGCTGCACGTCGACGACCACTGCCGCGCGCTGCGGCTCGTACTCGACGCCGGGCGGCCCGGCGAGGTCTACAACATCGGCGGCGGCACCGAACTCAGCAACACCGAACTCACCGAGCGGCTGCTGGCCGCCTGCGGGGCCGGCTGGGAGCGGGTCGAGCGGGTCGCCGACCGCAAGGGCCACGACCGGCGCTACTCCGTCGACTGGTCGAAGATCCGCACCGAGTTGGGCTACCGGCCGCGCCACTCCTTCGAGGACGGGCTCGCCGAGACCGTCGACTGGTACCGCGCCAACCGGTCCTGGTGGGCGCCCGCCCCGCGAGCGGCCGCACAGCCGGCCGGAGCGCGTGGTGAGCGCCGGTGACCCGCTGGCTGATCACCGGCGCCGGCGGGATGCTCGGCCGCGACCTGTGCCGGCTGCTGACCGCCGAGCGCGTCTCGGCCCTCCCGCTGACCCGCCACGACCTCGACCTCACCGACGAGCGGGCCGTCGCCTGCGCCCTGCACCGGGCCCGCCCCGCCGTGGTCGTCAACTGCGCGGCCTGGACGGACGTCGACGCGGCCGAGTCCGACGAGGAGCGGGCGCTGCGCGTCAACGGCGAGGCGGTGCGGGTGCTCGCCCGCGCCTGCGCGGCCACCGGCGCCCGGCTGCTGCACGTCTCCACCGACTACGTCTTCCCCGGCGACGCCGACGCGCCCTACCCGGAGGACGCCGAGCCCGGCCCGCGCACCGCGTACGGGCGGACCAAACTGGCCGGTGAGCGCGCGGTGCTCGACGAGCTGCCGCGCGCGGGCACGGTCGTGCGCACCGCCTGGCTGTACGGGCCCTACGGCCGCAACTTCGTGCGCACCATGGCCGAGCGGGCCGCGGGCGACGGCACGGTGCACGTCGTCGACGACCAGTACGGCCAGCCCACCGCCACCGGGGACGTCGCGCGCCGGCTCCTGGCGCTGGGCCGGGGCCCGCTGCGGCCGGGCGTCTTCCACGCCACCGCCGGCGGCCGCACCACCTGGTACGAACTGGCCCGCGAGGTCTTCCGGCTGGCCGGCGCCGACCCCGGCCGGGTGCGGCCCATCGACAGCGGCTCGCTGGGCCGCCCCGCGCCACGCCCCGCGTGGAGCGTGCTGGGCCACGACCGGTGGGCGGCGGCCGGGCTGCCGCGGCCCCGGCACTGGCGCGACGCGCTGCACGCCGAATTCGCCGCCGTCACCGCGGGCACGGCGGGCATCAACGGAACCGAGCGAACCCAAGGAGGGGCGTCATGCGCCCGATGACCATCGAGGGCGCGTGGACGCGCGAACCGCAGATCCACCGCGACGACCGGGGCAGCTTCCACGAGTGGTTCCGGGCCCCGGACTTCGCCGCCGCCGCGGGTCACGCCCCGCTGCTCGCGCAGGCCAACTGCTCCCGGTCCCGGCGCGGCACGCTGCGCGGCGTGCACTTCGCCGACGTGCCGCCGGGCCAGGCCAAGTACGTCACCTGCGTGCGGGGCGCGATCCTCGACGTCGTGGTGGACCTGCGGGTCGGCTCCCCCACGTACCGCGCGTGGGAGGCGGTGCTCCTGGACGACGAGACCCATCGCGCCGTCTACCTCTCCGAGGGGCTCGGCCACGCCTTCATGGCGCTCACCGACGACGCGACCGCCGTCTATCTCTGCTCGACCGGCTATCACCCGCAGCGCGAGCACGGGGTGCACCCGCTCGATCCGGAGCTGGGCATCGAGTGGCCGCGGGGCGTCGCGCCGCTGCTGTCGGAGAAGGACGCCGCCGCGCCGTCGCTGGCGCGGGCCGAGCGGGACGGGCTGCTGCCGTCGTACGAGGAGTGCCGCCGCTTCCGCGCGGGTGCGGGCGCGGGCGCGGGCGATGGTGCGGATGTGGGCTCGGGCTCGCGTGCGGGCGGCGGCCGCGAGAGCAGCGCGGCGTGACCGCGGCCCTCGCCGCCCCCGAGGCCGCGCCGCCCGCCGCGCCCGGCGCCCGGCGGGCCGTGCGGGCCACCGGGCTGCTGGTGGGCCTGGCGCTGCTCACGGTGGCCGTGCTGGCGAGCATCGCCGTCGGCGCCAAGCAGATTCCGCTCGACCAGGTGTGGCACGGCCTGTTCGAGGCGACGGGCACGGAGAACGACCACATCGTGCGGGGGCTGCGGCTGCCGCGGACCGCGATCGGCGTCGCGGTGGGCGCGGCGCTGGGGCTGGCGGGCGCGGTCATGCAGACGCTGACCCGCAACCCGCTCGCCGATCCGGGGCTGCTCGGCGTGAACGCGGGCGCGTCGGCCGCCGTGGTCACCGCGATCAGCCTGCTGGGGGTCACCTCCTTCACCGGCTATCTGTGGTTCGCGTTCGCGGGGGCCGGGGTGGCTGCGGTGGCGGTCAACGCGCTGGGCGGCAGCCGGGCCGCGACGCCCGTACGCCTCGCACTGGCCGGCACCGCCGTCAACGCGGCGCTCTTCGGGTACGTCAACGGCCTCCAACTGTGGGATCTGAGCGCGCTGGAGACCATGCGGCACTGGTCGATCGGGACCCTCGCGGGGCGCCGCGGCGATCTGCTGATGCCCGCCCTGCCGTTCCTGGTGGCGGGCGCGCTCCTCGCCCTGGCGCTGGCCCGGCCGCTGAACGCGATGGCGCTCGGCGACGACACGGCGCGCTCGCTGGGCGCGCACCTCGGCCGCACCCGTGTGCTGTCGATCGTCGCGATCACCCTGCTGTGCGGGGCCGCGACGGCCGTGTGCGGGCCGATCGGCTTCATCGGGCTGATGATCCCGCACGCGGTACGGGCGTTCTGCGGGCCGGACACCCGCTGGCTGTTCCCGTACTGCGCGGTCTTCGCGCCGGTGCTGCTGCTCGGCTCGGACATCGTCGGCCGGGTGCTCGTACCGCCGTCCGAGATCGAGGTCGGGGTCGTGACCGCGTTCCTCGGCGGCCTGCTGTTCATCCAACTCGTCCGCCGGCGCAAGGTGGCCCACCTGTGAACGTCCTGCGCGCACCCGCGCGTCCCAAGGCTCCCGCCGTCCTGATGGTGCGCACGCGCGGCGGGCTCTCGTTCCGCTTCCGGCGGCGGGTGCTGCTGGTCTGCGCGGTGCTGGCCGTGCTGGGGGCGGCCCTGACGGTGCTCTCGCTGGGCATGGGCGCGTACGAGCTGAGCCCGGCGGAGGTGGTCCGCACGCTCTTCGGCGACGGGCCGCCCGGCGCGGACTTCGTGGTGAACGAGTTGCGGATGCCGCGCGTCCTGGACGGGCTGCTCGCCGGGTTCGCGATGGGCATGAGCGGCGCGGTGTTCCAGTCGCTGTCCCGCAACCCGCTGGGCAGCCCGGACATCATCGGCTTCGGCAGCGGCGCGTCGGCCGGCGCGCTGATCGCGATCATCGTGCTGGAGGCGGGGACCGTGCAGACCGCCGTCGGCGCGGTGGCGGGCGGGCTGGCGACCGCGTTCGCGGTCTACCTGCTGGCCTGGCAGCGGGGCGTGCACGGCTACCGGCTGGTGCTGATCGGCATCGGCGCGTCGGCGGTGCTCTCCTCCCTGACCAGCTACCTGTTCATACGGGCCGACATCGGCAAGGCCGCGGAGGCGGCCACCTGGATGATCGGCAGCCTGAACGGGCGCGGCTGGAGCGATGTGCGGGTGGCGGCGCTGGGGATCGTGGTGCTGGTCCCGGTCGTGCTGGGGCTCACGCGGCGGCTGTCGATGCTGGAGATGGGCGACGAGGCGGCGGCCGCGCTGGGCGTCGCGCCGGAGCGCAGCCGTGTATGGCTGCTCGCGACCGGTACGGGGCTGACGGCGATGGCCGTCGCGGCGGCGGGCCCGATCCCGTTCGTGGCGCTGGCCGCTCCGCAGCTCGCCCGGCGGCTGACCCGGTCGGCGGGGCCGAACGTGCTGCCCGCCGCGTGGATGGGCGCGGTGCTGGTCACCGCCGCGGACTGGACGGCCCAGCGGGTCTCGGGGTCGGCGATCCTGCCGGTCGGGGTGGTCACGGGCGTCGCGGGCGGGCTGTATCTCGCCTGGCTGCTGCTGCTCGAACGCAGGTCGGGGCGGCTGTGACCGGCTCCGCCGGGCGGTCACTGGGGAGGGCGGCGACCACTCCGCCCGGCGGACGCCGTCGCGGCCGGGGCGCGCGCCGCGCGGCCGTCCATCCCCCGCCGCACCGCCCGGCGGTCTATCTCCCGCCGTGGCGGCGGGCGGTCCGGAAGGGCTGCCAGAAGGACCGCAGCGCCCCGATGGAGCGCAGCCGCTCCTCGGCGAGGAGTTCGGCGGCCCGTTCGGTGCTGATCCCCTCGGCCGCCGACCGCGCGAAGATCTCCAGCAGCCGGTCGGGGATGGCCCTGACGCGGGCGCGGGCCCGTTCCGCCACGGGGCCGCCCTCGTGCAGTTCGTCGACGACCTGGATGAGGCCGCCGGCGTTGACCACGAAGTCGGGGGCGTAGAGGATGTCGCGGTCCGCGAGCGCCTGGGCGTGCCGGGCGGCGGCGAGCTGGTTGTTGGCGGCTCCCGCGACGATGCGGCAGCGCAGGTCGGGGATGCTCGCGTCGTTCAGGACGCCGCCGACGGAGTTCGGGCTGAGGACGTCGACGTCGAGGCCGTAGAGCTTCTCGGGCTCCAGGGCCACCGCGTCGTAGGCGTCGGCCGCCCGCTCGGCCGCCGCCGCGTCGATGTCGCCGACGTACAGCTGGGCGCCGTCGTCGTGCAGCAGGGCGGCGAGCCGCCGTCCGACCTTGCCGACGCCGTCGACGGCGATGTGCCGTCCGGCCAGTACGTCGGAGCCGTCGCGGTGCAGCAGGCACGCCTTGATGCCGAGGTAGAGGCCGTACGCGGTCATGACGGCGGAGTCCCCGGAGCCGCCCTCGACGGGCTCGGTGCCCCGGGCCCAGCGGGTCTCGCGGCCGACGACGGCGAGGTCGGCGGGGGTGGTGCCCATGTCGCAGGCCGCGATGTAGCGGCCGCCGAGGCTCTCCACCGCCTGGCCGTAGCCGCGCAGCACGGCTTCGGTCTTCAGGCGGGCGGGGTCGCCGATGACGATGCCCTTGCCGCCGCCGATGTCGAGCCCGGCACAGGCCGCCTTGTACGTCATGGCCTGGGAGAGCCGCAGGGCGTCGTCGAGGGCCCGGGTCTCCGAGG
This sequence comes from Streptomyces sp. NPDC050610, assembly GCF_040654875.1. Lineage (NCBI taxonomy): Bacteria > Bacillati > Actinomycetota > Actinomycetes > Kitasatosporales > Streptomycetaceae > Streptomyces > Streptomyces sp. NPDC050610. The sequence goes on along the minus strand of NZ_JBFAIV010000053.1, from coordinate 5,116 downwards.
CGTACGGCAGGAAGCGGGTGCCGCCGAGGGCCGGTCCGAGCGCCGTGGAGTGGACGGCGATCAGGCACTTCAGGCCGCTGGCCTCGCAGGCGGTGAACAGCACCTGTTCATGGCCGGCGAAGCGGTCGAACACCGACATGTGAGCCCCCCGGCGCCGAGTGGCGTGCTCGATTCGTGTCTGGTCCCGCAGCCCTCTTGTCCATGAGCGGACCGCTCCGCCCCTCGCGTCGGCAGGGCCCACCAGGGCGGCGGACGGAGCGGTGCCGTGGGCCGCGCGCCGCACCGCGCGGGGGCTGCTCCGGTTTCCAGCGGTGCGGCGTCGATGACGTCCCCCTGCCCGAGAGCGTCTGGTGGACCAGCCATCCTAAACGGGCTTCAACTACAGGACATTGTCCCGACGGGCACTGTTCGCCGAACCCGTTGTCCGATCGGTCCCGCCCGGTGGTTCCGAAGGACCGCTCCGCTCAATCGCGGTGCGCGGCCTGGGCGTTCAGCCGGTGCCGGAACGCGAACAGCGCGGCCCGCACCCGGTTCGGTTCGTCGATCTTCCGCATCGCACCGGCCAGGTGCTTCTTCACGGTGGTCACGGCGAGATGCAGCTCCGCCGCCATCTCGCCGTTGCTCAGCCCCTGGGCCAGCAGTCCGAGCACGGCCGTCTCGCGGTCGGTGAGCGAGTGGAGCGAATGGACGGACGGCGGACACTCCTCGTCCGCCGTGCGCCGATCGGCGAGCAGCCGCCGCAGCCCATCGCCGGGCAGGCAGGCGACGCCGCCGTGGGAGACGAGCATGACGGCGCTGACGAGCGCCCCGCGGGCGGCGTCCTGCGTCACGCAGCCGCTGCCGCCCGCGGCCAGCACGTCGGCGAAGCCGATCCCGTTCTCCGGGCACTCGACCAGGAGAACGGCGCTGTCCGGGGCGCATCCCGGACAGCGCAGCCGCTTCATCAGCAGCGCGAGCTGGACGCGGTCCAGCCCGCGGAGGTTGATCAGGATGACATCGGGTTTCAGCCGCTCGGCGAGGTCCACCGCGGCGTCGGGGCCCGCCGCCTCCCCGACCACCGTCAGGTCCGGCGTCCGCGTCAGCAGCGCCTCGAAACCGGCCCGCGTCACGGCCTGGTCATCGGTCAGGAGCAGCCGTACGCCCATCGCGCCCCCCGTGGATCCGGCCGGCCTCTTGGAGTCGCCGACGCCGGCGGATGGGCTCAGCGTAGACGCGGGGCGGGTATCGAACCAGACATCCGGCGGAAACAGGGCGGTGCGGCGGGCCGCCGGGCGGACTCGGGGAAGTGCGGTGCGTCTGCGCGCCGTGGGGGCATGCCGCTACTTCTACCTCCCCGAGCCCGCCGCTCAGGAACGCTCAGGAGCGCTCAGGAGCGGGAGCCGCCCGATGTGGCCCGTACGAAGGCCGGGTAGCCGCCGACCACCGGCACCTGGGCCGCGCTGTCGGCGAGGTCGACCGTCAGCTTCGGGGCGGTGTCGGCGGGTTCGATCAGCCCCTTGTCGGTGCCCGCCACGATCAGCGCCAGCCGGTGGCCCGCCGGGACGACATGGTCGCTCGCGGCGAGGTCCAGGGTGATGCTGTAGGGCTTGCCGGGTGTCAGCCGCTGTCCGTGCCAGAGGTCGGCGTAATGGCCGAGGTCGGCCCAGCCCCGGCTGAAGACGGTGTGGCCGGTCTGCTTCGTGTCGGCGGCGGTCCGCTTGTAGCAGGCGCTGTCGCCGGGCGTGCTGCTGCCCCAGCAGGTGCGGTCGGCGAGGGTCGTGATGCCTTCGCCCGCGCCCTCGTAGTCGCGGATGGTGTCGGGGCCCAGGTCGACGAGGACCGCCGAGAGGTGGGCCGAAGAGGTGGACGGAGTGACCTTCAGGGCGACCTTCGAGGAGCCGGACACGCGCAGATCGCGCCCGAGTACGGGGGTGACGAAGCCGGTCTTGGACGGGGTCGACCGGTCGATGTCGGTCGCCCAGTCCTGCTCGTTCAGCTTCGGGTCGTCCGTGAACGAAGCGGTGGCCCCGGCCGGGGCGCGCTTGACGCCGAGCGTGCCGACGCCCGCGACCGGGCCGTTCGCCGGGCGGAGGGCGGTGGCGGAAGTGCCCTGCGGCGGCCAGCTCCGGTCGGTGCTCCACTGGTCGGGGTGGCGCTCGATGTCGGCCATCGGCTCGCGCTCGACGCCGTTGCGGTAGCCGAGGAGGTAGTGGTCGAACCAGCGGTGCAGCGTCTCGGTCCACTCGGCGCGGCGGAAGTCGAACGGGTCCACGTGGCCGGTCTGCGAGAGCCAGATCTTCCGCTCCACGCCGTTCTGCGCGAGCGCGTCCCACCACTGGCCGAAGTGCTTGGTGCGCACGTTGAGGTCCTGCATGCCGTGCACCACGAAGACGCTGGCGCGCACCTTGTCGGCGTTCGGCACGTAGTCGCGCTCGGCCCACAGCGGGGTGAAGTCGCCGTTGCGGGGCGCGCCCTCGACGAGCCTGCGCTGTACGGCCTGGCAGCGGGCGCGCGCCTCGGAGCTCTCGATGCCGTTGGAGAGCTGGTCGGGGCCGCCGTCGTAGAGGGCGGCGCCCTTGGCGAAGTAGTAGTCGTACCAGGAGCTGATGCCGCCGATGGGCACGATGGTCTTGAGGCCGTCGACCCCGGTCGCGGCGACTCCGTTGGCGACGGTCCCGTCGTAGCTCTTGCCGATCATGCCGACGGCGCCGGTGGTCCAGTCCGCCGTCACCGCCGCATCGCCCGTACGGTCTCGATAGCCGCGGGCGCGCCCGTTCAGCCAGTCGACGACGGCCTTGGCGGACTGGACGTCGGAGCGGCCACCGACGTCCACGCAGCCGTCGGAGCGGTTGGTTCCGGCGAGGTCGACCAGGACGGTGGCGTAGCCGCGCGGCACGAAGTAGTTGTCGTAGAAGAGCGGGAAGAGGACCGGTTTGCCCTGGGCGTCGTAGGTTTTCTTCTGGCTCTCGTTGCCTCGGCCGCAGCAGGAGTAGTAGGGGCTGGCGTCCATGATCACGGGCACCTTGCGGCCCTGCTGGGCCGCTTCCCGGGGCCGGACGATGTCGACGGCGACCCGGTCCTTCTTGCCGTTGCCGTCGCCGTCGATCCCGGTGTCCACCCACACGGATTCCCGTATCGCGTGTGCGTAGGAGTTGACGGGTCTGCTCTGCCCGCCCGAACCGGTCTGCGCCGCGCTCGCGGCGCCCGGTGCGAGGAGCACGGCCAACAGGGCGGATACGGTCGCCAGGAAGAGGACTTTCCAGGGGATGCGGGTCTGCCGCGTGCGTAGGGACACGGCGGGACCGTAGCGCGAGTGAACTCCTGTGCAGAAGGGGGCGAACGGCTTGCTTGTGGGGCCGGGCGGGCTGTTGATGTCTGCGGGATGACGGTCATATGACATGACGCGCCATGGACAACTCCCGGCCCCGGTGAGTACATAGGCTTCGAATGATCGTTCTCCCCAACGAGTTGGAGGATTCGTGCGTCACAGACTCATCGTCCCGAGCGCCGCCGCCGTCGCAGGAATGCTGCTGGCGATCCCCGCTTCGGCCGCCGGCGCGTCGCCGGGCGCGCCGGGCATCGGGGACCCCTACTACCCGGACTCCGGCAACGGCGGCTACCACGTCTCCCACTACGACCTGCGGCTCAAATACCAGCCCAAGACGGACGAGCTCCAGGGCACGGCGACACTGCTCGCCACCACCACCCAGGCGCTCTCCCGCTTCAACCTCGACTTCGCGCTCGACGTGAGCGAAGTCCTGGTGAACGGCAAGAAGGCGAAGTTCGCCCGGTCCGGCGCCCACGAGCTGGAGATCACGCCCTCCGCCGCGCTCGACTCCGGCAAGCAGATCAGCGTGGTCGTCCGCTACCGCGGCGTCCCCTCCAAGGTCAAGGTCAACGGCAGCACCTCGTGGCAGCGCACGCCGGACGGCGGGGTCGCGGCCCAGGAGCCCGAGTCGGCCTGGTGGTGGTTCCCGAGCAACGACCACCCGCGCGACAAGGCCACGTACGACGTGTCCGTATCCGTGCCGGACGGCACCCAGGCGATCAGCAACGGCACCCTCCAGTCGAAGTCCTCCAAGCTCGGCTGGACCCGCTACAACTGGCGCTCCAGCAAGCCGCAGGCCTCCTACCTGGCCACGCTCGCCGTCGGCAAGTTCGACGTCACCACGGACACCACCGCGAGCGGCCTGCCCGTCATCAACGCCTACAGCAAGGACCTCGGGGCGAACGGGGGCGCCGCGAAGGCGAGCGTCGAGCGGAGCGCCGAGGTCGTCGACTGGCTCAGCTCCGTCTTCGGCCCGTACCCCTTCGACGCGGTCGGCGGATACGTGCCGAACGTGCCGTCGCACTTCGCGCTGGAGACGCAGACCCGGCCGTTCTACAGCCCCGGGCAGTTCGCCAAGGGCGCCAACGTCTCGGTGGTCGTGCACGAGCTGGCCCACCAGTGGTACGGGGACAGCGTCTCGGTCAAGAACTGGCGCGACATCTGGGTCAACGAGGGGTTCGCGAGCTACGCGCAGTGGCTGTGGTCGGAGAAGGAGGGTGAGGGCACCGCCCAGGAACTCGCCGACTACACGTACGCGCAGTACCCGGCGAACGACCCGTTCTGGACCGTGAAGCCGGGCGACCCGGGCGCGGACAAGCAGTTCGACGCGGCCGTGTACGACCGGGGGGCCATCGCGCTCCAGGCGCTGCGCAACAAGGTCGGTGACAAGGACTTCTTCGCCATCCTCAAGGGCTGGCCGGCCGCCCACCAGTACGGCAACGCCTCGGTGCAGGACTTCGTGAAGTTCGCGGAACAGGTCTCCGGCAAGCCGCTCGCCTCGCTCTTCGACACGTGGCTGTTCAGCACGGAGCGACCGGCTCCGCCGACTGCGGCCAAGGCGGGTCTCGCGGCCCGTAGCACGCACGACAAGCCCGCCCAGCCCAAGTCCTGGAAGAAGATCCAGGCGGCGCGGAGCGTGCACGGGAAGCACTGACGGCGGTACGGGCGGTACAGGCCCTCCGCGCTGCTCGGGGCGGGCGGCGCGGGGGGCCTTCGGCCGGTGGTGGGTGCGGGGCCGGGCCCTACGGGGTGGGGTCCTCCACCGCATATTTACGGGCCGCAAACCCGGAAACGCCATCTCCCCCGGCA
>NZ_JBFAIV010000052.1:0-43524 GCF_040654875.1 Streptomyces sp. NPDC050610 | reverse complement strand
CTCCCGCTGGTGGACGTCATGGTCCTGGCCGCCGCCCTGGAGACGTACCCGGCCAGCCTCATCTTCCCGGTCGGCTACGTCGAGACGACCCAGGAACTGCCGTTCCAGGACCTCGTGCCCACCTGGGACGCCCTGCGGCGCTTCACCGGCGAGCAGGAAGTGTCCGGGTACGACGCGGGCCTGGTACCCGATTTCGAGACCCACGCCAGCCTCGTAAGCACCGCCCTGACCGCACTCGAAGAAGCTGAACGGGCCCGGTTCACGGCCGAAGCGGCGACCGGCCCCGCCCAGCGGGAAGAAGCCGAGCACAGACGCACCAAGTACGCCGACCAGGCCATCTCCGCCAAATACCACCTCCGCTACCTCCGCCGGGACCTCCGCGACGACGGAGCCACCCCGCCCGACCTCCCACCCGCACTGGCCGACGTCGACCCGCCCGAGGACGACACCACCACCACACCGGAGGACCGCCTTTGAAGGGCTCCACCCACCGCCGCTGCTACTGCCGCGACCCCCACACCGGCAAACCGCTCGGCAAGAAGTGCCCCAAGCTCACCAACCGGAAGCACGGCACGTACTCCGTACGCCAGGAGCTGCCACCCCGCGAGGACGGCACCCGCCGCTCCTTCAGCCGCGCCGGCTACGAGAGCCTCAAGGCAGCCCAGGCCGACCTCGACCGCATACGCGCGCTCCTCAGCCTCGTAGACCAGGACGACCCGGACAGCGCCGAGCGCCTGACCGCCATGCTGGAGGAGGTCGCCGACGAGAAGGCCCCGCTGCCCGAGCCGGAGGAGACCCGCCGCCGGCTGAGGGCGGGGCTGGCGCTGCGCGGCACCGTCACCGTCGGGGAGTGGCTCGACTCGTGGTTCGCCTCCAAGAAGCGGCGCAAGACCACACTCAACGGCTACGCCTCGCACATCCGTGTCCACCTCAAGCCGCACATCGGGCACATCCGTCTCGACCGTCTCCACGTCGGCCACCTGGTGCAGATGTTCGACGCCATCGCGCTCCAGAACGAGGTGATCGAGGCCGACAACCAGGCCCGCAGTGAGCAGATCGCGCGCTGCAAGCCGGGCAAGCCGGGGCGGCCCGTAGGCGCCGAGCGAGCGCGCCTGGCCGAGGAGCAGCAGAAACTGGCCGAGATGAAGCCGTTCCGGAAGCTGAACGGCCCTGCCACCCGGCAGGCCATCCGCCGGACCCTGCGCGCCGCGCTCAACGCCGCCATCGCCCAGCAACTCATCACGTTCAACCCGGCGGCCCACGTCGAACTCGAATCCGGCAAGCGGCCGAAGCCCCTCCTGTGGACGGAGGAGCGCGTCCGCCGGTGGCACGAGACGGGCAAACTGCCGAGCCCCGTCATGGTGTGGACACCGGCCCAGTTCGGCGTCTTCCTCGACGCCGCCGAGGGCGACCGCCTCTACCCGTTCTTCCACCTCGTGGGGACACGCGGCCTCAGGCGCGGTGAGGGCGTCGGGCAGGAGTGGACGGACATCGACCTGGAAGCGGGGCTGATCACTCCCGCCAAGGAGATCGTGGTGGACGGCTGGGCCCCGTACGAGTCCGAGCCCAAGACCGACGGCAGCGCCGGCACCATCGCGCTCGACAGCCTGAACCTGGCCGTCCTGCGGGCCCACAAAGCCCGGCAGGACGCGGAGCGCCTGGCGTGGGGCTCCGCGTGGCAGGACTCGGGCAAGGTCTTCACGCAGGAGGACGGCTCGCCCCTGCACCCGGCGACCGTCTCCGAGACGTTCCGCCGCATCCTGGCGGCCACGGACCTGCCACCGATCACGCTCCGTGATCTACGCCACATCGCGGCCACCCTGACCCACGGAGGCGGCGGGGACATCCACACGGTGAAGGAGGTCCTGCGCCATTCCACCATCGCCCTGACCTCGGATACGTACACGAGCCTGCTGCCCGAACTCGATCGTGAGATAGCCGAGAAGGCGGCGCAGCTCATTCCGAGGAGTCGCCGGAAAACGCCCAATGGCCAGGACTCCGGCGCTCCCGCTCACGCATCGCTCACGCACGAGCCGAAAACGAAACAGCGCCCCGACCGGCCTGAGCCGATGGAGGCGCTGCCTCGCAGGTCGGAGGAGGTTTCCTCGACCGATGAAAGTGGGCCATCAGGGGCTCGAACCCTGAACCAATGGATTAAAAGTCCACTGCTCTGCCAATTGAGCTAATGGCCCGCACCCCGCAGCATAGCCCGGCGGTGCGCGGAGTCCCGAGTCGTGTCCCCGCGATCCGCCGCCGAGGTCCGGCCGCATGCCGTTCGGGGGCGTGTCCGAAGGGGCTCGGGCCCGGGCAACGCGCAGGGCCCGTACGGCACTTGCGTGCGGTACGGGCCCTGCGGTCAGTCAGCTGCGGCAGCCGAGTCAGCCGTTGCGCTTCCAGCGCGGCTTGTCGTCGCGGCGGCCGAAGGAGCCGGTGCTGGTGGCGCCGCGGTGGCCGGAGGTGCGGCCCTGGGGGCGGTCGCCGCCGGAGCGGAAGCCGCCGCCCGAGGAGGGGCGCTCGTCGCGGCGGTCGCGGTTGTACGGACGGTCGCCGCCACCGGGGCGGAAGCCGCCGGACGGCCGGTCGTCGCGGCGGTAGCCGCCGGAGGACGGGCGGTCGTCGCGGTTGAACGAGCGGGCCGGACGGTCACGGTCGCCGCCACGGTTGAACCCACCGCCGGAACGGTCGTCACGACGCTCGAACGAACGGCCGCCACGGTCGTCCCGACGGTCACCGCCGGAACGGAAACCACCCGACGACGGACGGTCGTCACGACGGTCGTCGCGGTTGAACGAACGGGCCGGACGGTCACGGTCGCCGCCACGGTTGAACCCACCGCCGGAACGGTCGTCACGACGCTCGAACGAACGCCCACCACGGTCGTCCCGACGGTCACCGCCGGAACGGAAACCACCCGACGACGGACGGTCGTCACGACGGTCGTCACGGTTGAACGAACGGGCCGGACGGTCACGGTCGCCGCCACGGTTGAACCCACCACCCGAGCGGTCGTCACGACGCTCGAACGAACGGCCACCACGGTCGTCGCGGCGGTCATCCCGACGGTCGTCACGGCGGTCGAAGTTGCCCCGCTCGTCGCGGCGCTCGTTCGCCTGGGCCGGCACCGACGCGGCGGCGGCCGCCTCCTGCGCCTTCTCGGTGGCGGCGGCCTCGGCGGCGGCGGCCACGGCCGCCTCCGGGTCCTCGCCGCGCTCGCGGGCGGAGCGCGCCAGCAGGCGGTCCGCCTCCTCGCGCAGCTCGGTGGCCCGGCGCTGCACCCGCTCCAGCTGCCGGCCGAGGTCCTGGACCTCGCGCTCGGCCTGCTTGGCGGCGTTGTTCGCGGAGTCCGCCTGCACCTCGGTCAGCGAGCGGGCGCCGGTGATCTGGGCGACCTCCTCGTCGAACGCGCCGGCGCCGCCGACGATGTGGCGCGAGGCGTCCACGCCCGCGTCCTCCATCAGCCGGAAGATCTGCTTGCGCTGGTGCGGCAGGGCGAGCGAGACGACGGTGCCGGACTGGCCCGCGCGGGCCGTACGGCCGGAACGGTGCAGGTAGTCCTTGTGGTCGCCGGCCGGGTCGACGTTGAGCACCAGGTCGATGCCGTCGACGTGGATGCCGCGGGCGGCGACGTCGGTGGCGACGAGGACGTTGACGTGGCCGTCCTTGAAGTCCGCCAGCGTGCGGGTGCGCGCGCCCTGCGTCATGCCGCCGTGCAGCGCGTCCGCGCGGACGCCGGAGTCGATCAGCTGCTCCGCGATGCGGTCGGCGCCCAGCTGGGTCCGTACGAAGATGATCGTGCGGCCCTTGCGGGCGGCGATGGCGGCGGTGACCGGCGCCTTGTCCTTCGGCTTCACGACGAGCACGTGGTGGCTCATGGTGGTGACGGCGCCCTGGGCGGCGTCGACCTCGTGGCTGACCGGGTCGGTCAGGTAGCGCTTGACCAGGGTGCCGATCTCGTTCTCCATCGTGGCGGAGAAGAGCATCCGCTGCCCGCCGGAGGGCACCAGGTCGAGCAGCTCGGTGACCTCGGGCAGGAAGCCCAGGTCGGCCATCTGGTCGGCCTCGTCGAGCACGGCCACCTCGATCTTGTCGAGGGAGGCGGCGCCGCGGTTGATGATGTCCCGCAGGCGGCCCGGGGTGGCGACGAGGATGTCGACGCCGCGCTCCAGGGCGTAGATCTGGTTGCCCATCGAGGTGCCGCCGCAGACGACCTTCATCTTGAGGCCGAGCACGTCGCCGTAGGGCTGGAGCGCGTCGGCGACCTGCATCGCCAGCTCGCGGGTCGGGGTGAGGATCAGGCCGCGGGGGCGCTTCTTCTCGGTGTGGCCGCCGGCCAGCTGCGTGAGCAGCGGCAGGCCGAAGGAGAGGGTCTTGCCGGAGCCCGTACGGCCGCGGCCGAGGATGTCCTTGCCGGACAAGGCGTCCGGGATGGTCGCGGCCTGGATCGGGAACGGCGTGGTGACGCCGTTCTGCGCCAGCTTGCGGACGATGTGCTCGTTGAGCCCGAGGTCGCCGAAGGTGACGGTCGGCGCGTCGACGCCGTCCTCCGTCAGCTCGGACTCCCCGCCCTCGGACTGGGGGGTGTTCTCGGTGTTCTCGGTGCTCACCGCGTCGTTCTCGGTGCTCACCGCGTCCGCGGTGTGCTCGACGCTTTCAACGCTCTCGGTGTTCACGACGTTGTCAGCGGAGACGGCTGTGCTGGAAATGGACATGCGAAATGCGAAACCTTCCGGAGTCTCGGCACGCGCCCAAGCTCCGTGTCGGCTTCACAAATGACCGCCTCAATGCGGTCAGCCACGGCAAGGTAAGGAACGCGCCACGCGGCGCGCTTCGGTTCGGCGCCGGGCAAATGGGATCAAACGATCTACCACCATACGCACCCCACCCCGCGCCACGCAAGTCGCCCCTGATTCGCCGCCGCCCCAAGCACCGGGCCGCGCCCACAGGCCGCACCCACGGACCGTGACCGCACCCCCGCCGCGCACCCCGCCGTACGCCCCCGTCGCACGTCCCCGCCGTATGCCGTACGTCCGCTACGCCACCGGTCCGGCCTGCGGCGACACCAGCGGCTCCCGCTGCGGCGCGGACGCCGCCGAGGACGTGGTCGGCGACGCGGGCGGCTGCGAGACGGTCGGCGGCGGGGTCGGCTCGACCGGGTCCGTCGGCTTCGGTGGCTCCTTGGGCCCGGACGGGTCGCCCGGTGTGGACGGCGGGCCCGGCCGCCCCGGCGTCGGCTTGGGCCGCGTGCCCGGCCGGCCCGGCCGTTCCGGCCGCTTCCCGGGCGTGGGGCCGGCCTCGTCGGCGGAGGCGGAGGACGAGGCGTTCGCGGGGGCCGCCGACCCCTTCGGGGCCGGTTCGCCGTCCCGGCCGCCCGGCCGCGGGCCCTTGCCACCCCCGGCCGTCTTCGTGCCCGTATCCGTACGCCCCCGGCCGTCGCCCTTCGCCACACCGCCGTCCGGCTGCGGCCCGCCGCCCCGGTGGCCGGCGGACTTGGACGGCGCGGGCTTCGCGGGGTCGCTCACGCTCATGCAGCCGCCGAGGGCCATGGCCGCGACGGCGACGGCCGCGGCGCGTACGAGCGCGACGGGTACCTGGGACACGGGCGGGGACATCGCGCGCATGGGCATGGGGACCACCTTCGGGTCGCGGAGCACGGGCCCCCTGCCCAACTGGCCTCGCCCCGCGCAGGACACGCGCCCCGCGCATGCCCGGCGCGGATCGCCCGGCCCCGCCACCCCACAGGTCGGCCGCGGCGGCGGCCGCCCCTCACCCGTACCCCAGCGCGTGCAGCCGCTCGTCGTCGATCCCGAAGTGGTGGGCGATCTCGTGAACGACCGTCACCTCGGTCTCCGCGACCACGTCCTCGCGGGAGTCGCACATCCGCAGCGTCGGCCCCCGGTAGATCGTGATGCGGTCCGGCAGCACGCCCGCGTACCACTCGCCGCGCTCGGTAAGCGGCGTCCCCTCGTAGAGCCCGAGCAGCTCCGGCTCCTCCGCGGGCGGCTCGTCCTCCACGAACACCGCGACGTTGTCCATCAGCCTCGTCAGCTCCGGCGGAATCCGGTCGAGCGCCTCGGCGACCAGTTCCTCGAACTCCTCGCGCGTCATCTCCAGCACACCCGCCATTGTCCGCGACGGGCCCCGGCCCCGCCGGGCGGACGCCGACCCCGGCAACCGCTCCCGGAGCCGCCTCCCCTCCCCCGGCGGCCCCGGGAGACCCCTTTGGCAGCTCTTCGGGAAACCGTTTTGGCGATACCTCCCCGCATCCCATATGCTTCTCACGTCCCCGACGCGCTGCGAAGCGCCCAGGTGGGCCATCAGCCCTCATCGTCTAGTGGCCCAGGACGCCGCCCTTTCAAGGCGGTAGCACGGGTTCGAATCCCGTTGGGGGCACGCATTACCGTGTGCGAGACTGGTTCACGCCGGTTTCGCACAATGCAAGGTCCTGTGGAGCAGTTTGGAGTGCTCGCCACCCTGTCAAGGTGGAGGCCGCGGGTTCAAATCCCGTCAGGACCGCTGCGGCTGGGTAGCTCAGTTGGTACGAGCGATCGCCTGAAAAGCGATAGGTCGCCGGTTCGACCCCGGCCCCAGCCACACCCTGTGGCACAGGCCCCGATCCCCTGGATCGGGGCCTGTCGCGTTGTACGGGCCCGGTCGGGCCCCAGAGGGGCCCGGGCGGGCTCAGCCGGAAGGGGCCGCGGCGTGCGCGTGCGCCCGTACGGCGGGCCGGCCGCCGGGGTGCCGGTGGCGCCAGATCCAGAAGACCGCGGTGGACACGACCGCCCAGGCCGCCAGCACCAGGAACGGGAAGGCGTGCTGGTAGCGGCCGAAGTAGACCGCGGTGTGCTGCGCGTTGACGGAGGCGCCCGGCGGCAGCCAGCGGCCGATCTCGCCGAGTACGGACGGCAGCAGCGGCCAGGACACGGCGCCGCCCGAGGACGGGTTGCCGAGCAGCACCATCACACCCCAGGTGGGGATCATCGCCCAGCGGCCGATGAGGGTGTTGAACATCGTGAAGACCATGCCCGACGTGAACATCGTGAACGCCAGGATCAGCCAGGACTCGACGAACGGCAGGTCCAGCGCGCCCAGCAGCCAGTCCACGACCGCGGCGATGGCGAAGGCGCCGAGCAGCGCGTAGGCGGCGGTGAAGGCGACCCGCTCGGCCGGATTGAGGCCCCTGGCGTGCACGCTGAGCTGGATCGCCCCGACGAAGCCGATGATGACGGCGGCCAGCGAGATGTAGAAGAGCGCGAGGCCGCGCGGGTCGCCCTCCTGGAGCGGCTTGACGTCCTTGACGGCCACGGGCACCCCGACCGCCTTGCCGACCTTCGGGGCGGCCTGGGTCAGCACCTGGGCGACGGTGGCCCCGGAGGCGCCCGAGACGTCGAGCCGGACATGCCCGTCGGCGACGTCGAGGACGGCGAAGACCTGCTGCTCGTCGACGGCACGGCGGGCCTCGCCGTACGACCGGTAGTCGTGCAGCTTCAGCGAGGCGTTGAGGGCCTTCTCCATGCCGCCGATGAACGCCTTGCCGCGCGGGGTGTCCTGGCCGCCGACGACGGCGGTGGGGATGTGGTGCGGGGTGGGGTTGGCCATCGTGTAGGTGTACGAGCCCGCGAAGAGCCCGGCCGCCGCGGCGAGGATGAACAGCAGCACCGTCGCGGGCAGGAACGGCGAGTTCTTGAAGGCCGTCCACCGGTCGGCCGCGCTGGGGGGCCTGCCGTGGGCGCCGTGGGCGTGGGCCTCGCCGGAGGAGCCGCCGGAGGAGTCGCCGAGTGAGTCGCCTGGGGAAGAAGTCTCCTGGTCGTCCTGTTGATCATCCATAAGGCCACGCTAAAGCACCTATAGAGGACATTCTCGGTTGGGTTTGCAGGCCACAAATGGTTCGCCAGTCTTTTCCGGGAGGTGAGATCCTGGAGGACGTATGTCCAGTCAGCCTGCCCCCGCCCTGCCCGCCCTCCTGGAGCGGCTCCCCGACCTGATGCTGCGCGATCAGCAGCGGCTGGGCCGCCGGCTCGACGGCGCGCGCCGCATCCGCAAACCCGAGGCCCGTTCGGCCGTACTGGCCGAGATCGCGGCCGACTTCGACGCGGCCGAGCTGCGGGTGGCCGGCCGCCGCGAGGCCGTGCCGAAGATCAGCTACCCCGAGCAGCTGCCGGTCAGCCAGAAGAAGGACGAGATCCTGGCGGCCATCCGCGACCACCAGGTCGTGATCGTCGCCGGTGAGACCGGCTCCGGCAAGACCACTCAGATCCCCAAGATCTGCCTGGAGCTGGGCCGCGGCGTCAAGGGGCTGATCGGGCACACCCAGCCGCGCCGGCTCGCGGCCCGTACCGTCGCCGAGCGCGTCGCCGAGGAGCTGAACACCCCGCTGGGCGAGGCCGTCGGCTGGAAGGTCCGCTTCACCGACCAGGTCGGCGGCGACACCCTGGTGAAGCTGATGACGGACGGCATCCTGCTCGCGGAGATCCAGACCGACCGCGAGCTGCGCCAGTACGACACGATCATCATCGACGAGGCGCACGAGCGCAGCCTCAACATCGACTTCATCCTCGGCTATCTGGCCCAGCTGCTGCCGCGCCGCCCGGACCTGAAGGTCGTCATCACCTCGGCGACCATCGACCCGGAGCGGTTCGCCCGGCACTTCGGCTCCTTCGCCTCCGTAGCCGACGGCGGCGCGACGGACGCGGAGAGCGCGAAGAGCGCGCCGATCGTCGAGGTCAGCGGCCGTACGTACCCGGTGGAGGTGCGTTACCGGCCGCTCCTGGAGGAGGGGTCCGAGGACAGCGACCGGGACCAGATCACCGCGATCTGCGACGCCGTGGACGAGCTCCAGCGCGAGGGCGACGGCTTCGGCGACATCCTGGTCTTCCTCTCCGGCGAGCGCGAGATCCGCGACACCGCGGACGCCCTGGAGAAGAAGAAGCTCAGATCCACCGAGATCCTGCCGCTGTACGCGCGCCTCTCGCACGTCGAGCAGCACCGGGTCTTCCAGCGCCATCAGGGGCGGCGAATCGTTCTGGCGACCAATGTCGCCGAGACCTCCCTGACCGTGCCGGGCATCCGCTACGTGATCGACCCGGGCTCGGCCCGCATCTCCCGCTACAGCCACCGCACCAAGGTCCAGCGGCTGCCGATCGAGCCGGTCTCGCAGGCCAGCGCCAACCAGCGCAAGGGCCGCTGCGGCCGTACGAGCGACGGCATCTGCATCCGCCTCTACTCCGAGGACGACTTCCTCTCGCGCCCGGAGTTCACGGACGCGGAGATCCTCCGTACGAACCTGGCCTCCGTCATCCTCCAGATGACCGCCGCCGGGCTCGGGGAGATCGAGAAGTTCCCCTTCATCGACCCGCCGGACCGCCGCAACATCAAGGACGGCGTGGATCTGCTGGTCGAGCTGGGCGCGATCGACCCGAAGCAGAAGGACGTGAAGAAGCGGCTCACCCCGATGGGCCGCAAGCTCTCGCAGCTCCCGGTGGACCCGCGGCTCGCCCGGATGGTCCTGGAGGCCGACCGGAACGGCTGCGTCCGGGAGGTCATGGTGATCGCCGCGGCGCTCTCCATCCAGGACCCCCGCGAACGCCCCTCCGACAAGCAGGCGCAGGCCGACCAGCAGCACGCCCGGTTCAAGGACGAGAGCAGCGACTTCCTCGCCTTCCTGAACCTGTGGCGCTACGTACGCGAGCAGCAGAAGGCCCTGTCGTCGTCCGCCTTCCGGCGCATGTGCCGCGGCGAGTTCCTGAACTACCTGCGGATACGCGAGTGGCAGGACATCTACAGCCAGCTGCGTACGGTCGCCAAGACGATGGGCATCCACCTCTCCGAGGAGGACGCGGCGCCGGACCACATCCATACGGCGCTCCTCTCCGGGCTGCTCTCGCACCTCGGCCTGAAAGAGGCCGAGAAGAACGAGTACCTGGGCGCGCGCAGCGCCAAGTTCGCCGTCTTCCCGGGGTCGGCCCTCTTCAAGAAGCCGCCGCGCTGGATCATGTCGGCGGAGCTGGTGGAGACCTCCCGGCTGTGGGCGCGGGTCAACGCGAAGATCGAGCCGGAGTGGGTCGAGCCGCTCGCCCAGCACCTGGTCAAACGCACGTACAGCGAGCCGCACTGGGAGCAGAAGCAGGCGGCGGTGATGGCGTACGAGCGGGTGACGCTGTACGGCGTGCCGATCGTCGCGCAGCGGAAGGTCAATTACGGGCGTATCGACCCGGAGACCAGCCGCGACCTCTTCATCCGCAACGCGCTCGTGGAGGGCGACTGGCGCACGCACCACCAGTTCTTCCACGACAACCGGAAGCTGCTCGGCGAGGTCGAGGAGCTGGAGCAGCGCGCCCGGCGCCGCGACATCATGGTGGACGACGAGACGCTCTTCGACTTCTACGACGAGCGGCTTCCCGACGACGTCGTCTCGGGGGCGCATTTCGACTCGTGGTGGAAGCGCAAGCGCCGCGAGGAGCCGGAGCTGCTCAATTTCGAGCACTCCATGCTCATCAACGAGAACGCCGAGCAGGTCACCAAGGACGATTATCCGGACACCTGGCGGCAGGGTGGCCTGAAGTTCAAGGTCACCTACCAGTTCGAGCCGGGCGCGGACGCCGACGGCGTGACCGTCCACATCCCGCTCCAGGTCCTCAACCAGGTCTCCGCCGACGGCTTCGACTGGCAGATCCCGGGGCTGCGCGAGGACCTGGTCACCGAGCTGATCCGGTCCCTGCCCAAGCCCATCCGCCGCAACTACGTGCCCGCGCCGAACTTCGCCAGGGCGTTCCTGGACCGCGCGGTGCCGCTCCAGGAGCCGCTGACGACCACCCTGACGCGGGAGCTCCAGCGGATGGTGGGCGTGCGGATGGAGCCGGACGACTTCGATCTCGGCAAGGTCCCCGACCACCTGAAGATCACCTTCCGGGTAGTCGACGAGCGCCGCCGCAAGATCGCCGAGGAGAAGGACATCGAGGCGCTGCGCCTCGCCCTCAAGCCCAAGACGCGGGCGGCCATCACCAAGGCGTTCGAGCAGGCGCCGGAGAGCTCCGGCGGCGGCAGCCTGGAGCAGCGCTCCGGGCTCACCTCGTGGACGGTGGGCACGCTGCCGCGCACCTTCGAGACCCGGCGGGCCGGGCAGCCGGTGAAGGCGTACCCGGCGCTGGTCGACGAGGGCGCGTCGGTGGCGGTGAAGCTCTTCGACACCGAGCCGGAGCAGCGGCAGGCGATGTGGCGCGGCACGCGCCGGCTGATCCTGTTGAACCTGCCGTCGAACCCGGCGAAGTTCGCCCAGGACAAGCTGTCCAACCAGCAGAAGCTCGCGCTCTCCCGGAATCCGCACGGCTCGATCGCGGCCCTCTTCGAGGATTGCGTGGCCGCCGCCGCGGACCGGCTGATCGCGGCCCGCGGTGGGCCCGCCTGGGACGAGGAATCGTTCCGCAAGCTCTTCGACGCGGTGCGGGCGGACATCGTCGACGCGACGCTGGACGCGATCCGCAAGGTGCAGGAGGTCCTCGCCGCCTGGCAGGCGTGCGAGCGCCGGCTGAAGGCGACCACGTCGCTGGTGCTCGTACCGTCGCTGACCGACGTCAAGGAGCAGTTGGCCCAGCTCATCAAGCCGGGCTTCGTCACGGCCCACGGCGCGCGGCGGCTGCCCGACCTGATGCGCTACCTGGTGGCGGTCGACCGGCGGCTCCAGCAGCTCCCCACCAACGCCCAGCGGGACCGCGCCCGGCTGGAGAAGGTGAAGGAGATGCAGGACGAGTACGCGTGGCTGCTGGAGCAGTTGCCGAAGGGGCGGCCGGTGCCGCAGCAGGTGCTGGACATCCGCTGGATGATCGAGGAGCTGCGGGTCAGCTATTTCGCGCACGCGCTGGGCACGGCGTACCCGGTTTCGGACAAGCGGATCGTGAAAGCGATCGACGAGGCGGCCCCCTGAGGCACTGGTTCGACCGCACCCCCTGAGCTGCTGTAGAGTCTTGCTTCGCAGCCGCACGAGAGTGCGGGGGCGAAGCGAGGTCCTGTGGAGCAGTTTGGAGTGCTCGCCACCCTGTCAAGGTGGAGGCCGCGGGTTCAAATCCCGTCAGGACCGCAGTAGATGGAAGGCCCGCATCCGATCGGATGCGGGCCTTTCCGCTGTCCGGGGGCCGCCGCGTCGCCGGCGTCGGCGACACCCTCTGACGGTCCGCCTCCGTACGCGCCGCTGAAGGCTGTGACCGGCCTCTCCTGCCCCAGGAAGGCTCCGCCGCCCCACAGAGGCCCGTACGGCCCGCGTGGAGCGCCTCTGCGGCCCCGGACGGCCCGCGCCCGGCCACTGGCTTTTCCGTGGCCCTTGACGGCGGCATGGTCCACCGGTACCCAGGCAGAAGGAGGTGCCGCGCTCCATGACGAGAACTTCCCCGCACGAGACCCGAGCGCTGTTGCGCGCTCATCTGTCGGCGGCGTCGGGATACCGCCATCTATCCAGGCACTGCCCGATCTGTCACCGGCTGCTGCGGCTGGCGGCCCTGGAGCGGCCGGTCGAGCGGAGCAGGGACGAAAGTCCCCCGCCTCGGTGACCAACGGCGGGCGGTTCGGCGGTAGTCGGGTGGAAGGCTGAGCGTGGGAGCGTTCTCATCCGCTTCATTACCGCAGCTGTGCCGTAGGCCACAAGAACGACGCACTGTGACGGGAGTCACCGAAAGAGTTTCAAGGTGGGAGGAACTCACCCCTCACCTACAAAGGGTCAATTTAATATGTGCAATTGCACTGCCCTTAAACGGACTCCGGACGGAGCCCCACGAACCCTCCCGAGCCACCCGTACGGACGCCGCGCAACCACTCGTACGAGTCCGCCCGAGCCCATACGAGCCACCTGGTAGCCGCTCACCGGCCGGCGCGTTCAGGGCATAAAAAGATCGCGCTGGACCCGGCGGAGTCCAGCGCGATCGACGACTGCCCGAATGGAGCCGGGCGCGGGGCCTGTTGGGGCAGGCGCCGTGTCGTGGTGCAGCTAGGTGGAACTGATGGAACAGGTGCCCCTGGTGGAGCGGGTGAAGCTGATGACGCAGGTGAAGCGGGTACTGCCGGTGGAGCTGAGCGGGCGGCTACCGGGTTGGGGGACCCGGCGAACAGCCCGGTGACGCAAGGGTGGAGCGGTTGTTCAGGCTTCGCTGCGCTGCTGCGGAATGCCCGCCAACAGCGCGCGGACCTCCGCTTCGCGGTAACGCCGGTGTCCTCCGAGCGTGCGGATGGACGTGAGCTTGCCTGCCTTGGCCCAGCGCGTGACCGTCTTCGGGTCCACGCGGAACATCGTGGCAACCTCAGCCGGGGTCAGCAGCGGCTCGGCATCAGGGGTGCGAGCGGTCATGAGCGGCCTCCTCGGGAGAACCGAACCATCACGGTTCTTTCCTCTAAATTCTGCACCTTGACCCGCGTTGCCCGAAATGGCGGACGCGGGCCGAGTCGGTTATAGGACGAACGGCTTGTCCTCGGCACTACAACTACACCATCCGTCCAGCCGCGTCGGCCAAACCGATGGAATTGCCCTCTCAGGTGTTCAACCTCGACGGAACCCGATGGACCATGCCATAGCGGACAGTCACGCCACCGTGACGATCAGTCACAGCGGGATCAGGGGTCACCAGACCCGCCAAGGAGTGCAATGCCGAGCAATCCGCCCGTAGTTGAACGGAAGGAGCCATTCACAGACTCCTTGTCCTATTTTGACACGACAGTGGGGGATGCGCGCAAGGCCCGATGTCAGTGCTTTAGGTCACGGTTGCGGCAATGGCCCGGATCGGGACCTAGGTCCTTGCCTGGCTGGCAACTCATCCGCCACATCAGCATCCCACCGAACCGGCCGCCACTGCCGACTCTTCCATCCCTCGGACCACAGCGGCCTTCTGAGAGTTCGACGGCTCCATGAGCCGCGCGGTTCCCGCGCCGCCCGTTCTCAGCTCGCGTACTGGCGGTCCCGGACCGCGCTCCACCGGTCCGTCAGCCGCCCGTACGCCGCGCCGGCGCCCGCGCCGTCGCCGTCCCGCAGCGCGGCGAGCCCCTCCGCCACGTCCTCGGCCGACCGGTCGTCTGCGAGATCCGCCTCGGGCACCACGTGCACCAGCCCGCCGTAGTCCAGTTCGACCAGGGAGCGCGGGTGGAACTCCTCCAGCCAGCGCCCCACCTCCACCAGGCCGTCGATCAACGGGCCCTCTTCGAGGGAGTCCTTGAGGGTGCGCAGGGCGCGCGCCACCCGGCGCCGGGCCTCGACCATCGGCGTGCGGTAGCGCAGTACCAGCGCGTCGTCGCCCTTGTCGTACTCGCGCTCCTCGGCCGCGAAGAGGACGAACCAGCGCACCGGCACATGCCAGGTCGCCGTCTTGATCCACGGCCGGGCGTCCGGATTGCGCTCCCGCCACCGCTCGTAGTCCGCCTCCGCCTGCCGGCGCACCACCGGGGGCAGGGCCGCGTCCAGGACGAGCCCCGGAAGCTGCTCCGTGAGCCCCTCAAGGGCCTGCCAGCCGCGCAGCCGCGTCCGCCAGGGGCAGACGCAGGTGACGCCGTCCACGACCGCGACGAACGCGTCGCCGCTCTCGTGCACCGGCACCGCGACGGGCGGCGTCGGCAGCAAGTCCGCCAGCGAGCGTCGGAGTTCGTCCTGCGCGCTCGGCAGCTTCTCGCGCTTGGCGTAGCGCGCCCAATGACCACGCTCGGGTTCCGGGAAAGCGGCCAGTGGCTCGTAAACCCGCAGATACGCTGCATACGGGACAATCACTGACGACGCCAAGGTCACGCCCGCTCCCTCAAGCCGGAGTCCGTCACTGGGAGTTGTCCTCCCCGTACTGGCCAAATCGTCCCACGCCACCGCCGCCTGGGAGAGTGATCCTCGGCACCTACCTGATCTGCCGGGCCGCCAGGTCTTACGCTCTTGCCGACCGGCCCTCCCCCACCCCTCGGAGGGCTTCCTCCGCGAGTTATGGGAGTCACCACCGTGACCGACGTACGTCCCACCCTCGACGGCGGCAACGTGCTGCATACGCTCTTCCGATCGGACCAGGGCGGCCATGAGCAGGTCGTGCTCTGCCAGGACCGGGAGAGCGGGCTGAAGGCCGTCATCGCCCTCCACTCCACAGCCCTCGGCCCCGCCCTCGGCGGCACCCGCTTCTATCCGTACGCCTCGGAGGACGACGCCGTCCAGGACGCGCTCAACCTGTCCCGCGGCATGTCGTACAAGAACGCGCTCGCCGGGCTGGACCACGGCGGCGGCAAGGCCGTGATCATCGGCGACCCCGCCCCGGTGGCGGAGGGCGGGGTGAAGTCGGAGCGACTGCTGCTCGCGTATGGCCGGTTCGTGGCTTCCCTCGGCGGCCGCTATGTGACCGCGTGCGACGTCGGCACGTACGTGCAGGACATGGACGTCGTCGCCCGCGCCAACCGCTGGACCACGGGCCGCTCGCCCGAGAACGGCGGCGCCGGCGACTCCTCCGTGCTCACCGCCTTCGGCGTCTTCCAGGGCATGCGCGCCTCCGCGCAGGCCGCCTGGGGCGAGCCCACGCTGCGCGGCCGCACGGTCGGCGTCGCCGGCGTCGGCAAGGTCGGCCACCACCTCGTGCGGCACCTCGTCGAGGACGGCGCCTCGGTCGTCGTCACGGACGTACGGGCGGAGTCGGTCGAGCGCCTCCTGGCCCACCACCGGGAGGGGGTCAGGGCCGTCGCCGACACCGACGCGCTCATCCGCGCCGACCTGGACGTGTACGCGCCGTGCGCGCTCGGCGGCGCGCTGGACGACGCCACCGTGCCCGTCCTCACCGCGAAGATCGTCTGCGGCGCGGCCAACAACCAGCTCGCCCATCCGGGCGTCGAGAAGGACCTCGCCGACCGGTCCATCCTCTACGCGCCGGACTACGTCGTGAACGCGGGTGGCGTGATCCAGGTCGCGGACGAGCTGCACGGCTTCGACTTCGACCGGGCGAAGGCCAAGGCGACGCGGATCTATGACACGACTCTGGCCATATTCGACCGGGCGAAGTCCGAGGGCATCCCGCCCGCCGAGGCGGCCGACCGGCTGGCCGAGCAGCGCATCGCGGAGGCCCGCGGGGCGGCTCTGTAGCCCGTTCACAGTCGTTGACGCGGACCGTACGGCGGGCGGCGAGGGAGAGATCTCTCACCACCCGTCGGCGGGTCGCCGCGCGGGACGCGTTAAAATCGCAGATGACCAGCGAGGACGGGGCTCCTTGCGGGTTCTGCTCCGGGGCGCGTCACGCGGGCGACGTACCGTATGACCGCGGAAGCAGGTACCGTTGAAGCCCTACAGACCGGTCTCTCCGTCGAGAGTCCGCTCTGACTCATGAACGCGTGTCAAGACTCTGGGGCCGTCGAGCCCCGTCATTGAGGGGGTCGAGCCATGGGGCGCGGCCGGGCCAAGGCCAAGCAGACGAAGGTCGCCCGCCAGCTGAAGTACAACAGCGGCGGGACGGACCTCTCGCGCCTGGCCAACGAGCTGGGTGCAACTCCCACGAAGCAGCCGCCGAAGAGCGAGCCGCTTGTTGAGGACGAGGACAAGCTGGACGACGATCCGTACGCTCAGTACGCGGATCGTTACAACACTGACGATGCCGAGGGCGAGGACGACGACCAGTCGTCCGATCAGCACTCGCATCGTCGCCGCACTTGACGCCCTTCAAGCGTCCGCCTCCGCGGTACGACCACTGACCCGGTCCAGGGCCCGCCCCCGGACCGGGTTCTGTGCTGCCCCGCGCCGGGTCAGCTCGCGTAGTCACCGGTCAGTGCCACTGCCTCGGCGTCTCCGCCGCGCTCGGTGATCTCGCCGGCCACCCAGGCGTCCACGCCTCGGTCGGCCAGGGCCGTCAGCGCCACGTCCGCCGATGCCTCGGGCACGACGGCCACCATGCCGACGCCCATGTTCAGCGTCTTCTCCAGCTCCAGGCGCTCGACGCCGCCGAGCCGGCCGACGAGGTCGAAGACCGGACCGGGGGTCCAGGTCGAGCGGTCCACCGTGGCGCGCAGCCCGTCGGGGACGACGCGGGCCAGGTTGTTCGCGAGCCCGCCGCCGGTGATGTGCGAGAAGGCGTGCACCTCGGCGGTGCGGGCCAGGGCCAGGCAGTCCAGCGAGTAGATCTTGGTGGGCTCCAGCAGCTCCTCGCCGAGGGTGCGGCCGAACTCCGCCACCTCGCGGTCCAGCTCCCAGCCGGCCCGGTCGAAGAGCACGTGGCGCACGAGCGAGTACCCGTTCGAGTGAAGGCCGGACGATGCCATGGCGATCACCGTGTCACCCGTACGGATGCGATCCGCGCCCAGCACCTGATCGGCCTCGACCACGCCCGTACCGGCGCCGGCGACGTCGAAGTCGTCGGCGGCCAGCAGCCCCGGGTGCTCGGCGGTCTCGCCGCCGACGAGGGCGCAGCCCGCGAGGACGCACCCCTCGGCGATGCCCTTGACGATCGCGGCGACCCGCTCCGGGTGGACCTTGCCGACGCAGATGTAGTCGGTCATGAAGAGCGGCTCGGCGCCGCAGACCACCAGGTCGTCGACGACCATCCCGACCAGGTCCTGGCCGATGGTGTCGTAGACGCCCATCCGGCGGGCGATGTCGACCTTCGTGCCGACGCCGTCGGTCGCGGAGGCCAGCAGCGGGCGCTCGTACCGCTTCAGGGCGCTGGCGTCGAAGAGCCCGGCGAAGCCGCCGAGCCCGCCGACGACCTCGGGGCGGGTGGCCTTGCGGACCCACTCCTTCATCAGTTCTACGGCGAGGTCGCCGGCCTCGATGTCGACACCGGCGCCCGCATAGCTGGCACCCGTGTCCGGACGCGGCGCGGCCGCGGAAGACTCTGCAGGCATTGCTGGAACTTTCTCGTCGGTGAGCTGCGGCGTTGCGAGGGTCGCGGCGTTACGGGCGACGGAGGGCGTCCGCCGCGTCGGGCCCGCCCGCGAGCTCGGTCTCCAGGAGGTTCTTGCCGAGCAGCTCGGGGTCGGGCAGCTCCATCGGGTACTCGCCGTCGAAGCAGGCCCGGCACAGGTCCGGCTTGGCGATCGTGGTCGCCTCGATCATCGCGTCCGTGGAGATGTACGCCAGCGAGTCGGCCCCCAGCGACTTGCCGATCTCCTCGACCGAGAGGCCGTTGGCGATCAGCTCGGCGCGGGTCGCGAAGTCGATGCCGAAGAAGCACGGCCACTTGATCGGCGGAGACGAGATCCGGATGTGGATCTCGGCCGCGCCCGCCTCGCGGAGCATCCGGACCAGGGCGCGCTGGGTGTTGCCGCGGACGATCGAGTCGTCGACGACCACCAGGCGCTTGCCGCGGATGACGTCCTTGAGCGGGTTGAGCTTCAGCCGGATGCCGAGCTGGCGGATGGTCTGGCTCGGCTGGATGAACGTACGGCCGACATAGCTGTTCTTGACCAGCCCGGTCCCGAACGGGATGCCGCTGGCCTCCGCGTACCCCACGGCGGCGGGGGTGCCCGACTCCGGAGTCGCTATCACCAGATCCGCCTCGGCCGGCGCCTCGGCGGCCAGCTTGCGCCCCATCTCCACCCGGGAGAGGTGCACATTGCGGCCCGCGATGTCGGTGTCGGGGCGGGCCAGGTACACGTACTCGAAGACGCAGCCCTTGGGCCTGGCCTCGGCGAAGCGCGTGGAGCGCAGCCCGTTCTCGTCGATGGCGACGAGCTCGCCCGGCTCGATCTCCCGGATGAAGGAGGCGCCGCAGATGTCCAGGGCGGCGGTCTCGGAGGCCACCACCCAGCCGCGCTCCAGCCGCCCGAGGACCAGCGGGCGGATGCCCTGCGGGTCACGGGCCGCGTACAGCGTGTGCTCGTCCATGAAGACGAGGGAGAAGGCGCCCATGACGTCGGGGAGGACCTTGGCGGCCGCGTCCTCGATGGTCAGGGGCTTGCCGTCGGAGTCGACCTGGCCCGCCAGCAGCGCGGTGACCAGGTCCGTGTCGTTGGTCGCGGCCACATGCGTGGCCCGGCCGCCGTCGCGCGGCAGGTCGGCGACCATCTCGGCGAGCGCGGCCGTATTGACCAGGTTGCCGTTGTGGCCCAGCGCGATGGAGCCGTGGGCGGTCGCCCGGAAGGTCGGCTGCGCGTTCTCCCACACCGAGGCTCCGGTGGTGGAGTAGCGGGCCTGGCCGACCGCGATATGTCCCGTCAGGGAGCTGAGTGATGTCTCGTCGAAGACCTGGGAGACCAGGCCCATGTCCTTGAAGACCAGGATCTGGGAGCCGTTGCTCACCGCGATGCCCGCGGACTCCTGTCCCCGGTGCTGCAGCGCGTACAGCCCGAAATAGGTGAGCTTGGCGACCTCTTCGCCCGGAGCCCAGACCCCGAAGACGCCGCAAGCGTCCTGGGGGCCCTTCTCGCCGGGGAGCAGGTCGTGGTTGAGTCGTCCGTCACCACGTGGCACGTCTTCGAGTCTAGGGCAGGGAACAGGTTCATCCGAACCGGGGATTGCCAGGAATTGCTCACACCACGGACAGCCACTTGTCGCACACGGGGGATCACCGCCGGGGCGGCGCCCGCGGCCCCGGCTCGGACCCGACTCCACCGGCGCGGGCGGCGACGCCCTGTCGTCGGCGCCGCACTCCGTGCTCCGCGGCCCTCCCTGCACCGCCTGTGCCCGGTTCCCGGGGGCCGGGCTCGCGCCCTCGCGCGTCGTCGACGAAGGCTGGCACGGACTCATCCTGCACACGAAGCTGTACGCGGACCTGTGCGCGTCGCTGGGAGTCGGGTTCGTACATCACTTCCCTGGATGGGATCCGATGCACTACGACCCGGACGTACTGGACCGGACCCGCGAGAAGGTCCGGGCCTGCGGGTACGACGTGGACGAAGCCCTGTGGGGGCCGCCTGCGGGCGCTCCGCTCGTGCCCGTGGCCGCGAACTGTCAGCACTCGACGGAGTGCACCATCCGTCCCATGCCGACGCCGCAACCGCCGTGCAGTCAAAAGGTGTCCGGGCCGGCGGGGGCGTAGGTTGAGCGTCGATTGGAGGCTCCATGACTGAGTGGATCGACCCTCGGTACGCCGGCCTCGCGGAGGCGTGGCGCGTGGCGCGGGAGCAGGCCGCGCGGGAAGGCGGCGAACCGCCTGTCCGCGGGTTCGTCGTCCCCGGCGCCGGAGAACGCGGCGAGGGCTGAGAGACCGTCACCGTCCGTACGGCGCATGAGGGGCGCGGGCCTGTCGACCGGTCCGCGCCCCTGTGTCCGTACGGGTCTGCTCCGGTGGTTACCGGACGGCGCGCTGCGGGGCCTGCACGGCCTTGGAGGGGGCGGCCTCGCGGCCGAGTTCGCGTACGGCGCGCGGGTCGGCCTTCTCGTCGAGTGTGATCCTGCTGTTGGCGTCGAACAGGGGGGCGCCCGGCACGAACGCCTTCGTCTGGAGGGCCTTGTTGAGCTGGCCGGCCGCCTTGCCGCCGAGCACCAGACCACCCTGGACGTTGACTTCGCGTGCCTTGGTGTTGACGGCGGTGTTCACCTTGGGGCGCGAGAAGGTGCCCAGTTCGAGCGGGGTCCTGCGGTCGAGGGTCGCGCGCATGATGCCGGTGGTCAGGTCGGCCTGGAAGGCGGTGAGCCGGGCGATCCGCTGGTTGCGGAGGTTGACCAGCGCGATGCCGGTCGTCTTGAAGGCGAGCCGCCCGCCGACCTTGCCCTTGACGTTCGAGACGGCGCCGGACTTCACGCCGAAGTCGAGGGTCTGTTCCGCGTCGACCTTGGCGCCGAGGTTGCCGCGGGCGTCCAGCCGGGTGAGGAGGATGCCCTTGGCTCGGAGCTGGGCGACGGTCTCGGCGGAGACCGTGATCTTGGTGACGCCGCTTTTGACCGCGATCTCGGCTTTGGGGACGGGCGCGGTCCGGACGGTCTCGCTCCGGTCGCCGGAGGCGGCCGAGGCCATCCCGGGAACGGCCGCGAGGCCGAGCGCGAGGGCGCCGGTGACCGCGACGGCCGCACCGCGGGTCAGGGCGCTACGGGAGGTGGCAGGCGTGAATGAGGACATTGCGTGACGTTCCCTTCTGAACGGTCGATTCGCATACACCACGGAATGACACCCGCGGTAATGGCGCGACCCCAGAGGGTTATTAGAGGTGTGAGGCTTCACCCGCTTGCCGAAACGGCGCAGGCCCCGGCATGGATGCCGGCCGCGCCGGGCGGATCAGCCCAGCAGCGGCAGTTGGTCCGCCAGGTCCGCCCGTTCCCCGCTCGCCGAGACCGCGCCGGCCTCGACGGCGCTCACCCAGTCCGTACGGCCGGTGGCGAGCCTGATCCAGGTCAGCGGGTCGGTCTCGACCACGTTGGGCGGGGTGCCGCGGGTGTGGCGGGGGCCCGCCACGCACTGGACGACCGCGAAGGGCGGCACACGGACCTCCACGGAGCCGCCGGGCGCCTTGGCGGCGAGCGCGTCGGCGAGCAGCCGGGTGACGGCGGCGAGGGCCTGGCGGTCGTGGGAGACGGCGGTGCCGGTCGCGGCCGTCAGGTCGTCGGCGTGCACCACGGTCTCCAGCAGCCGGGTCACCAGGAAGTCATTGACGGTCATGGCCCCGTAGCCCGTCGGGACGAGCGTCGCGGGGCCCGACTCCGCGACGGCCGCCGTCAGCCGGCCGATGGCCGTGTCCAGCCGGGCGACGACGGCCTCCGGCCCCGCCTCCCCCGCGGCGGCGAGCGCGTCGCTCTCGGCCGCCGTCGCCGCCGCGATGTCGTCGGCCTGTTCGCGGAGAGCGGCCAGATACCGCTGGAGGTCGAGGTCGGCCGCGGCGGGCGCGGGCCGCTCGGCGAGGGCGCGCGGCAGCGTCTCCAGGCAGACGGCGATGTGCGTGATCAGATCGCGCACCGTCCACTCCCCCAGCTGCGACCGGGCCGCGAGCAGCGGCTCCGCGTCGGGCGCGGCGCACAGCGTGCCCACCGCGGTCCGCACCGCCCGCAGTTGGCCGTCCAGGGCGCCGCGCACCTTGGCGGGGTCGTACGTACGGGCGCGGGGCTTGCGCTGAGCGGGAGGCATGGAACCGACCTTAATCGCGGAGTGACGTTTTCTCGGCGGTCACGCCGACCGTGAACACCTCGCCGTTGCCGGGCACTCCGACGCCGGTCCAGCGGAACGGGATGCCGCGCGCGGTGTCCAGGTCCGGGCCGTCCATCAGCTGGAAGTGCACATGCGGCTCGCTGGAGTTGCCGGAGTTCCCGCACCGGGCGACGGGCTGCCCCGCCCGGACCTTCTCCCCCTCGCGTACGGCCAGGGAGCCGCGCTGGAGGTGGGCGTACATGGCGTACGTACCGCCGCCGAGGTCGAGGACGAGGTGGTTGCCGACCAGCTTTCCGGCGCCGCCGACCTCGCGGAACGACCCCTCGAAGAGGAGGAGGTAGAGGGCCGAGAGGACGGAGGTGCGGCTGAGGTGGTCGCGGGCCCGGTCGGTCGCCCGTACGACCGTGCCGTCGGCGACGGCCGTCAGGGGCGCGCCGAAGCCGGGGAAGTCGCGGTTGCGCCGGACGATGGGCCACCAGCCGAAGCCGGGGCGGGGGTGCTCCTCGGACTCCGCCACGATGTCGATCGCGTACGCCTGGCCGTACGCGCGGGTGCCGTGGCTGGGGACCTTGTCGGCGGGGCTGTTGAGCGCCGACCAGCGGCCGGTGACGGGCGGGGCGACCTCGACGGGCTCGGACGAGGGGCCGTGGAGGTCGGTGGCCTTGCGGTGCGGCGCGAGCATGAGGACGATCGAGGCCACGAGGGGAATCCACTTCGCCCAGCGCGGGATGTCCGCGAAGAACCCCGCGACGACCATCGCGAAGAAGATGACCAGGCAGCAGCGGCCGGCGACCATGCTGAGTTTGCGTACGGACATTGTTCCCCCATGTGTCGTACGGCCGGTGGAGCCGTTTCGGTATGTGCGGCGGGCGCGGCCGCCGGTTCAGGGCTGGGCGGCGGCCAGCATCACGAGCAGCGGGACGACCCGGGCCGCGGGGACCTCGTAGTGGCCCCGCGACGGCGCGTGCAGCCAGCCGGCGGCGCTCAACTGCCGCAGGTGGTGGTAGATCTGGCCGGTGGTGCCGATCCCGTCGAGTTCGGTCAGGGCCGCGGCGGTGTCGCGGCCGTCGAGGATCTCGCGGAGCAGCCGCAGCCGCACGGCCTGTCCCAGCGCGGCGAACGACTCGGCGGCGGCCGCCCAGTCCGCGTCCAGGACGGTGTCGGCGGCCAGCCCGTACTGCCACTCGTACCGCAGCCCTGTCGGCATCCGCACGGCCCCGGTGAACAGCACTCCGCCCCCGCCGGCGCCGTCCTCGGCCAGCCGCTCCTTCAGTCCCTCCAGGGCCCAGAAGCCACCGCCGTCCGCCTCCGGTGCGGCGCGAGGGCCGTCTCCGCCCCGCTCCTCCAGTGCCGCGAGCCGTCTCTCCAGCTCTGCCACGCGCTCTTCAAGATCCACGCTTTAAAAGTTACGTAATTACGTATGAATTGGCAAGCGGGGTGACGGAAACGCCGACGGCCCGCCCCAGCGCGGGGGCGGGCCGTACCTTCCAAGGGACGAATGGAGCCCCCCATGACCGATGCCGACGCCCCCACCCCCGCCGAGTTGGCCGAGCGGGCCGAGCGGGCCCGCGCCGTCCTGCGCGAGTGGAACGGATACGACCCGACCGAGGCCGAACAAGCCGCACTGGACGCGGAGCTGGACCGACGCCTGGCCGAGGCGACGACTCGCTGATCCGCACAGCCGACGCACGACGGCCCGCCCCCGGCGCGGGGGCGGGCCGTCAGTACGTACTGGGTGAGCCGATCGTCAGGTCAGCAGGCCCGGGATCGTGGCCTCGTGCGCTTCGCGCAGCTCGGCCAGGGGCAGGGTGAACTGGCCCTGGACGTCGATCTCCGTGCCGTCGATCACGCCGATGCGGGCCGCCGGGAGGCCGCGGGCGCCGCACATGTCGTTGAAGCGGAGTTCCTCGCTGCGCGGGACCGCGACGATGGCGCGGCCCGCGGACTCGGAGAAGAGGAAGACGAAGGGGTCCAGGCCGTCCGGGACGACGATCCGGGCGCCCTTGCCGCCGCGCAGGCAGGACTCGACGAGGGCCTGGATCAGGCCGCCGTCGGAGAGGTCGTGCGCCGCGTCGGCCATGCCGTCGCGGGAGGCGGAGATCAGGATCTCCGCGAGGAGCTTCTCCCGCTCCAGGTCCACCTTGGGCGGCAGCCCGCCGAGGTGGCCGTGGACGACCTGGGACCAGGCCGAGCCGCCCAGCTCCTCCTCGGTGTCGCCGAGGAGGTAGATCAGCTGGCCCTCCTCCGCGAACGCGACCGGCGTGCGGCGGGTGACGTCGTCGATGACGCCGAGCACGGCGACCACCGGCGTCGGGTGGATGGCCGTGTCCCCGGTCTGGTTGTAGAGGGAGACGTTGCCGCCGGTCACCGGGGTGCCGAGGGCCAGGCAGCCGTCCGCCAGACCGCGGGTGGCCTCGGCGAACTGCCACATGACGGCCGGGTCCTCGGGCGAGCCGAAGTTGAGGCAGTCGGAGACGGCGAGCGGCTTGGCGCCCGAGGCGGCGACGTTGCGGTACGACTCGGCCAGCGCCAGCTGCGCGCCCGTGTACGGGTCGAGCTTGGCGTAGCGGCCGTTGCCGTCCGTGGCGATCGCGACGCCGAGGTTGGTGTCCGCGTCGATGCGGACCATCCCGGAGTCCTCCGGCTGCGCCAGGACCGTGTTGCCCTGCACGAACCGGTCGTACTGGTCCGTGACCCAGGACTTCGACGCCTGGTTCGGGGACGAGACGAGCTGGAGGACCTGCGCGCGCAGCCCGTCGCCGGTGGCCGGGCGCGGCAGCTTGGCGGCGTCGTCGGCCTGGAGCGCGTCCTGCCACTCGGGCCGGGCGTACGGGCGCTCGTACACCGGGCCGTCATGCGCGACGGAGCGCGGCGGCACGTCCACGATCTGCTCGCCGTGCCAGAAGATCTCCAGCTGCGAACCCTCCGTCACCTCGCCGATGACGGTGGCGATGACGTCCCACTTCTCGCAGATCTCCAGGAAGCGGTCGGCCTTGTCGGGCTCGACGATCGCGCACATGCGTTCCTGCGACTCGCTCATGAGGATTTCCTCGGGCGAGAGGGAGGAGTCGCGCAGCGGCACGGTGTCCAGTTCGACGCGCATGCCGCCGCTGCCCGCGCTGGCCAGCTCCGAGGTGGCGCAGGACAGGCCCGCGCCGCCGAGGTCCTGGATGCCCGCGACGAGCCGCTCCGCGAAGATCTCCAGGGTGCACTCGATGAGGAGCTTCTCCTGGAAGGGGTCGCCGACCTGGACGGCGGGCCGCTTCGCCGGCTTTGCGTCATCGAAGGTCTCGCTCGCCAGCACCGAGACGCCGCCGATGCCGTCGCCGCCGGTCCGGGCCCCGTACAGGATGACCTTGTTGCCCGTGCCGGACGCCTTCGCGAGGTGGATGTCCTCGTGCTTCATGACGCCGATGCAGCCGGCGTTGACCAGCGGATTGCCCTGGTAGCAGGGGTCGAAGACGACCTCGCCGCCGATGTTGGGCAGGCCCAGGCAGTTGCCGTAGCCGCCGATGCCCGCGACGACGCCCGGCAGGACGCGCTTGGTGTCGGGGTGGTCGGCCGCGCCGAAGCGCAGCGGGTCCACGACGGCGACGGGGCGGGCGCCCATGGCGAGGATGTCGCGGACGATGCCGCCGACGCCGGTGGCCGCGCCCTGGTAGGGCTCGACGTACGAGGGGTGGTTGTGCGACTCGACCTTGAAGGTGACCGCGTAGCCCTGGCCGACGTCGACGACGCCCGCGTTCTCGCCGATGCCGACGAGCATCGCGTCATTGGCGGGGGCCTTCTCGCCGAACTGCTTCAGGTGGACCTTGCTGCTCTTGTACGAGCAGTGCTCGGACCACATGACGGAGTACATGGCCAGCTCGGCGCCGGTCGGGCGGCGGCCGAGGATCTCGCGGATGCGCGCGTACTCGTCCGGCTTCAGGCCGAGTTCGGCCCACGGCTGCTCGGCGTCAGGGGTCTGCTCGGCGTTCTTTACGGTGTCGAGAGTCATCAGGCGCTCACCAACTGCTTCAGAACCGAGGTGAAGAATCCGAGGCCGTCCGTGCGGCCCGTGCCGATCAGCGGCTCCACCGCGTGCTCGGGGTGCGGCATCAGACCGACGACGTTGCCCGCCGCGTTGGTGATGCCGGCGATGTCGCGCAGCGAGCCGTTGGGGTTCATCCCGAGATAGCGGAATGCGACGCGCCCCTCGGCCTCCAGCTCGTCCAGGGTGCGCTCATCGGCGACGTACCGGCCGTCGATGTTCTTCAGCGGGACGCTGATTTCCTGCCCGGCGTCATACGTGTTCGTCCAGGCCGTGTCCGCGTTCTCCACCCGGAGCCGCTGGTCGCGGCAGATGAAGTGCAGGTGGTTGTTGCGCAGCATCGCGCCGGGCAGCAGGTGCGTCTCGGTGAGGACCTGGAAGCCATTGCAGATGCCGAGTACCGGCAGCCCCTGCCGGGCACCCTCGATGATCATCTCCATGACCGGCGAGAAACGCGAAATGGCGCCCGCCCGGAGGTAGTCGCCGTAGGAGAAGCCGCCGGGCAGAACCACGGCGTCGACCTGCTTCAGGTCCTTGTCGCGGTGCCACAGCTCCACCGCCTCCGCGCCGGCCAGCCGGATCGCGCGCTGGGTGTCGCGGTCGTCGAGCGTGCCGGGGAAGGTGACCACGCCGATACGGGCGTTGCCGAGGCCCGCGGAGCCCCCGGCGTCGGCGCTGGGGGTCGCGGTCATGAGTCGACCCGGACGGTGAAGTCCTCGATGACGGTGTTCGCGAGGAAGGTTTCCGCCATCTCGCGGATACGGGCGAGGGCGGCATCGTCGAGCGGGCCCTCCACTTCGAGTTCGAAGCGCTTGCCCTGACGGACGTCGGCGATCCCCTCGAAACCCAGGCGTGGCAGTGCGCGGTGCACCGCCTGCCCCTGCGGGTCGAGGATCTCCGGCTTGAGCATGACGTCGACTACGACGCGTGCCACTGGCACTCCCGGTGGTGTGGTGCGTAAGGCGGTCCCGCCAGCGTACCCGCCCGGAAAATCTACGCGCATAGACACGGATCGGGCGTTCATCGCCCCCAACTGCCGCCGCACGGTCACGTTTAGGCATCGCCACGGGTATGTGCCGGGGAAAATTCCGGGAAAAACGTACTGTCCGGATTGCGGAGGGACACGCGGGCCGAATTAACTGGGCTTCACAATGCAATGTCTCTCGCTGTACAAATGAAAAAGCATTGATCCGTGACAACCGACCCCATCGCATCTCCGCACGTCCTCGCGGAGCTGCTGGCCGAAAGGACCGATTTTCGTGGCGCAGCGCGTAGTGGTCACACTCTCCGACGACATCGACGGCGGGGATGCCGCGGAGACGGTTACCTTCGGCCTCGACGGTAAGTCGTACGAGATCGACCTCAACACCGCCAATGCGAAGAAACTGCGGGTGGCACTCGCCCCCTACCTGGAGGCCGGCCGCAAGCAGTCCCGCTCCGGCAAGGTCTACCGGCGCACCGCCGTCGCCCCCGACCCGGCCGCCGTACGCGCCTGGGCCCGCTCGCACGGCATGGACGTACCGCCCCGCGGCCGCATCCCCAAGAAGGTCTACGAGGCCTTCAACGCCGCCGCCTGATCCGATTTGCATGACACCCCAGGTGATCCGCTAGAGTCTGGAGCACGCCGAGGGGCCGGGCCGGAAAAGCCGGGACTCACGGATCACGCGGGTGTAGCTCAGTAGTAGAGCGCCCCCTTTCCAAGGGGGAGGCGCAGTGTGCGATTCCTGTCACCCGCTCTCATCCTCCCTGATCCACGCGAGTGGATCAGAGTGAGCGATGGAAGTGCCGGTCAGCGCGAGCCGACCGGATGCGTGCGGACGTAGCTCAGTTGGTAGAGCACCACCTTGCCAAGGTGGATGTCGCGAGTTCGAGTCTCGTCGTCCGCTCAGAGAATGAAGGCCCGGTCTCCTGGAGACCGGGCCTTCGTCGTATGTCCAGCCCTCCCCGGCTCATGACATTCGTCAATCGGACTGATGACAGCTCGCACTGACCCTCACGCCGATCACGCGAAAACCTTGAACCATGGAAATCGGGGAGAGTGTGATCGACGTCACCGGGCTGCGCCGCCGCTACGGGCCGCCCGGCAACGGCAAGAAGAGCTTCGAGGCGGTGCGGGACATCTCGTTCCGCGTCGGGCGCGGTGAACTGTTCGCGCTGCTCGGGACGAACGGGGCGGGCAAGACCTCCACCGTGGAGCTGATCGAGGGCCTGGCCCGGCCGAGCGGCGGATCGGTGCGGGTGCTGGGCCACGATCCGTACGGGGAACGGCGGATGGTGCGGCCCCGGATCGGGGTGATGCTCCAGGAGGGCGGATTCCCGGCCGAGTTGACGGTGGCCGAGACCGTACGGATGTGGGCGGGGTGCACGACCGGGGCGCGGCCGGTGGACGAGGCGCTGGACCTGGTGCGGCTGGCGGACCGGCGGAACGTGCGGGTCAAGCAGCTCTCCGGCGGCGAGCGCCGCCGGCTGGACCTGGCGCTGGCGCTGCTGGGCCGGCCCGAGGTGCTCTTCCTCGACGAGCCGACGACCGGGCTCGACCCGGAGGCCCGGCACGAGACCTGGAACCTGGTGCGGGAGCTCCGCGAGAACGGCACGACCGTCCTGCTGACCACGCACTACCTGGAGGAGGCCGAGGTGCTGGCCGACCGGGTCGCGATCATGGACAAGGGGCGGATCGCGACGTCCGGGACGCTCGCCGACGTGATCGCCGCGCACCCGGCCCGGATTCGCTTCTCGCTGCCCGAGGGCTGGTTCGTCGGCGATCTGCCGCCGCTGGCCGAGCTGGGCGTGGACGACTACGCGGAGACCGGCCGGGGCATCGAGCTGCGCACCCGGGAGCTCCAGCGGTCGCTGACCGGGCTGCTGCTCTGGGCGCGGGACAAGAACGTGGAACTGACCGGGCTGGACCCACGGACCGCCTCGCTGGAAGAGGCGTTCCTGTCGATCGCGGGGAGGGCCGCCTGATGGCTGTGACGGAACGCGGGGAAGCGACGCGACCGGCGGCGGGGGCGCCGCCCCGGAGCGCGGCGGCCGTCGCGGCGACGCGGATGCTGGCGCTGGGGCGCGCCGAGGCAACGCTGATGAGCCGCAACAAGACCGCGCTGTACCTGGCGCTGCTGATGCCGGTCTTCATGGTGTGGGCGATGCGCTCGGCGACGGCCAAGATCGATATCGCGAAGACCGGGATGTCGGTCAACGAGACGACGATCACCGGGGCGTTCGGCTTCGTGCTGATCTTCGCCGTCTACCAGAACCTGTCCGGCGCGTTCGTCGCCCGGCGCGAGGAACTGGTGCTCAAACGGCTCCGTACGAGCGAGGCGAGCGACCCGGAGATCCTGGCCGGCTCCGCGCTGCCCGCCGTGGGCCTGGCGCTCGCGCAGTGCGTGGTGCTGCTGGTCGCCGGGGCCGCCTGGCTCCACCTGCGCATACCGGCCCGGCCCGATCTGCTGATCGCCGGGTTCGTGCTGGGCGTCGTCCTGTTCGTGGCGCTGGCCGCCGTGACCGCCACGGGCGCGAAGACGGCGGAGAGCTCGCAGCTGCTGTCGATGCCGCTGCTGCTCCTCTCGGTGGCGGGCTCGGGGATGGTCGTGCCGCTGACGGTCATGCCGGACGTCGTCGGGGACATCTGCAAGCTGCTGCCGATGACACCCGTCGTGGAGCTGATGCGCGGCGGCTGGCTCGGCACCCTCGGACTCGCCGAGACGCTCGGCTACCTGGGGACCGCGCTGGCCTGGGTCGTACTGGCCGTGTTTGCTGTACGCAGGTGGTTCCGCTGGGAATCGCGGCGGTGAGGGACCGGCTCGGCAGCGAGTCCGGCAGGGAGTAGGGGGCGCATGTTCGGGCGACGGACGCGGCGAGTGCGGTGGCGGGACCGGTCCAAGGTCTCGAAGGTCGACTGCTACACGCGGTGGATGCTGTACGGAATCCCGTGGTTCTTCTTCGTCCTGGGCGCCCCCGCGCTGCTCGCCGGCACCGAGCAGCCCGTCTTGGCGGGCGCGTTGATCGCGCTGTGCCCCGTCCACTGCGTATTCGGGGTCGGCCTGACCCGGCGGGCGCTCGCCTGCTACCTCGGCCAGGGCGACGCCCCGTGGCGGCGGCTGACGGTCCACGCGGTACTGCTGCTGGGCTCGCTGGCCCTCCTGGTGGCGCTCGTCGCGCACGGCGAACCCAAGCACCCGTCCGGGGGCGGGTGGGTGCCGATCGCGAGTCTGCTGCCGGTCGCCGGGTCGGTGTGCCTGATGGTGCGGCTGCGCACGTACGTCCTCGGCTGCGCCGTCGCGGCGGTGCTGGCGCCCCTGGCCCTCGTTCCGGTCGGTGTCGGCAGGGCGGGGCTGATGGCCGTGGCGCTGGTCACCTTCGTCGTAGGGCTGTGGGTGGCCTCCATGGTGCGCTGTTCCGGGTGGCACCTGTCCGTGGTGTGGGAGACGGAGGCCGCGCGCGAGACCCAGGCGCGGCTGGCGGTCGCGGAGGAGCGGCTGCGGTTCGGGCGGGACATGCACGACGTGATGGGCCGCAACCTCGCGGTGATCGCCCTCAAGAGCGAGCTTGCGGTGCAGCTCGCGCGGCGCGGTTCGCCCGCCGCGCTCGACGAGATGACCGAGGTGCAGCGGATCGCGCGGGAGTCCCAGCGGGAGGTACGGGACGTGGTGCGCGGCTACCGCGAGGCCGATCTGCACACGGAGCTGGCGGGCGCGCGGAGCGTGCTGGCCGCCGCCGGGATCGACTGCCGCGTCGACATGGACGCGGTGAGCGCGGCCGGCGCGCGGACCAAGGCGGAGACCGGACGCGGGAATGCGGGGGCGGACGGGGGCGGGCTGCCGGAGGCGGTGCAGTCGGCGCTGGGCTGGGTCGTACGGGAGGGCACGACGAACGTGCTGCGCCACGCCGAGGCGCTGCACTGCGCGGTGCGGGTGTCGGTGGCCTCCGGGGCCGACGGGGGCGCGGCGGTGCTCGTGATGGACAACGACGGGGTGGTGGCGGGGGCCGCGTCCGGCGGGGGCGGCTCGGGACTAAATGGGCTGCGGGAGCGGCTGGCGGCCCTCGGCGGCACGGTGGTGGCCGAGCACCGGGCGGGAGGCTCGTTCCGGCTGACGGCGCGGGTGCCGTTGGCCGCGGGGGCGGCCGGGGGCGGAAAAGACGGGGACGGGGACGCGGCCGTCCCGCCGCCGGGGTCCTCGGCGGAGCCGCCGGATCGCCGCCTCTCCCTTCGGGGCATGGCCCGCGGGCTGCCCCGGCCCGGCGGGCGGGGCACCGCGGCGGCGGGCCGTACGGGTCGTACGGGCCGCACGGCGGAGGGGGCGCCGTAGGGGCCGGGCGCGGCGGGACGGACGGCCGTGGGCTGCCGTAGGCGGCCGGAGGGACAGCGGGTCAGCGGGTCAGCGGGTCAGCGGAGGCAAGGAGCGGCGCGGGCTGTTGAGCCCGGCCGGACAGGCCGGATGGCCGTCGGGCGGTTGTGAGGAGAGCGGGTCATGGAGGAGAACGGGTCGGCGGTCGAGGGGCTGCCGGGCGCGGGGTCGGGCGCGGGGTCGAGTGCGAAGGCGGTCGGCGGATCGGGGGCGGAGGCGGGTACCGGGTCGGGCACGGTCGGCGGGGCAGGCACGACTTCGGGCGCGGCCGGCGGATCGGGCACGGCCAGCGGGGCAGGCGCGGTCGGCGAGGCAGGAGCAGCATCGGGCACGACTTCAGGCGCGGCCGGCGGATCGGGCGCGGTCGGCAGGGCAGGCGCGGGAGCGGGCGCGGGCGGCGGGTCCGGGGCAGAAGTGGGCGGCGGGCCGGCTGGAGAGGCGGGAGCTGACGGCGATGCGGCCATTCGCGTGCTGCTCGCCGACGACGAGCATCTGATCCGGGGTGCGTTGGCCGCGCTGCTGCGGCTGGAGGACGATCTTCAGGTCGTCGCCGAGGCCGCGACCGGGCCGGAGGCGGTGGCCATGGCCCGGGCGCACCGGCCGGACGTAGCCGTACTGGATCTTCAGATGCCCGGGGCCGACGGTGTGAAGGTCGCCACATCGCTACGGGCCGAACTGCCCGCCTGCCGCACCATGATCGTGACGAGCCACGGGCGGCCCGGCCATCTGAAGCGGGCGCTGGAGGCGGGGGTGCGGGGGTTCGTGCCCAAGACGGTTTCGGCGCAGCAGCTCGCCGAGATCATCCGTACCGTGCACGCCGGAAGCCGTTACGTGGACCCGGAATTGGCAGCTGACGCCATCAGTTCCGGGGCCTCGCCGCTGACCGCCCGGGAGGCGGAGCTGCTGGAGCTGGCGGAGAACGGGGCGCCGATCGCGGAGATCGCCGAGCGGGCCGGACTGACGCAGGGAACCGTCCGCAACTACCTCTCGGCCGCCGCCGCGAAACTGGGCGCCGAGAACCGTCATGCCGCAGCACGCACAGCACGCGCTCAAGGTTGGCTATAGTTGGTTCCGCACCGCACGCACAGCGCGGCGCACGCGGACGTAGCTCAGTTGGTAGAGCACCACCTTGCCAAGGTGGATGTCGCGAGTTCGAGTCTCGTCGTCCGCTCAGGAAACGAAGGCCCCAGCCGTTCAGCGGCTGGGGCCTTCGGCGTTCTCCGGCGGGCGGCCGCCGGTCGGGAGCCCGCCGGGGAAGCGCAGGCGGAAGCGGGCCCCGCCGCCCTCCGCCTGTTCGGCGGTGAGCTCCGCGCCGTGCGCGCGGGCGATCTGGCGGGCCATGGCGAGCCCGAGGCCGGAGCCGGGCAGCGCGCGGGCCTGGCGGGAGCGGTAGAAGCGGTCGAAGACGTACGGGAGGTCCTCGGCGGCGATGCCGCGGCCGTGGTCGCGGACGGTGAGGTCTAGGCCGCCGCCGTACGAGCCCATGAGCGCGACCTCGACGGCGCCGCCGGGCGGGCTGAACTTGGCCGCGTTGTCGAGGAGGTTGGAGATCAGCCGGGCGAGGCGGGCGGGGACGCCGGGGACGGTGCCCGTGTCCGTACGCGCGCCCGGACCCGTAACCCCGACACTGCCCGCGTCGGCGCTCGCGCCCGTACCCGTACCGAGGCCGGCGGCCGTCACCGTGAACGGCGTGTCCGGCCAGTGTTCGCGGGCCTGCTCGACGCAGCGTTCCGCGAGGCGGTCCAGGCGGACCTGTTCGACGAGCGGCTGCGGCTCCTCCTCCCGGGCCAGCTCGATGAGGTCGTTGACCAGGCCGGTGACCTCGCGGAGCTGGCGGCCGAGCGCGCCCGCGGCGCGGTCGCGCTGGGCGGCGGAGAGCCGTTCGGCGCGGGCGAGGAGTTCGGCGTTGGTGCGCAGCGCGGTGAGCGGGGTGCGCAGTTCGTGGGAGGCGTCGGCGACGAGGCGGCGCTGGGCGGCCACCGACTGCTCCAGCTCGCCGAGCATGGTGTTGAAGCTGGTGGCGAGGCGGGTGATCTCGTCCTGGCGGCGGGTCTCGTAGGGGGCGAGTTCGATGCGGTGGGCGGGGTCGCGGGTGGCGGCGATGCGTTCGGCGGTGGCGGTGAGACGGGTGACGGGGCGCAGGGCCGTACGGGAGGCGAAGTAGCCGAGGCCCGCGGCGAGCAGTACGCCCGCGCCGCCGACCGCGCCGAGCAGCAGGCCCGCCTGGCGTACGCCCTTCTCGACGATGTCGGAGCGGATCGCCACCTGGAGCGCGCGGTCGTTCTTGGTGCGGGTGGTGAGCATGCGCAGCGGGTGGCCCTGGTGGGTGATGTCGCTGTAGTACGCGCCGCGGGCGCCGGCGGCGACCTGCCGGGTCGCTTCGGTGACGGGCAGGACCAGGTTCTTGTCGCCCGACGCGGCGGACGCGTCGGGTTCCTCGGGGTCGGCTGGGACGATCTGGGCGCAGGCGGGGGCGGAGAGCCAGCGGCAGTCGCTCTGGAGCGCGCCGTTCTTCCCCTTCCAGTCCTCCTGTTTGATCAGCGTGGACTGCTGGGTGAGTTGGAGGTCCAGCTGCCGTACGAGCTCGTAGCGGATGACGACGTAGGCGGCGGCGAGCACGCCGAGCGCGACGAGGGCGACGGCGGCGGAGGTGACGAGGGCGAGGCGGGTGCGGAGCGGGCGGCGGCTGAGCGAGCCGCGACTCATCGGATTGCGGCTCAGCGGATTGCGGCTCAGCGGATCGGGGGTCAACGGGCTGCGGCTCAGCGGATCGCGCGGCAGGGTGCGCCGGTGGCCGCCGCTCACCGCTCGGCCAGCAGATAGCCGACGCCGTGCACGGTGTGGACGAGGCGGGGCGCGCCGTCCGCTTCCAGTTTGCGGCGCAGGTAGCCGATGTACACGGCCAGGGAGTTGGAGTCGGGGCCGAAGTCCGTTCCCCAGACGAGCTGTTGGATCGTCTCGCGGGGCAGCACCTGGCCGGGGTGGCGCAGCAGGACTTCGAGCAGCGTGAACTCGGTGCGGGTGAAGTCGATGCGGTGGCCGCCCCGGCGGCCGGTGCGGGTGACGGGGTCGACGGTGAGGTCGGCGAAGGTCAGCTCGGCCTCCTCCGGCGGCGGCAGGGCGGCGGAGGCGCGGCGCAGCAGGGCGCGCAGCCGGGCGAAGAGCTCGCCCAGCGCGAAGGGCTTGACGAGGTAGTCGTCGGCCCCGGCGTCGAGGCCCGCAACGCGGTCGGAGACGGCGTCGCGGGCGGTGAGCACGAGTACGGGCGTACGGTCGCCCATCTCGCGCAGCCGGCGGCAGACGGCGAGGCCGTCGAGTACGGGCATCGCGAGGTCGAGGACGATGGCGGCGGGCGGCGCGGCGGCGATGGCGGAGAGGGCTTCGAGGCCGTCGGAGGCGGAGCGGACCGCATACCCTTCGACGGTGAGTCCGTCGACGACGGCGGCCAGCACCTCGGGGTCGTCGTCCACGGCGAGGATGTCGGGCGGGACGTCCTCCCGGTCAAGCGGCACCGGGGGCTGCGCGTCGGGCATGGGCGGGGCCTCTCACGTGGGTGCTTTTCCACGCATACCTTCGCAGAACCGTTCTTAAAACACTCTTAGAGCGGCTCGCGACGCTGCTCCCATGGCTACAGCACACGACACCCAGGGGCCTCGCGGCCCGCTCTCGGTGATCGTCGGGGCGGGCGGCACCGGCGGTCACATCTATCCAGGACTGGCCGTCGCCGACGCGATCCGGCGGGCCGAACCGGATGCCGTGATCAGCTTCATCGGCACGGAACGGGGGCTGGAGACCCGGCTGATCCCGGCGGCCGGGTACCGGCTGCACACCGTCGACATGATCCCCTTCGACTCCTCGCTCGGCTCGCGCCGCTTCCTGCTCCCGGCGGATCTGCTGCGTTCCGGGCGGCAGGCCCGGCAGCTCATCGAGGCGCAGGGCGCGCAGGTCGTCGTGGGCATGGGCGGTTATCCGAGCGCGCCCGCCGTGCTCGGGGCGCGGCTGGCCGGGCGGCCCTCGCTCGTCCATGAGTCCAACGCGGTGCCGGGGCGCGCGAACCGGTTCGCGACCGCGCTCACCCGCAATGTGGCGCTGGCCTTCGACCGCAGCCGCGAGCATCTCTCCACGCGGGCCGCGCTGGCCGCCGAGACGGTCGGGATGCCGCTGGTGGGGGCGGTGGCCGGGCTGGACCGGGCGGCGCTGCGCGCCGAGGCGCGGGCGGAGTTCGGGGTGCCGGACGACGCGCGGCTGGTGCTGTTCAACGGCGGCAGCCTGGGCGCCCGGCGGCTGACGGAGGCGGCGCTGGAGCTGGCGCGGCGGTGGCGGTTCCGGCCGGACGTACGGCTGGTGATCAAGACCGGGCCGCAGACGCTGGACGAGGTGTGGGCGCGGCTCTTCGCGGACGGCTGCGCCGAGGGGGCGCGGGCCGTCGGCTACCTGGACCGGATGGATCTCGCCTACGCGGCGGCCGACCTGGTGGTGTGCCGGGCGGGTTCGGCGACGGTCGCCGAGCTGTCGAGCGTACGGATGCCGGCCGTCCTCGTCCCGTATCCGCACGCGCCGCACGACCACCAGACGCACAACGCGCGGGTGCTCTCCGACACGGGCGCGGGGCTGCTGCTGCCGGACGGCGAGACGAGCGGCGCGCGCCTCGCCGAGCTGATCGAACCGCTGCTGGCCGATCCGGCGCGGCTGGCGGCGATGAGCGCGGCGGCCGATCCGGGCACGCACGCGCGGGCCGCCGACCTGATGGCGGGGTGGGTGCTGCGGCTGGCGGGGCGCGCCCCGTCCGCCCCGCTTTCCGACACTTTCATCGAGAGGACCCACGCATGAACGAGCCCATGAACAAGCCGAAGAACGAGAACGTGAACGTGAACCTGAACGCGAGCGTGAACGAGCGCATGAACGAGAGCTGCTGGGCCGGCCGTACGGTCCTGGTCACCGGCGCCGAGGGGTTCATCGGGTCGGCCCTCGTCGACCTGCTGGTCGAGCGCGGCGCGCGGGTGCGGGCGCTCGTGCACTACAAGCCGTACGCCGAGCGCGGGTATCTGGCGCGCTACTTCGCGCCGGACTCCCCCGTCGAGATGGTGGCGGGCGACGTCCGGGACGCGGGGCGGGTGCTGGACGCGGTCGCCGGGTGCGACACGGTCTTCCACCTCGCGGCGCTGATCGGGATTCCGTACAGCTACGAGGCGCCCGAGGCGTACGTGCAGACCAATGTGGTCGGCACGCAGAACGTCGCCGCCGCCTGCCGGCGGCACGGCGTGCGGCGGATGGTGCACACCTCGACCAGTGAGGTGTACGGGACCGCGCTGACCGCCCCGATCAGCGAATCGCACCCGTTGCAGCCGCAGTCCCCGTACTCCGCCTCGAAGATCGGCGCGGACATGATGGCGCTGTCGTACGCGCACGCCTTCGAGCTGCCGGTGACGGTCGTACGGCCCTTCAACACGTACGGCCCGCGGCAGTCCGCGCGCGCCGTCATCCCCGCCATCCTGGCCCAACTGCACTCCGGGGCGCGGCAGATCAAGCTCGGCTCGACGACGCCGACCCGCGACTTCACCTATGTCACCGACACCGCCGAGGGGTTCCTGGCGATGGCCGAGTGCGACCGGGCGATCGGACACACCGTCAACCTGGGCACGGGCCGCGAGATCTCCATCGGGGACCTAGCCCAGTCCCTGATCAAGGCGTCGGGGCGGGACGCGGAGGTCGTCGTGGACACCGGGCGGCTGCGGCCCGGCGGGAGCGAGGTGGAACGGCTGCTCTCGGACAACTCCCGCGCCAGGGAGTGGGCGGGGTGGGAGCCCCGGGTGGAGCTGGAGGAGGGGCTGGAGCGGACGTCCGCGTGGGTCCTCGACAACATCGGGCTGTTCACCGGGGACCGGTACCAGGTGTGAGGGGGGCGGCGGGGGGCCGGGGCGCCGCCTTATCGGTGCCCCGGGCCCCGAACCGTCTTCGGGGCCGGGCTCGCACCGCGTCAGATCTTGAGTACGCGGATGCCGGGGCCGCACAGCGTTCGGAGATCCTCGGGGTCCGAGGTCAGGACGGTCACCGGTGCGGGCGAGGTGAGTGCGGTGGCGGCGACGATCGCGTCGAGGGCGTACTTGTGACCGTGGAGTCCGGCACCGGCGAGAAGCCGGCTCGCCTGGCGGGCGACGGACTCGGTGGGCGGCACGATGTTGACGCGGGAGGCGGCGTAGTCGAAACGCGCCTGGTTGGTCCTGGGGTCGCGAGCTTCGACGAGAGTGACGGAGCTGATGACGACGCGCGTGTCCGCCGCCTCGGCGGCGGCCGGCCATTCGGTGAGTTCGGGCGTGCGGCGCACCAGCTTGGACAGTCCCTCACAGTCCAGGACGAGCGTGCCGCTCACGCGGCGTCGGCCGAGTCGGCCTTGTTGCCGCGGAGCGTCGCGCGCTTGGCCTCGACCGCGGACTCGTCGACCGGGCCGTGCTCGGCTTCCGCGTCCTCGATGAGCTCACGCAGGCGGTCCCGTTCCAACTGGCGCTGGATGAGGCCTTCGACGTAGGCGGACATGCCCCGCTTGCCGGTGTGCGCCTTGAGAGCCGCGATGGTGCCCTCGTGGAGCGAGACGAAGACCCGGCCGACGGGGCCTTCGCCGGGAGCCGGGGAGGTAGCCACGGAGCCACTATGCCAAAACTCTTGTTATCGCGGCGTGGCGATATCCCGCCTCGGGGACCGTCCGGGCCCCGAGGCGCGTCCGCTAAGCCCAAGGCGTCCCCGTCAGGCGCTCGTACGCCTCCACGTACTTGGCGCGGGTCTGCTCCACCGTCTCCTTCGGCAGCGGGGGCGGGGGCTGTTCGCTGTGGCGGTCCCAGCCGGAGGCGGGGGAGGTGAGCCAGTCGCGGATGAACTGCTTGTCGAAGGACGCCTGGCGGCGGCCCGGCTGCCACTGGTCGGCGGGCCAGAAGCGGGACGAGTCCGGGGTCAGCGCCTCGTCCGCGAGGACGAGCCGGTCCCCGTCGAAGCCGAACTCGAACTTCGTGTCGGCGAGGATGATCCCCCGCTCGCGGGCGATGTCGCGGGCGCGGGTGTACACGGCGAGCGTGGCCTGGCGGAGCTGGGCCGCGGTCTCCGCGCCCACCTGCCGGGCCACTTCCTCGTAGCTGACGTTCTCGTCGTGCTCGCCGACCGCGGCCTTGGTCGCCGGGGTGAAGATCGGCGACGGCAGCTCGGACCCGTCGACCAGACCCTCGGGCAGGGCGAGCCCGCAGACCGTACGGGTCTTCTCGTACTCCACCAGGCCGGAGCCCGTGAGGTAGCCGCGCGCCACGCACTCGACCGGCGCCATGTCCAGGGACTCGCAGACGAGCGTGCGGCCCTCCCAGTCGGCGGGCGCGCCCGCCGGGAGCTCGGTGGACAGGACGTGGTTGGGCACCAGGTCCGCGAGCTTGTCGAACCACCACAGGGAGAGCTGCGTGAGCACCCGCCCCTTGTCGGGGATCTCGGTGGGCAGCACCCAGTCGTAGGCGGAGGTGCGGTCGCTGGCGACCATCACCAGCTCGCCGCTGTCGTTGCGGTAGAGGTCGCGAACCTTTCCGGTGTGCAGATGCACAAGGCCCGGCACCTCTACGGGATCGGGCTTCTCTACGAATCCGGACACGAGTCCTCCCGGTGGGTTGCTCCAAGGCCCCCGATTCTTCCCTATTCCGCCGCTCGACTTCCCGCGAGGGTCACTCCGATGCCTGTGACGACCGCCAGACCTGCCGCGGCGAGGAGGATCGCGGCGGGGTCGAAGGGGCCGCTGAGGAGCGTGAATCCGTACGGAGCGAAGAAGCCCAGGTAGGCGAGGACCCAGAAGCGGGACGTGAGCCGGGCCAGTCCGCCGGGCGGCGCGAGGAGCGCGACCTCGGTGAGCCCGTACGTCACGCAGAGCCCGTAGCCGGCGCCGATCAGCGCCGCGGCGGCCAGCGCGACGGCGGGGTCGGTGTGTGCGGCGGCGAACGCGGCGACGAGCAGGCCGACGGCCACGGCCGACATCCCGGCGACGGCCGTCGCCAGCCGGTGGCGGGCCGCGAGGCGGCGCGCGAGCGGCTGTACGAGCAGCCCGCTGCCGGGCGTGACGGCGGTGGCGACGCCCGCGTACACGGTCTGCCAGCCGTCCAGGCCGCCGTCGACCAGGCCCGGCAGGGTGGCGAACGCGAGCGTGGGCGCCGCGAACACCCAGGGGGCCACGGGCACGACGAGTGCCCGGAAGCGCGCGCGGACGGGGCCCATGTCGGGGGCTGGGACCTGGGCGGCCGGTGCCGCCCCCGTCGTCTCCGGCGAGCCGAACGCCGTCGCCGCCGCGACCGCCGACAGCACCAGGTGCGGCACGTACGCCGTCACCATCGGGTACGGCGCCCACTGGGCGAGGAAGGACGCGGCGAGGCCGCCC
Organism: Streptomyces sp. NPDC050610; assembly: GCF_040654875.1. Classification (NCBI taxonomy): domain Bacteria; kingdom Bacillati; phylum Actinomycetota; class Actinomycetes; order Kitasatosporales; family Streptomycetaceae; genus Streptomyces; species Streptomyces sp. NPDC050610. Next base: position 3,765 of record NZ_JBFAIV010000052.1, on the reverse strand, counting down.
GTGGCGAAGCCCGCCGAGAGGAAGAGCCCCGAGCGGCGGGCGGCCACCCCCGGCGCGGCGGCGGTGTCGTGCGGCGGCGAGGACAGTTCCTTGATCCACACGCTGCCCGCCGTGAGCAGCACCCCCGCCCCGAGACCTGTCAGGAACCGCCCCGGCCACAGCAGCCACACGGCCGTCGAGCCCGCCATCAGCGTGCAGGTCGCCACCGCGGAGAGGGCGAGCGCGCCCAGCGCGACCCGGCGGCGGCCGAGGCGGTCGGCCGCCGGGCTGCCGAGCAGCAGGCCGGGGATGAGGCCGACGACGTACACGGCGAAGAGGCCGGTGGTCGCGGCCGTGGACAGGCCGAGTTCGCCGCGGTACGCGCCGAGCAGCGCCGAGAACTGGTTGGCGCTCCAGCCGGACGCGGTCATGACCCAGCCCGCGCGCAGCCAGTCCCGGCGGGGGCGGGCGTGGTGACGGACCGGGGCCGTACGGGCGGCCGCCGCGTCGGCCTCGGCGTTCAGATGGTCTGCGGGCATGCTCATGCCGCATTTCTACGGGCCGTACGGAGCCGCCCGCAGCAGCCGTTCAAGGATCGTGAACGGGGTTTCCCGGCGGCCCCGCGTCCCGCATACCGTGGAAGGCATGGATCTCCGTCGTCTCTCCTCCTTCCTGGCGGTGGTCGAGGAAGGCCACTTCGGGCGGGCCGCGACGCGGCTGTTCCTCTCCCCGGCCGCCGTCACCGGCCATGTGCAGCAGCTCGAACGCGACCTCGGCACGCAGCTCTTGCACCGCTCCCCCGTCTCCCCCACCACCGCCGGCGAGCGGCTGGCCGGGCACGCCCGTACGCTCCTGGCCGCCGCCAACGCCGCCGTCGACGACGTCATGGAGGTCGCGCGGGGCCGCGAGGACGGCCGGCCGCTGCGCGTCGGCGTCATGGGCCACGGCTCCGCCGAGGTGACCCCCGCCGCCGTGAACGCCTTCCGGCGCGCCCGGCCCGAGACGCCCGTGAAGCTCGTACAGCTGAACTTCACGGAGCACTCCAGCGCGCTGAACGAGGACCGGGTGGACGTCGCCTTCGTACGGCCCGTGCCGGACGACGACCGGATCGCCGTGGACGTGCTGACCACGGAGCGGCGCATCGTCGGGGTCTCGGCGGCCTCCCCGCTCGCGGACGCCGCCGCCACCGGCGTGTACCTCGCGGACGTGCTCGACCTGCCGTTCCTGCGGCTGCCGCGCCATACGCCGCAGCCGTTCACCGACTACCTGTACTTCGCCGGGCCGCGCGGCGGCGAAGCGCCCCGGCGCAGCCCGGACTGCGCGCTGACCCCGCAGGACATCCTCACCAGCGTGGCGTCGGGGCGCGGCGCGGGCTCCGGACTGGAGTCCTTCGCGCGCTACTACCCGTGGCCCGGGGCGGTGTACGTGCCGGTGCTGGACGCGCCGTGGGCGCACAGCGTGCTGGCGACCCGGGCCGGGGACGGCGACCCGGAAGTGCGGATCTTCCGGGCGCTGACGGTGGCGCTGGCGCGCGACCCGGGGCCCTTCACGGCGCGGTAGGCCCCGGCCCGGCCCCCCCCGAAGAAGCCTGCCTCAGTCCCTCTTGCAGATCCGGTCGAGCAGATTGGCCGTGGCCCGCTGGATGCGCGGGTCCACATGGCCGGGGCGGTCCAGCGCCGGGGACCAGGCGAACGTGCCGGAGGCGAAGACGAGGGCGCCGCTGGGCGCGCGGTACAGCGAGGTCTCCTGATACCGCGTGCTCCCCTCGCTGTCCTCGTACGGGGAGTGGGCGAGGAGGATGCGGCGGGTGTGCTCGGGCAGCGCCGTCCGCGGGTAGTAGCGGTCGGCCTCGCCCGCCACCAGGCCCGGCAGCTCCTCGCCCTCCCCCGCGCCCGCCGCCTCCCAGAGCCAGTGCCCGGCGTTGCGTACGACCATGGGCGCGGGCTCCGGGACGCGGCCCGCGTACTGGATGCCCAGCAGCTGCTGCTCGGGGGCGGCGATCTCGCGCCACAGGGCGGCGCGGCCGGGGCCGCGGCGCTTGCGGCAGGTCAGCAGCCGGTCGGCGGTGCCGGCCGGCGAGGGGGCCAGCTCCACCTGCCAGTACATGGTGTTGGCGGAGAGGAAGACCAGCGAGGTGCCGTTGTCGCGGGCCTCTTCGACGGCTCGGCGCATGGGCGCGGACCAGTACTCGTCGTGGCCGGGGAAGACCAGGCCGCGGTAGCGGGCGGCGTCGACGCGGCCCGCGTGCAGATCGCGGGTGTCGGCGTAGGCGAGGTCGTAGCCGTACCGCTCGGCCCAGCGGATGAAGTCGTAGGCGTGCCCCACGTGCAGCGGCAGCCCCGCGCCCGCGTACGGGCGGTCGAAGGAGACGGTGACGGCGGCGTCCTCCTCGCCGAGGAGGCGGCCGTCCCCGTCCCACGCGTGGTAGAGGCTGGCGCCGGTGTGGCCGTCCTCGGGGTAGAGGTTGTACGCCTGCCAGGTGATGTCGGGGAGGACGAGCAGCAGGTCGGCGGGGTGGTCGTCGCGGACCGTGAAGGGGATGTGGCTGCGGTGCCCGTCCTCGGTGGTGAGCACGGCGACGTACGCGCCGGGGTTCCAGTAGGTCGGGATCTGGAGCCGCCAGGAGAGCCACCAGTGGTGGCAGGAGACGGTCCGGTCGGCGGTGAGCGGCGGCGGCTGGACGATGCCGGACAGCCGCGGGCTCGTGGTGATCTTCTTGGCGCCGTCCCCGCCGTAGTGCCCGATGCGGTAGATGTCCACGCTGAACTGCTGGGGCGGGTCCACGGTGATGCGGAAGTCGATGGCGTCGCCCGGCGCGGCGGCGCCCGTGGACGCGAAGCCCTTGATCTGGCGGTGGACGTCGTCCGCCATCCGCGGACCCCGGGTCCGGGGCGCCGGGATCTTGGCCGAGCCCGCGCGCCCTCCGGCGGCCGGGCCGTGCTCGACGTCCACGTACCAGGGGATGATCTGGCCGGTGTCGTCGAAATAGTGCTCGCTCCCGCGCAGCCAGGGCACCGGGCCCTGGCCGAAGGGGTCCGAGACGGCATGCGCCAGCGCCCCCGACTCCCATCGGCGGATCTGCTCCGTTCCCACGTGCGTCCCCTCCCTGCGTCTCGCCGCGTCCCCGCCGTGCCGTGCCGCTCCGCTGCCTCGCTCACTGTGCTGTCGCGGTTGTCGCTACGTACCGTTCGGCCGTGCCGGGCCCTGTCTTCGAAGGCAACGGGGCCCCAGCACATCACATAACGCACTCATATCGTCACCGCTTGTCGCTATTTTCCCGGCGGGTCGCCTTCCGGCCGGAAACCGCGCCGGCCGGTGAACCTCACGGTGCCCACCGCTCTCACACCAGCCGGACGGGCTTCTCCGGACGCACTCCGACCTCCGAGAGCCAGCCGCGCAGCGGCCCGTCGTCGCCGTCCTCGACGAGGCTGAGAACGGGCCCGCCCAGGTCGCTCCGCCGCGCGCCGCCGAACAGCAGCGCCGGCCCGTCCAGCCAGTCCAGACCGGGCGCCGCGCCCGCGGAGTCCATGGCCGCGCAGCACACCATCGCGGTGACATGGTCGGTCAGCAGCTCACGGCCGGTGCGCGGCGGCTGCAACGGGAAGGGCGGCGCGAGGCCGTCCAGCCACGGGTCGTCCGCCACCCGGCCGCCGGGCCCGGCGGCCTCCTGCTGGGCCGCCTCCTCCCGCTCCTCGCGCGCGACCTCGGCGGTGAGCCAGGTCGCCAGCCCGCCGACGGCGGTGCGGACGCCGGCGACGGGGGATCGGAAGGGCGTCGGGTAGGGTA
>NZ_JBFAIV010000051.1:0-44674 GCF_040654875.1 Streptomyces sp. NPDC050610 | reverse complement strand
CGTGGTCACTACTTTAGCGGATTTCCCTGGTGACTCATAATCGAGTCCGTGGTCCGAATTCCGGCATGCCGAAATCTGTCCCGTTCAGGGGCCGTACTGTAGTGATTTGCCGCCGGTGCGGCTGAGGTGGCTGTCCCGCCGTCCTTTCGGACGCCGCGGCAACTCGGAGCACACTACACGAGGGCTCGCCGAGCGACAAAACCTGTGGCGGGAGGCCGCTCGGGGGTGTACGGGCGGGCCCGCTAGCCCTGGCCGGAGGCCAGTTCGCGGCTGCGGTCGCGGGCGGCTTCGAGGGCGGCGATCAGGGCGGCGCGTACGCCGTGGTTCTCCAGTTCGCGGATCGCGCTGATCGTGGTGCCGGCCGGGGACATGACCGCCTCGCGGAGCTTGACCGGGTGCTCGCCGCTGTCGCGGAGCATCACGGCGGCGCCGATGGCCGCCTGGACGATCAGGTCGTGCGCCTTGTCCCGGGGCAGGCCGAGCAGGATGCCCGCGTCGGTCATCGCCTCGACGAGGTAGTAGAAGTACGCCGGGCCCGAGCCGGACAGGGCGGTGGCCGCGTCCTGCTGGCTCTCGGCGACGCGGAGCGTCTTGCCGACGGGGTTGAAGAGCGCTTCGGTGCGCTGGAGGTGGGCCTCCGTGGCGTGGGTGCCCGGGGAGATGACGGACATGCCCTCGTCGACGAGGACCGGGGTGTTCGGCATGACGCGGACGACGGGGGTGCCGGCCGGCAGCCGTTCCTCGAAGAAGGTGGTGGGCAGACCGGCCGCCGCGCTGATGATCAGGCGGTCGTCGGCCACGTGCGGGGCGAGGTCGTCGAGGAGGGCGCCCATGTCCTGCGGCTTGACCGCGAGGATGAGGATGTCGGCGGCCTTGGCCGCCTCGGCGTTGGTCACGGAGTCGACGCCGTACTTGCCGCGGAGCTCCTCGGCGCGTTCCGGGCGGCGGGTGGTGACCAGGACGTCGGCGGGGGACCAGCCGGCACGGATCATGCCGGAGAGCAGGGCCTCGCCGATCTTCCCGGTGCCGAGTACTGCGACCTTCTGGGACTGGGACATGGGTCTGTTCACCTCACCGATGCGCCGGACGTATCGCGGGCCATCCTCGCATTTCACTTCCGCGGCGAACCGTTGGTTTCAGCTGCTGGGATGGGCCCGGTGGGCACGCCGTCGGAGCGGGGTAGGGGGCGTACAGCGCGCGGGAGGGCGCTTTCGCTCGTCCGTCCGCCGGCGTGAACGGAGCAGTCAATTCCGGTTCAGTGACCCTGAGTTCATTTTGCTGTTACATGACTAATCACAATTCGACGTTGTTCTCTGGACACAATGGTGGTGAGTGTCCAACCACGCCGTAGGGGGGTCGATGGCCGTGGCATCCCAGCGGGTCGGCCGTGCGCTGCTGACATCCCTGTCGCTGCTGCTCGCCCTCCTCTTCGCCGTGGACGGCCTGACCACACAGGTCGGACACGTCTCTGCCGCCACTTCGCTCCCTGCCGCGTCCTCCACCGCGCTCACCGAGCGCGCCGAGGAAGAGGCCGAGCGCCGCGAGACGCGGCGGGCCGCCGGGTCCTCGACCGCCGTGCCCGTACCGCACCCGCGGTCCGGGCGTATCCGCGGGAGTGGTTCCGGCCGCGCCGTCAGGGACGCCGGTGCTCGTACGCGCGAGGCCGGGGACGGCGTCGGGCGGGCTGCCTCGCCGCCGCTGAGATCCGGCGAGTTGTCCATCGCTCTTCAGGTCTTCCGCTGCTGACAGCCGCCGGCAGTCGCTGACAGCGGTCGGCAGCAGCTGGCAGCAGCTGACCGTTCTGTCGCCGCTCGGCCTGTCCCCCCTTCGCCCGTCCCCGTTCCGGCGGCCGCGGGCGGCTCGTACGCGCCCTTGACCGGCTCGTACGGTCCGCGCTGCCCGGGCGCGGTCCGGCCCGTTCGCACATCACCCGCCAGGTAACGCATCTCATCGACATGCGCCCGCCGAGGCGCGCTGGAGGCGCTCCGCATGCAGAAATCTCCGTTCGACCACGCCCGAAAAGCCCGAGCCCGACGCGGCCGACCGCACGGCCCCTCCCCCTGGTCCGGCCTCTCCCCCCGGGCGCTGGCCTCCCGGACCCTGGGGTCGCCCTGGTTTCGGACCGACGCCCCCGCCGACCTCACGGCCTCTCTCGTCGTCTTCCTCGTCGCCCTCCCCCTCTGCGTCGGCGTCGCCGTCGCCTCCGGGGTCCCGGCCGAGCTGGGGCTCGTCACCGGCATCGTCGGCGGGCTGCTGACGGGGCTGCTGCCCGGCAGCAGCCTCCAGGTCAGCGGCCCGGCGGCCGGGCTGACCGTGCTCGTCTACGAGGCCGTGCGGGAGTACGGGCTCGGGGCGCTCGGCGTCCTCGTGCTCGTCGCCGGCCTGTTGCAGATGACGATGGGGGCGCTGGGCATAGGCCGGTGGTTCCGGGCCATATCCGTCGCCGTCGTGCACGGGATGCTCGCGGGCATCGGGCTCGTGCTCATCGCGGGCCAGCTGTACGCGCTCGCCGACGCCAAGGCCCCGGCCGGCGGGCTGGAGAAGATCGGATCGCTGCCTGGGCTCGTCGCGGACACGGCCGGTTCCGGCGCCGCGCTCACGGCCGTCGCGGTCGGGGCCGGGACGGTCGCCGTGCTCGTACTGTGGCCGCGCTGGCGGCGCGGCGCCCGGGCACTGCCCGCGCCCCTGGCGGCGGTCGTGCTGGCGACGGCCGCCGTGGCGGTCCTCGGTCTGCCGGTGGCCCGGGTCGAGGTGCACGGCCTGCTCGCCTCGGTGCAGCCGCCGGGCGCCGCCGACTTCGCGCGCCTGGCCGACGTGGGGGTGCTGGGCACGGTCCTGGCCTTCACGCTGATCGCCTCCGCCGAGTCGCTGTTCAGCGCGGCGGCCGTGGACCGGCTGCACGACGGGCCGCGTACCGAGTACGACAAGGAGCTCATCGCGCAGGGCGCGGGCAACGCGGTGTGCGGGGTGCTCGGCGCGCTGCCGATGACCGCCGTGATCGTACGGAGCTCCGCCAATGTACGGGCCGGGGCGCGGACGAAGATGTCGCGCGTGCTGCACGGGGCGTGGCTGCTGATCTTCGCGGTGGTCTTCCCCGCGGCCCTGGGCGTCATCCCGCTGGCGGCCCTCGCGGGCGTACTGGTGCACGCGGGCTGGAAGCTCATTCCGCTGCGCGAGCTGGGGCCGCTGTGGCGTGAGCATCGGGGAGAGGCCGTGGTGCTGATGGTGACGGCGGTGGCCATCGTGACGACCAATATGTTCGAGGGCGTGGTCATCGGGCTGCTCATGGCGGTCGCCAAGGCCGCGTGGGAGACCTCGCACGTACGGGTGGAGACCACGCAGGTGAGCAGCGGTGGCGGCGCGGCGGCCGAGGGGACGGCTGTCGACGGGGCGGCTGTCGAGGGGACGACGGCCGGCGGGACGGTGCGGGTCCGGGTGCTGGGCAGCGCGAATTTCCTGCGGCTGCCGAAGCTGCTGGACGAACTGGAGACGCTGGCCCGCTCGCTGCCGCGCGATCGGGGCGTGGAGCTGGACCTGAGCGGTCTGCGCCATGTCGACCACGCGTGCGGGGTGGCGCTGGAGGGCTGGGCGGAGCGGCACGCCTCCGCGGCCGACGGGCCGGCCGCCCGGAAAGCGCTGCCCGACGCACTGCCTTCCGAGGCGTGACCGCTCGGGCCCGCCGCTGCCGGAGGGACGACGGCGGGCCCGGCATGGCCGCACGGCGGGGACGCATCGGGTGCGCGTCGAGGTCGCGTCGGGGTCGCGTCCCGGATATCCCCGTCGGCGAACTCCGGGGTGGCTCAGGGTCTTCCCCCATAGTGTTCGCGGGCCGGCGGCGGGACCGTGACGGTATGAGTCGTTCATACCGTTCAGGTGAGGTATCCCGTACCGAGGAGCGGCAGTTGGCCGTGGCCTCGGCCAGTCTCGGCCCGTGGCGGGCCGCGGCCGCGGTCGGCGCGCTCGGCGGCGGAGTGTCGCTCGGGCTCGACGCGGTCACCGGCGAGTTCGGCCTCGCCGTCGTGGCCGGCGCGCTGTCTCTCGCGCTGATGCTGTTCTTCTTGGTCGGCGGCGCGGGGGCGGTGCTCGGCGGTCGCGACGGCGCCCGCGGGGACCACCGCATCCGCCGCTGGGCCCGCGGTCACCCCTGGCAGGTCGCAATCGTGCCCGCCGGGGTGCTGCTGGTCAGCGACTTCCTGATGCGCCAGATCCTGACGGGCGAGGGCTTCTTCGGCAGCCTGTGGGACGGCCTGTGGCGCGGGGTGCTGGTGGCCGGCGTGATCGGGCTGATAGGCGCGATGAGCGGCGCGCGCCGCCGGGCCTGAGCGGGGACGGACGTACGGGCCTGAGCGCGTACGGGCCCGAGCGCGTACGGGCGTATGTACGGGGGCGGGTCGGCGGTGCGGGCTCCGGCTGTTCCGGCTGCTCCGGTCGTTACGGGTGTCCCGGCTGTTCCGCCCCGCTAGCGGTTCTTGCGCTTCTTCGCCTTGCCCGCCGGGTTTCCCGTACGGGCCGTGCGCCGCCGCTCGTACCGTCGGCGCTCCTCCTCGTACTCCGCTCGCCGCAGCTTCTCGCCCGGCGCCTCGACGAAGGTGCGGCAGAAGTAGGCGAGCAGGATGCCGACGAAGCCGATGACGCGGATGCTGCGCATCGACTTCTCGGCGGCGGCGTCTGCCGGGGCGTCCGGGCGGCGTACGAACCCGGACCAGGTGTGGCGGAAGGCGAGCGCGCTGCAGATGGCGAAGGCGACGACGAGCAGGACGTTGACCAGGCTGCCGGCCTTGGCGTCCGCCACGCCCTGGAAGGCGAAGCGGAGCACGAGGCAGCCGGCCGCCGCGGCGACCAGCGCGCCGATCGCGGTCGCGGCGCGGCGCAGCGCGTATCCGCCGTCGTGGTTCAGCCAGGTCGTGCCGTAGAACCGGATCTCCGTGGGCTGAGGGCCCGCGTCCGGGGCCTGCCGCTCGTCGCTCATACCCCCGATTATCGCCCGGCCCCGCCGAACCGGTCGGGCCGGTGGGCGGCGGGGCCGGGCGCGGCGCGTGCCGCCCACGCGGGAGCGGTCCGCGCGGCAGTCGCGACGGTGTCGTCGGTGTCGGCGGATGACCCGGGCGAGGGGCTGCCCCACCGAGGGCCCGTCAGCCCGAGCAGCGCACCGTGACGAAGCCGTCGCTGCCCGTCTTCACGTACGCGTCGGAGATGTACTGGCCGGGCGCGATGCTGTCCCAGATGTCCGTCGTGCCGTACGGGCCGGAGACGCGCTGGCCGCGGGTCTGGCAGCGGATCGGCACGCGTGAGCCGATCGCCAGCTTCTTGACGAGCTGGCTGCTGGTGCTGGGGCCGCGTCGGACGTTGAGCTGCACGCCGGGCGCGACCGGGTAGTAGACGACGCCCGCGGCGAGCGCCCCGGCCCCGGCCCCCTCGTCGGCTTCTTCGACCTGTTCGACTTCTTCCACAGCCATGTGGCCCTCCCCCGGGTAAATGTCGGACCCCGCGCGGACGGCGGGGCCCCAACCGGCCGCGTCGGCCGGTGACATGCGCAGGCTAGCAACGCTTCTCGGGAACCGTACGCACCATCGACTAGGCTCCGGGCGTCGCGTGGACGCGGCCGAGAACACGGGGGTGGGGTATGCCGCCGCTGCGCAGTACCGGGACGGGCCCGGAAGCGGAGGAGCCGGAGTACGCCGGGGAGTACCGGCTCGAAGCGCGGCTCGGCGCGGGCGGAATGGGCGTCGTGCACCTGGCGCGATCGGCCTCCGGACTGCGGCTCGCGGTGAAGGTCGTGCATGCGCAGTACGCGGCGGACCCCGAGTTCAGAGCACGGTTCCGGCAGGAAGTGGCGGCCGCGCGGCGGGTCAGCGGGGCGTTCACGGCGCCGGTCGTGGACGCGGACCCGGACGGCGTACGGCCCTGGATGGCCACCCTCTACATCCCCGGTCCCACCCTCGCCGAACGCGTGAAGCGGAACGGGCCGATGGGCCCCGGCGCGGTGCGGCTGGCCGCCGGGCTCGCCGAGGCGCTGCGCGACATCCACCGCGCGGGCGTCGTGCACCGGGATCTCAAGCCGAGCAATGTGCTGCTGGCCGAGGACGGGCCGAAGGTCATCGACTTCGGCATCTCCCGCCCGTACGACAGCGAACTGCGCACGGAGACCGGCAAGTTGATCGGCACGCCGCCGTTCATGGCGCCGGAACAGTTCCAGCGCCCGCGCCAGGTCGGGCCCGCGGCCGATGTGTTCGCGCTGGGGTCGCTGCTGGTGCACGCGGCGACGGGGCGTGGGCCGTTCGAGTCGGAGAGCCCGTACATCGTGGCCTACCAGGTCGTGCACGACGAGCCGGAGCTGGCGGGCGTTCCGGAGGATCTGGTGCCGCTGGTGCGCGCGTGCCTGGCGAAGGAGCCTGGGGACCGGCCGACGCCGGACGCGCTGATGGCGGAGTTGCGTTCCGCGCTCGTACGGTCGCCGGCCGCGCCGCCGCTGACCGATCCGGTCCCGCGCGTGCCGGTGCAACGTGGCCCGGCTTCGCACAGTGATGCCTCCGGCGCGCCGGAGGACCCGCCCACCCCGCTCCGCGCGGTCCCGCCGCCGCGCGAGCGGGCGTCGGCCGCCGCTTCCGCCGCCGGGCGCGGCAGGCCGCGGGCGCGGCTGCTGGCGGCCGGGGCCGTGGCGCTGGCCGTCGTGGGGGCGGGGGCGGCGTGGACGGTGCAGCGGCTGGACGGCGCCGAGCCCGCGCAACCGCGCCGGGCGCCCGTGGCGGCCGGGTGGCGGCCGTGGGAGTCGGGGGTGTACGAGGGGTCCGCGGCCAAGGGCGGCGGGGTGCGGGCGACGTTCTGCTCGTACGGGTACGGGGCGCTGTTCTGCTCCGGCCGCGGCGTGCAGGCGGCCCGTATCGACCCCGCCGACGGCAAGGTGGCGTGGCAGCGGCCGGCGGCGGAGACCGGGGGCGCCCCGGACAAAGGAGGGGCGCCGGTCGCGCCCGTACTGTCCGGCTCCGCGGTGCAGGTGGTCTCGGGGGACGGTACGCGGCTCACGGCGCTCGATCCGCGTACGAAACGGGTGCGGTGGAGCCGGGACGTGTCCGCGTACGGCGGGCGGGTCTACCACGCGGGCGACACGGTGCTGCTGGTCGCGGCGGACGGCACGGTCACGGCCGTGGACAGCGCGACGAACAAGGAGCGCTGGCACCACCGGGTGGCGGGCCAGGACCAGCCGCAGTTCTCCTCGTACGGCGACGGGCACGCGGCCTACGCCGTCACGCCCTCCCCCGACGGCCGGCACACTCAGATCACCGCCGTCGACCCGGTGCGCGGCACGACGCTGTGGCAGCGGCGGAGCGAGGGGTCGCTGACGGCGGCCGGTACGGGCCCGAGCGGCGTCCTCTTCCTCACCGCGACCGCGGCGGACACCCGCACCTCGGCCGTCGTCCGCTACGACCCGGCTACGCGCGTCGAGCACCGGGTGCGGCTCTCCTCGCCGCTCGCCGCGGTCAGCGTCACGGCCCGCGGCTCCATGGTGTATCTGCTGGGCGCCGAGGGCGGGCTGGTGGCCGTGGACACCGCGCGCGGCGGGCGCGGCTGGCGGCTGGAGACGTCCGTCGCCAACGCCTCGCAACTGGTCGCCGGCGAGGGCCGGCTCTACTTCTCCGCCGCCGACGGCCGGCTGCTGGCCGTGGACACGGACCGGCACACGCTCATGGGCCAGACCCCGCCGCGCCTGGCCCGCGCCGGACACGGTTACCTGGAACTGGTGCCCGCGCCGGTGGTGGCCGACGGCAGGGTCTACGCGGCGGCGCCGGACGGCACGGTCTTCGCGGTGGACGGGCGGGCTCCGGGGCGCTGGTAGCGGGGGTGCCTGGGCGTTCGTAGCGCGGGTGTCCGGGGTCGGCTTGTGTCCGGCCCCTGTTGCCCGCGTGTGTGCGGAGGCGAGCACCCCGGACGCACCGGATGTACCGGACACACCTGACGCGCCACCCAGGGCGCCGTCTTTCAGAACTGCCGAAGGTGGTCGCGCAGTCTGCGGGCGACCTGTGACATGAGCGCGTCGGCGCCGGGCTGGGCGCCGGCCGGAACGAGCGATTCCGTGAGGACGGCGATGGCGAAGGACTGGCCGTCGGAGTGCTCGACGACCCCTATCTCGTGGCGGAGGTTGAGGAGGGTGCCGGTCTTGGAGGACCAGGCGGTGGCGTCGGAGCTGAAGTCCGGGGTGAGCCGGTGCCGTAGCAGGTTGTGCGCCATGAGGCCGCGTATCCGTGCGGCCACCTCGGGGTGGATCTTCGAAGGGGTCCACAGTGCCTGGAGCAGTTCGACGTGGGCGCGGGCGCTGCCGGTGTTGGCCCGGGTGGTGTCGAGCTGCGGCACCCGGTGGCCGCGGCCGCTGGTGCCGGCGTCGATCGCGAGGGCGTGGGCGAGGTGGACCTGGGCGGCGTCGAAGCGTTCCACGGGGGTGTCGGCCAGTTCGCGCATGGTGTGCCGGACAGCGATGCCGCGCAGGCCGAGTCCGTGCAAGAGCTCGGTGACCTGGGCGGGCGGGGTGAGGTCGAACAGCGCGTCGGCGGCGGAGCCGTCGCTCACACAGGTGCTCAGGTACAGCAGGTCGTCGACCGCGATCCGGGCGGGGTGGCGGAACCGGCTCACCCCGGCGGGGCCGGGTGTGGTGATGCGTCCGGGCGGTACGTCGATCATCGTCGCCCCGTCCAGTTCGCCGCGCCGGATGCGCTCCGCCGTCGCCAGCGCGAGCGGGACCTTGACCAGGGAGGCGGAGGGCAGCTGGGTGTCCGGGTCGATCCCCAGCTCCTCTCCCGTGTGCAGGTCGCGTACGAGCAGGCAGCCGCGCAGACCGCCGTCGCGCAGTTGCCGGCGCAGGTCGCGCAGGAGAGGCTCGGTGTTCACGCCGTCGTCCTTCCCGCGGTTCCCGCTCCGGCGCGGGTCCGGTGGTCCGGGCCCAGGCAGCGTGCGATGGCGTCGCCGAGGCGTGTTTCGATGTGCTGGGGATCGCCGTCGCCGGCGGCGGTGAGGGCGAAGCCCCGGCTGAGCCGGAGGTCGCCGATGGGCCGCCAGGCCAGGGCGAGTTCCGCCGCCTGCGCGGGGGAGCACAGCAGCAGGTCGTGGGTGCAGAGGACTTCGGCCACGGCGGTCGTCAGGTCGGGCGCGGCGACGAGCTGCGCGGGCCGCAGGCCGAGCGCGTCGCGCAGGCGCGTCAGCGGGTCGCGGATGTGCGGTACGTCGTCCTCCTGCTGGAGCCAGACGCGGCGGGGCGGGCCCGGGGAGGCCCGGCCGATCCGTAGCGTTTCGAGGTAGACGCGCTTGACGCCGGGGTCCTCCCGGGCGGTGGCGAGGCCGAGCGGCACGGACCACGTCGCCTCGTCCGGCGGGACCGCGAGCAGGGCGGCCCGTACCTGCTGGGAGTGGACGAACTCCCTTCGTCGCGCGGGGGCGGCGGGACGGAGGTCGAGGGTGACTCCGTGCCCTCTCGCCTCGGCGACGAGGCGGGCGAGGGCGACGGTGGAGCAGGTGCCGGGCACCGCCAGCCGCCATGGCTTGTGCTTGGCGGCCTCCGCCTCGTGCAGCAGCGCTTCGGACGCCCGTACGACTTCTCTGGCCGTCGGCAGCAGGTCCCGGCCGTAGGGGGTGAGGACGACGCGCCGCGACGAGCGCTCGAACAACTGCCCGCCGAAACGTTCCTCCAGGGCGGCGACGCGACGGCTGGCCACCGACTGGGACATCCGCACAGCGGCCGCTCCGACGGTGAAACTGCCGTGGTCGCTGACGCTGACGAACGCGCGGCACGCTCCCACCAGATCCACGGCCCGAACTCTATGCCAGTTCGGCATGGAACGGCGCGGGAGCGTATTGGACCGCATGACCGGCCCGAGGCGAAGGTGTTCCCGGCGTCCGCGATCGGCACCGGTATGGATTCATGCCATTCCATATCGGGCTATTTCCCGTGTGCCCTGCGCACCCTGCACGCACTCCTCGCCCCACTCACCCCGTAAACCCGCAGCGATTCGCATGCCCTGCCCCTTACATACCTGCCCGCATACATCCCATATGCGCCAGACACCTTGGGTGTCAGGCGTCTTGGAGGTCTGGACTGTGAAGCTCATCCGTACCCGACGAGTCGTTCGCGGCGCGCTCGCCGCACTCGTCCTCGTTCCGCTCGCGGCCTGCGGGCACGACTCGTCCTCGTCCTCATCCTCGCCCCCGGCCATGTCCGCCTCGGCGTCTCTTACCGCCGGGTCGAAAGGACCGGACGCGGGCGCGAAGTCGTACGCCCGTGCCTTCATGGGGCTTGAGCGCAAATACGACGCGAGGATCGGCGTCTACGCCGTCGATACCGGCACCGGCCGCGAGGTGACCTACAAAGACGGCGAGCGGTTCGCCTACAACTCCACGTTCAAGGCGCTGGCCGCCGGCGCCCTGCTGCGGAAGTACTCCCTGAGCGGGATGGACCGGGTGATCAAGTACTCCGAGAGCGATCTGATCGCCAACTCGCCCGTGACCGAGAAGCACGTCGGCACCGGGATGAAACTCGGTGAACTGTGCGACGCGGCCGTCCGCTTCAGCGACAACACCGCGGCCAACCTGATGTTCGACGAGATCGGCGGCCCGAAGGGGCTGAACGCCGAACTCAAGAAGATCGGTGACGATGTCATCCGGATGGAACGCCGCGAGCCGGAGCTGAGCCGCTGGCTCCCGGGCGACACACGGGACACGAGTACGCCCCGGGCGATGGCAAAGGATCTGCGCGTATTCGTTCTCGGAAATGTCCTGGGACAGAAAGAACGCGCACAACTCACCACCTGGCTGCGGACCAACACGACCGGGGACAACCTGATCCGGGCCGGGGTGCCCAAGGGCTGGGTGGTGGGCGACAAGACCGGAACCGGCAGCTATTACGGGGCTCGCAATGACATCGCCGTACTGTGGCCGCCGCACAAGGCGCCCATCGTCGTAGCGATCCTGTCGCACCGGAACAAGAAGGACGCCGAACACGACGACAAAGTAATCGCGGAAGCGGCGACGGTGGTCACCAATACGCTGTCGTCAGCGCAGAGTTCCGCTTCGACGCGGCCGTAATTCCACGGAGGCACGGCCGCCGGTCACCGCGCCGGGGCGGTGCCCGTAACCGCTCCAACCCTCCAGCGCCCTCCGGTACCCCAGCGCCTCAACGCCCCAGCCGGCCGTCGACCCGTTCTCTCGGGCCCGTGCGCGGGACGGTCGCCGGTTCAGTGGTCCCCGCCGTGGCCTGGGCGAGGAGGGACAGCGCCTCCTGCGACGGGGAGCCGGGGTCGGCGACGGCCAGGGTCAGCCGCTGTTCGTCGGCCTGGGGGAGGACGAGGCTCTGGTGGGTGACGGTGAGCGTGCCGACCAGGGGGTGCCGCATCTCGTGGCGGGCGGCGGCGCAGGGCTGTACGCGGTGGCCGGTCCACATGGCCGCGAACTCCTTGCTCCGGACCGTGAGTTCACCGATGATCGAGGTCAGGAGCGTGTCGTCGGGGTTGCGGCCGGCGACCAGGCGCAGGTGCTCGACCATGCCCTTGGCCTTCGCCTCCCAGTCCGCGTACAGCTCCCGCGTGTGGGCGTCCAGGAACAGCATCCTGGCGAGGTTGGGCCGCTCCGCCGTCCGCCGCGGGCCGTCGAAGTCCACGTGCGCGGCGAACAGCGCGTGGCCGAGCCCGTTCCACGCGAGGACGTCCGCGCGGCGGCCGTACACGAGCGCCGGAACGCCCTCCAGGGTGTGCAGCAGGGCGAGCGTGTCGGCCCCCACGTGTTCGGTCTGCGGCCGACGGGCCGGGGTGCGGCGGCGGCCGGCGTCGGCGAGGTCGTGCAGGTGCCGGCGTTCCGCCTCGTCCAGGCACAGCGCCCGTGCGACGGCGTCCAGGATCTCGGGGGACGCGCCCGTCGCCTGCCCCTGCTCCAGCCGCGTGTAGTACGACGCGCTGACGCCCGCGAGCAGCGCCAGCTCCTCCCTGCGCAGGCCCGACACGCGCCGCCGGTCGCCGTAGTCCTTCAGGCCGACGTCGGCGGGGCGCAGCTGGGAGCGCCGGGCGTGCAGGAAGTCTCCTAGGCGGCCGCGTTCTCTCATGCCTTCCAGTCTGCATCGGCGCGTACGGCCCAGCCTGACCCTGCCGGAGGTAGGCAGCGGCGGGGCTGGCCCGGCCGGGCGGGCCCGACGACGGTGGTGCTCCCGACCAGGGTTCCGACGAAGAACATGGAGCACCCGATGGACCTCACCAGCCCCACCGACCGCATCGAACTCGGCGACGTCACCGTCACCCGCGTCAAGGAGTTCTACGGCCCCATCGGCTTCACGCCCGAGGCCTTCGTCCCCACCGTCCCCGAGGACGCCTGGCGCGCCAACGCCGACTGGCTCGCGCCCGACTTCGTCGACCCGCGTACGAACATCGTCAACGCGGCCGTACAGACCTGGGTGCTGCGCAGCGAGGGAAAGACGATCCTCGTCGACACGGGGGCGGGCGACGACAAGGAGCGCCCGTACGCCCCCGTCTGGAGCCGCCTGCGGACCGGCTTCCTGGACCGCCTGGCGCGGGCGGGTGTCGCGCCCGAGGACGTCGACATCGTGGTCAACACGCATCTGCACACCGACCACGTCGGCTGGAACACCCGCCTGGACGGCAGGGAGTGGGTCCCCGCCTTCCCGAACGCCACCTACCTCATCCACCAGGACGACTACGACTTCTGGAATCCGGAGAACGGGCACGAGCCCGTGCTCGGGCGCGGCAACCAGAACGTCTTCGAGGACAGCGTCACCCCCGTGCACCGGGCCGGGCAGGTCCGGCTGTGGGAGGGAAGCCACCGGATCGACGCCGCCCTCCGCCTCGACTCGGCCCCCGGCCACACCCCCGGCTCCAGCGTCCTGGCCCTCTCCAGCGGAACGGATCGGGCGGTCTTCATCGGCGACGTCGTGCACAGCCCCATGCAGATCGTCGATCCGCACCACAACAGCTGCTTCTGCGAGGACCCCGCCGGGGCACGCGCCACGCGCCGCCGGGTCCTGGGGTGGGCTGCGGACCACAACGCGCTCGTCTTTCCGGCGCACTTGGGGGGCCGCGGAGCCGCCGAGATCGAGCACGCGGGCGACGGGTTCGCGATCAAGGAGTGGGCCCCGTTCGCCCCGTACGAGCCCGCCGGGAGCGACGCCGAGGGCCGGGTGGCACGGGCATGACGACGCGTACCGTGACCACCGCGCAAGGAGCCGTCCGCGGCGCCCTCCGCGACGGCTTCGCCGTCTTCCACGGCATCCCCTACGCCGCGCCCCCGTCCCGCGCCGGGCGCTTCGCCGCGCCGTCGCCGCACGAGCCGTGGCCCGGCGTCCGGGACGCGACCGCGCCCGGCCCGACCGCGCCGCAGGCGGAGCGGAACCTGGGCGCCATCGACATGTCGCCCTATTTCGGGCCCGGCTGGGTCCTCGGGGACCCCGGGGGCGCCGGGGACGACTACCTCACCGTCGACGTGTGGACGCCTGACGACGTACGGGTGCCTGGCGACGTACGGGCATCAGACGGCATCCGCGTGCCTGACGACGTACGGGCGTCCGACGGCATACGGGCGTCCGACCCCCACCACGGAGACCACAGAGACCACGGCGAGCAGCCCCTCCCCGTCATGGTCTTCGTCCACGGCGGCGGCTTCGTGGCCGGTTCGGCGCGGGCGGGCCTGTACGACGGGGCCGCCTTCGCCCGCAGCGGCGTCGTCCTGGTGACCGTCCAGTACCGCCTCGGCATCGCCGGATTCCTCGACCTCCCCAGCGCGCCCCGCAACCGCGGCCTCCTGGACGTGCTCGCCGCGCTGCGCTGGGTGCGGGAGAACATCGCCGCATTCGGCGGCGACCCGGACCGCGTCACGCTCTTCGGCCAGTCCGCCGGGGCGACCGTCACCGGGGCCGTCATCGCCTCCCCGCGGAGCGACGGCCTCGTGCGGCGCGCCATCGTGCAGAGCGGCAGCGGGCTGGGGGCCTTCTCGCCCGAGCAGGCGGCGCGGGTGACGAAGGCGGCGGCTGCCGCGCTGGGGGTCGCGCCGGACGCCGGGGCGTTCGCCGCGCTGTCCGACGCGGACCTGGTCGAGGCGGCGTCCAGGCTCGGCGGCATCGATTTGCGGACCGCGACCGCCTATGACCCGCTGATCGGACCCAGCCCCTTCAGCCTGGTCCTGGACGAGCAGCCCGCCGACGCCGTCGCCGCCGGGCGCGGGGCCGCCACCGGTATCGATCTCCTCATCGGCGTCAACTCCGAGGAGGGCAACCTCTATCTCGTGCCCTCCGGGGCCCACGCCGCCTCGACCGCGGCGGACGTCCGTACGGCCGCGGAGCTCTCCCACCCCGATCCGGACCGGCTCCTCGACGCCTACCGCGCGGAGCGCCCCGAGGCCGCGTACGGGCAGTTGCGCTCCGCCGTCATGGGCGACGCGCTGTTCGGGGCGGGGACCTGGGCGCTGGCCGGGGCGCATGCCGACCGGTCCGCGGGGGTCACGTACAGCTATCTGTTCGACTGGCGGTCGCCCGCCCTCGGCGGGCGGCTCGGGGCCGCCCACACCGTGGAACTCCCCTTCGTCTTCGGCCTCGACCCGGCGCCGCTGCGCGGGGAGCGCGCGCTGCTCGGCCCCGCCGGTCCGCCCGCCGGTCTGGCCGCCCGTACGCACGCCGCCTGGGTCCGCTTCGCCCGCACCGGGGACCCCGGCTGGGACCCGTACGACGCCGAGCGCCGGGCCACCATGGTCATCGGCGGCGAGTGGGAGGTACGCGAGGACCCGCGCGGCCCCGTCCGCGAGGCGTGGCAGCGGTGAGCTGACAGACGTCCGCCCGCCCACGGTGATCGACCGTGGACGGGCGGACGGACAGGCGGACAGCAGTGCTCAGCCGAGCAGGCTCACGTCCCGCACCGCGCCCTTGTCCGCACTCGTCGCCATGGCCGCGTACGCGCGCAGCGCCGTGGAGACCTTCCGCTCGCGGTTCTTCGGGGCGTACGTACCGCCGAGCGCCGACCGGCGGGCCGCCAGCTCGTCCTCGCCGACGAGGAGTTCCATCGAGCGGTTCGGGATGTCGATGCGGATGCGGTCGCCGTCCTCGACGAGCGCGATGGTGCCGCCGGACGCCGCCTCGGGCGAGGCGTGGCCGATGGAGAGGCCCGAGGTGCCGCCGGAGAAGCGGCCGTCGGTGACCAGGGCGCACGCCTTGCCGAGGCCGCGGCCCTTGAGGAACGAGGTCGGGTAGAGCATCTCCTGCATGCCGGGGCCGCCCTTGGGGCCCTCGTAGCGGATGACGACGACGTCGCCCTCCTTGATCCGCTTGGTGAGGATCGCGTCGACGGCGTCCTCCTGCGACTCGCAGACCACGGCCGGGCCCTCGAACGTCCAGATCGACTCGTCGACGCCCGCCGTCTTCACGACGCAGCCGTCCTCGGCGAGGTTGCCGTAGAGGATCGCGAGGCCGCCCTCGGTGGAGTAGGCGTGCTCCATGTCGCGGATGCAGCCGCCCTCGGCGTCCGTGTCGAGGGTGTCCCACCGCTCGGACTGCGAGAAGGCGGTGGCGGAGCGGACGCAGCCGGGGGCCGCGTGGAACAGCTCGACGGCCTCGGCGGACGGCGATCCGCCGCGGATGTCCCACTGCTTGATCCAGTCGGCGAGGGACGGCGAGTGGACGGTGTGGACGTCCTCGTTCAGCAGGCCCGCGCGGTACAGCTCGCCGAGGATGGCGGGGATGCCGCCGGCCCGGTGCACGTCCTCCATGTAGTAGACGCCGCCGGGGGCGACGTTCGGGGCGACCTTCGACAGGCACGGCATGCGGCGGGAGAGCCCGTCGATGGCCTTCATGTCGAAGTCCAGCCCGGCCTCCTGGGCGGCGGCGAGCAGGTGCAGGATCGTGTTGGTGGAGCCGCCCATGGCGATGTCGAGCGCCATGGCGTTCTCGAAGGCGGCGCGGGTGCCGATGTTGCGCGGCAGCACGGTCGCGTCGTCCTGCTCGTAGTGGCGCTTGGTGATCTCGACGACCGTGCGCCCGGCGTTCTCGTACAGCGCCTTGCGGGCGGTGTGGGTGGCCAGCACCGAACCGTTGCCCGGCAGGGACAGGCCGATGGCCTCGGTCAGGCAGTTCATGGAGTTGGCGGTGAACATGCCGGAACAGGAACCGCAGGTCGGACAGGCGTTGTCCTCGATACGGGCGATGTCCTCGTCCGAGACGCTGTCGTTGACGGCCTCGGAGATCGCGGTGATCAGGTCGAGCTTGCGGACCGTGCCGTCGACGAGGGTGGCCCGGCCGGACTCCATCGGGCCGCCGGAGACGAAGACCGTCGGGATGTTGAGGCGCATCGCGGCCATCAGCATGCCGGGGGTGATCTTGTCGCAGTTGGAGATGCAGATCAGCGCGTCCGCGCAGTGCGCCTCGACCATGTACTCGACGGAGTCGGCGATCAGGTCGCGGGACGGCAGCGAGTACAGCATCCCGCCGTGGCCCATGGCGATGCCGTCGTCGACCGCGATGGTGTTGAACTCGCGCGCGATGCCGCCCGCCGCGTGGATCGCCTCGCTGACGATGCGGCCGACCGGCGCCAGGTGGGTGTGGCCGGGCACGAACTCGGTGAAGCTGTTGGCCACCGCGATGATCGGCTTGCCGAAGTCCTCGCGCGCTACGCCCGAGGCCTGCATAAGGGCTCGGGCGCCCGCCATGTTGCGGCCGTGGGTGACAGTGCGGGACCTCAGCTCGGGCACTTTGGACACTCCCTCGGGGTTGATCGGCGCCATCGGCGCGGCTGTGGCCGAGCGTACGCCCTTCACTCCATGATCTGGACAGTGCCTCCGGTATGTGAGACGGGGGTTCGCTGTGCGGACACCTGCGGGCACCTGCGGACACCGGGGCGGGCGGTTTACGGGCGGGGGCGGCTGCGTACGGGCGTAGAGGCTCAGGGGGCGGGCGGCGGGCGGCGGGCGGCGGGCGGCGGGCGGCGGGCGGCGGGCGGCGGGCGGCGCCTTAAGGTTCACCCCTCGAAGCTCATCCCTTGCCGGTCAAGTGTCGCTGCATCGCCGGGGCGACCATGGCGATGACCTTCTCGATGTCGGCCGACGCGAGCGGCTCGGCCTTGATCACGTACCGCAGCAGCACGGCGCCCACCACCTGCGCGGTCGCCAGCTCGGAGCGCAGCTCGGGGTCCGGTACGTCCAGCTCGCTCGCGATGCGGACCATGAGTTTGCTGGTGACGAGGTTGCGCAGGACGGTCGCCGCGGTCTCGTTGGTGACGGCCGAGCGGACGATGGCGAGCAGCGGATCGCGCGTGGCCGGGTTCTCGTACATCCCGAGAATGAAACGGGCCAGCCGCTCCCCCACGCCGTCCCGGTCGCCCGCCAGCACGGTCTCGGACGCGGACACGGCGGGCGCGAAGGCGACCTCGACGGCCGCGGCGAAGACCTGTTCCTTCGTACCGAAGTAGTGGTGGACGAGGGCCGGGTCCACGGACGCGCCCTTGGCGATGGCGCGGATGGACGCCCGGTCGTAGCCGCGCTCGGCGAACTCGGCGCGGGCCGCCGTCAGGATGCGGTCGCGGGCGCCGGGGCCCTGGGCCGTGCTCGTACGGGCGGGACGGCCGCGCTTCTTCGGGGCGGGGCCGGCCTCGGGCCGGGTCTCAGGGCCGGTCCCAGGGGAAGGGCCGGTCCCAGGGGAACAGTCGGTCCCGCGTCCGGAACCGGCCTCGTCCACATGCCCGTTCATTCGCCCGCCCGCGGGCTCCTCGGCGTCGTTCATGATCCCGGCACCCCGGTGGAGGAGGCGAGGTAGAGCCGGGTGAAGGCGAGCGCCTCCGCCAGGTCGGCCTCGCGTTCGGCGGCGGACATCGCCCGGCGGGTATTGACCTCGACGACGACGTGCCCGCCGAAGCCGGAGTTCGCGAGCCGTTCCAGCAGCTCGGCGCACGGCTGCTTGCCGCGGCCGGGCACCAGGTGCTCGTCCTTGTTGGAGCCGTTGCCGTCGGCGAGGTGGACGTGGGCGAGCCGGTCGCCCATGCGGTCGATCATCCGCAGCGCGTCCGTGCGGGCCGTGGCGGTGTGCGACAGGTCCACCGTGAAGTGCCGGTAGTCGTCGTTGGTGACGTCCCAGTCCGGCGCGTACGCGAGCACCTCGCGGTCCCGGTACCGCCACGGGTACATGTTCTCCACGGCGAACCGCACGTCCGTCTCGTCCGCCATCCGCCAGATCCCGTCCACGAAATCCCGCGAGTAGTGGCGCTGCCAGCGGAACGGCGGATGCACCACGACCGTGGACGCGCCCAGCTTCTCGGCCGCCGCGCGGGCCCGCTGGAGCTTGACCCACGGGTCCGTCGACCACACCCGCTGCGTGATCAGCAGGCAGGGCGCGTGCACGGCGAGGATCGGTACCCCGTGGTAGTCGGAGAGCCTGCGCAGCGCCTCTATGTCCTGGCTGACGGGGTCGGTCCACACCATGACCTCGACGCCGTCGTAGCCCAGGCGCGCGGCGATCTCGAAGGCCGTCGCCGTCGACTCCGGATATACCGAGGCCGTGGACAGGGCGACCTTCGCATCCGGGATGCGCACCACTGGCTCCGTCACGAAGGACAGCGTACGACCGCCCGTCATCCGGCGGGCAGCCGGTCCAGCCGCCGCAGGATGACGCCCTCGCGCAGCGCCCACGGGCAGATCTCCAGCTCCGTCACCCCGAAAAGGTCCATCGCACCCTCCGCGACCAGCGCACCGGCCAGCAGCTGGGGAGCCCGTTCCGCGGAGACTCCGGGCAGTTCGGCGCGGTCCGCGCGGGTCATCGCGGCGAGTCTGGGCACCCACTCCTCCAGCGCCGCGCGGGAGAGCGAGCGCTGCGCGTACACGCCCTCGGCGGACCGCGCCGCGCCCGCGATCCGCGCCAGCTGCTTGAAGGTCTTGGAGGTCCCCACGATGCGGTCGGGCGCGCTGTGCCGGGCGAAGTCCCCGATGACGCGGGCTATCTCGGCCCGTACGTGCCGGCGCAGCGCCCGTACGTCCGCGGGGTCCGGCGGATCGCCGGGCAGCCAGCCTGCCGTGAGCCGGCCCGCGCCGAGCGGCAGGGAGGCGGCCACGTCCGGGGTCTCGTCCATGCCGTAGGCGGTTTCGAGGGAGCCGCCGCCGATGTCGAGGACCAGCAGCTTCCCGGCCGACCAGCCGAACCAGCGGCGGGCGGCGAGGAAGGTGAGCCGCGCTTCCTCGGGGCCGGTCAGTACGGACAGCGCGACGCCGGTCGCCTGGTGGACGCGGGCCAGGACGGCGTCCGCGTTGGACGCCTCGCGGACGGCGGAGGTGGCGAAGGCGAGGACGTCCTCGCAGCCCTTGTCCTCGGCGGCCTGGAGCGCGTCGCGGATGACGTCGACGAGGCGCTGGATGCCGGTCTCGCTGATCGCGCCGCCGACGCCGCCGCCGTTCTTGTCGCGCTTCTCACTCCAGTCGCTCCAGCGGTCGTCGCCGGCGCCGTTCTCCCGCCGGCCCGCATCGCCTTCCTGCCGGCCCCCGTCGCCTTCCCGCTGCTCCCCGTCGTCTTTTCGCCGCTCCCCGTCGTCTTCCCGCTGCTCTCCGTCGTCTTCTTTCTCTCGGTCTCCGACATCTTTCGTCTGATCCGCGTCGTCCTTTTCCAGGAGTTCGGCGAGCCGCAGATCCGCCTTGTGGGAGTGGGCGGGCAGCGGGCGCGCGCCGGGATGCGCGTCCACCACCAGCAGGTGGACGGTATTCGAACCCACATCGAGGACACCGAGTCTCATGGACGGAACGCTACTGCGGGCCCGCACGGCGCATAGGCTGGCGGGGTGGCAAAGACGAAAAAGGCGAAGCGGGACAAAGAAGTGAAGAAGACGGCGAAGACAGCCAAGACGGCGCAGCCGCAGCCGTCCGACGAGGTCGGCCTGGACTTCGCCCGCGCCTGGGTCGAATTCCCCGACCCGGCCGACGACGAACAGGTCTTCCGCTGCGACCTGACGTGGCTGACGTCACGCTGGACGTGCATCTTCGGACAGGGCTGCCAGGGCATCCAGGCGGGCCGCGCGGACGACGGCTGCTGCACCTTGGGCGCGCACTTCTCGGACGAGGAGGACGAGCAGCGGGTCGCACTGCACGTGGACCGGCTGTCGCCGGAGGTCTGGCAGTTCCACGACGAGGGCAAGGCGTCGGGCTGGGTCCAGGTCGACGAGGACGGCGAGCGGCAGACCCGCCGGTACGAGGGGTCGTGCATCTTCCAGAACCGCCCGGGTTTCGCGGGCGGCGCGGGCTGCTCGCTGCATATCCTCGCGCTGCGCGAGGGCCGCGAGCCGCTGGAGACCAAGCCGGACGTCTGCTGGCAGCTCCCGGTCCGGCGCACGTACGACTGGATCGACCGCCCGGACGACACGCGGGTGCTCCAGGTCACGATCGGCGAGTACGACCGCCGGGGCTGGGGCCCCGGCGGCCACGACCTGCACTGGTGGTGCACGTCGGCGACGTCCGCGCACGGCGCGGGCAAGCCGGTGTACGTCTCGTACGCGCCCGAGCTGACGGAGCTGATGGGCGAGGAGGCGTACGACCGGCTGGTCGAGCTCTGCGAGGCCCGGCTGGCGGCGCAGCTGCCGATGGTGGCGCCGCACCCGGCGGACTGACGGACCGCTACGCCATCGACCGGCCTTCGCCCGATCCCCTCAGCCGCCCCCGCAGGCACCGCCCGGCCTTTGCCCGATCTCCTCACCCGATCCCCTCAGCCGCCCCCCGCGGGCGTCACCGACGGGGCCGGGGAGGACGGGGTCGGCGTCGGCGTGGTGGGGCTCGGGGACGGCGGGGTGGGCGTCGGGGTGGGGGTCCGGCCCCGGCCTTCCACGGTGATCACCGCGCCCGCCGGGGCCACGGCGATCCTGGCCTTCCAGGGCCCCGCGGGCTCCCGCTCGTGGTCCACGGCGACCGTGATCGTGACGCTCTGCCCCGGCTCCAGCGAACCGGACGACTCGCTGAGGCTCAGCCATGGGGCGTCGGCCGAGGCCGACCACCGCACGGCCCGCCCGCCGCTCGCCGTGAGCGTCACGGCCGTACCGCCCCCGCTCGGCTGCGCGTCGACCGTGAGCCGCCCGGGCCCCGGTGCGGGGCCGGGCCGCCCCGGCGCCGAGCCCGCGCCGGTCGGACGGCCGCCGTCGCCGTCCGCGCCTTCGCCGCCCCTGGCGCTGCCCGGCGCACGGCTCGCGCCGGGCAGCGGTCTCCCGTCGGAGCCGGTCACCTCCACCGTCACGCCCGGCGAGGGGCTCCCCGCCGGAAAGCGCGAGACGACCCGGTCGTTGCGCACGTTGCCCGCCTTCTCGTACGGACGTCCGTCGAGCCCGTCCGACGAACGGGCCGTCACCGACGCCGCGCCGTCCTGCCCCTCCCCCGTCTCCGGCGCGCCGCGGTAGGCGGCCCACAGGGCGAGGACGGGCGCGGCCACCACGGTCGCGACCACCGTCGTCGTGACGGCGCGGTTGCGCATCCGGCGGCGGCGCGCGGCGCGGTCCTTGGGGGCCATGGGGAAGCCGCTCCGATCGAAACGGGGACCGGCGAGCGTAGTGCCGCGCGCCGGGCGTGCGCGCAGCGCGAGCTGCATGGCGGCGTGCGCCGCCGGACGCGGCGCTTCCAGTACGGGCAGGGCCGCGGCGGCGGCCACCGTGCCGGGCCAGGGCCCGCCCGCGGTGGCCCGTTCGGCGGTGCGGCGGCACTCGCCGCACTCGTCGACGTGGCGCACCAGCTCGCTCCGGAGCGCCGTGCCCAGCAGCACCTGGGTGTCCTCGGCGAGCCGGGCGACGACTTGGCAGTTGCCGAGTTCGACGACGGCGAGGGCGGTACGGGTCCGCTCCACCTCGCACGCGGCGGCGGAGAGCAGGGCCCGCGCCGCGCCGTGCTCCATGCGCAGCACGGTCGCGACCTCGGCCGGGGAGAGCCGGTGCCGCACGGCGAGCTCCAGCGCCTCGCGCTGCTCGGAGGAGGTGCCGGCGGCCTCGGGCCAGGCGAGCCGGGCCAGTTCGCGCTGCCGCTGTCCGGCGGCGGCCTCGGACATGCGGTCCGCGTCCGCCGCGCCCGCGCCGTTCGCCGGGTGTCCGGCCCGTTCAGTGTGGGCGGTGTGGCCGACGTGTCCACCGTGCCCGGTGTGTCCCGCGTGTTCGGCGTTCAGCTCGGCGAGCTTGCGCAGGCAGGTCCAGCGGGCGAGGGCGTACAGCCAGGGGCGGCGCAGCACCTCGCCGTCGGGGCAGCGGTCGCCGCGGCGCTCGGCGAGGGCGAGCACCTCGCCGAGCACGGCGGTCGCCGCGTCGTGCTCGCACAGAACGGACAGGCAGTAGGTGAACAGCCCGTCCAGAAACGGCTCGTACCGCGCGGGCGGCGCTTTCACCGGTCGAGGCGGCGGGGACGACGACTCGGACGGCGGGGACGACTGAGACGGCAGGGAGGACTGGGACGACAGGGCCGGCAGGGACGACAGGGAGGGCACGGAGGGCACGGAGGGCACGGAGGGCACGGAGGGCTGAGACTGCTGAGACTGCTGAGACGGCACGGACGCCGGCCGCGGCTGCGACGGCGGAAGCTCTTGGGACAGAGGGGCCTGCGGGGGCCGAGGGGATTGCGACGGCTGGGGCTCTTGAGGCAATTGGGGTGCACGACGCCGCGCCCGGTGTGCGCCGGTGGAGTGCGTGGGGTGGTCGGGCCTGCTGCTCATCACCCGGCGACGGTAGAAGGATGATGCAGATCACCTCGCGCCTCTTGCTCCCTTTTAACCCTTACGGGTGACCATCTCCCTCAAAAGGGGACACGAGCCTGACGTTCCGTGATCACGGCCGGCGCTCCTCCCTGGGCGGTGCCGTGAGCATCGCCCGATGCCGCTCGGCGCCGACCGCCCCGGTACTGGTCGGATCGGCTGCATCGACCGCATCGACTGCGTCGGCCGGGGTGTCAGTGGGCCGCGCTAGCGTTACCGGCATGGCAACCCGTAAAGCGTCCGCCAAGGACCGTCCCTCCTACCGCTGCACCGAGTGCGGCTGGACCACCGCCAAGTGGCTCGGCCGCTGCCCGGAGTGCCATGCGTGGGGCACGGTCGAGGAGTTCGGCGGCGCTCCCGCGGTCCGTACGACGGCGCCCGGCAGAGTCACCGCCGCCGCCCTGCCGATCGGCCAAGTGGACGGGCGCACGGCCACCGCGCGCTCCACCGGCGTGGACGAGCTCGACCGCGTGCTGGGCGGCGGCCTCGTACCCGGCGCGGTCGTGCTGCTCGCGGGCGAGCCGGGCGTCGGCAAGTCGACGCTCCTGCTGGACGTGGCGGCGAAGGCGTCCTCCGACGAGCACCGCACGCTCTATGTGACGGGCGAGGAGTCGGCCAGCCAGGTCCGGCTGCGCGCCGACCGCATCAACGCCCTCTCCGACCACCTCTACCTCGCCGCCGAGACCGACCTGTCGGCCGTGCTCGGCCACCTCGACACGGTCAAGCCCTCCCTCCTGGTCATGGACTCCGTCCAGACGGTGGCGTCCTCGGAGATCGACGGCGCGCCCGGCGGCATGGCCCAGGTCCGCGAGGTGGCGGGCGCCCTGATCCGCGCCTCCAAGGAGCGCGGCATGGCCACGCTGCTGGTCGGCCACGTCACCAAGGACGGCGCGATCGCCGGCCCCCGGCTGCTCGAACACCTCGTGGACGTCGTCCTCAGCTTCGAGGGGGACCGCCACGCCCGGCTGCGCCTGGTGCGCGGCGTCAAGAACCGCTACGGCGCGACCGACGAGGTCGGCTGCTTCGAGCTGCACGACGAGGGCATCACCGGCCTCGCCGACCCCTCCGGTCTCTTCCTCACCCGCCGCTCCGAGCCCGTGCCCGGCACCTGCCTGACCGTCACCCTGGAGGGCCGCCGCCCCCTGGTCGCCGAGGTCCAGGCGCTCACCGTCGACTCGCAGATCCCCTCCCCCCGCCGCACCACCTCCGGCCTGGAGACCTCCCGCGTCTCGATGATGCTCGCCGTGCTCGAACAGCGCGGCCGGATCAGCGCGCTCGGCAAGCGGGACATCTACAGCGCCACGGTCGGCGGAGTGAAGCTCTCCGAACCGGCCGCCGACCTCGCCATCGCGCTCGCCCTGGCCAGCGCGGCGAGCGACGCCCCGCTGCCGCAGAACCTCGTGGCGATCGGCGAGGTGGGGCTCGCGGGCGAGGTCAGGCGGGTCACGGGCGTACAGCGCCGGCTCTCCGAAGCGGCGCGCCTCGGCTTCACGCACGCCCTCGTACCGAGCGACCCGGGGAAGATTCCCAGCGGTATGCGGGTCCTGGAGGTCGCGGACATAGGGGACGCGCTCCGGGTACTGCCGAAGCGCGTACGCCGGGAGGCCCCACAGGAGGAGGACCAGCGCCGGTAGACTTTGCCCGGGTCTCGCCCGTACGCCCGCGTACACGCGCCGGAGGGGCGGGCTGCGGCACCGTTGACCTTGCGACCGGAGGAGTGCAGTGGCAGCCAACGACCGGGCATCGGGCCCCGGCAGGGCCGGGGGAAGCTCCGGTGCCGACGGCCTGATGCGCGCCACGCTGAGCGCGGTCGCCCCCGGCACCGCCTTGCGCGACGGCCTGGAGCGCATTCTCCGCGGCAACACGGGCGGGCTCATCGTGCTGGGCATGGACAGGACCGTCGAATCGATGTGCACGGGCGGCTTCGTCCTGGACGTCGAGTTCTCGGCGACCCGGCTGCGCGAGCTGTGCAAGCTCGACGGCGGGCTGGTCCTCGACAAGGACATCACCAAGATCGTGCGGGCGGGGGTGCAGCTCGTGCCGGACGCCTCCATCCCCACCGAGGAGACCGGCACCCGGCACCGCACCGCGCAGCGCGTCTCCATCCAGGCGGGCTTCCCCGTCGTCTCCGTCAGCCAGTCGATGCGGCTCATCGCGCTGTACGTGGACGGGGAGCGGCGCGTCCTGGAGGAGTCCGCGGCGATCCTCTCCCGCGCCAACCAGGCGCTCGCCACCCTGGAGCGCTACAAGCTCCGCCTCGACGAGGTCGCGGGCACCCTCTCGGCCCTGGAGATCGAGGACCTGGTGACGGTCCGCGATGTCACGGCGGTCGCCCAGCGCCTGGAGATGGTGCGCCGCATCGCCACCGAAATCGCCGAGTACGTGGTGGAGTTGGGCACCGACGGACGGCTCCTCTCGCTCCAGCTCGACGAGTTGATCGCCGGCGTCGAGCCGGAGCGCGACCTGGTCGTGCGCGACTACGTACCCCAGCCCACCGCGAAGCGCACCCGTACGGTCCCCGAGGCGCTGGCCGAGCTCGACTCGCTCACCCACTCCGAGCTGCTGGAACTGCCCATCGTGGCCCGCGCGCTGGGCTACAGCGGCTCGCCCGAGACCCTCGACTCGGCGGTCTCGCCGCGCGGCTACCGGCTCCTCGCGAAGGTGCCGCGGCTGCCGAACGCCATCATCGAGCGCCTCGTGGACCACTTCGGCGGCCTCCAGAAGCTGCTCGCCGCGAGCGTCGACGACCTCCAGACCGTCGACGGCGTCGGCGAGGCCCGCGCCCGCTCGGTCCGCGAGGGGCTCTCCCGGCTGGCGGAGTCCTCGATCCTGGAGCGCTACGTGTAACGCGGCGCCCGGCCGCGTCGGACACAGCAGCAGGGCCGCCCGGGGACGATTCCCCCGGGCGGCCCTGTCGGTGTCGGTGTCGGTGTCGGTTTCGGTTTCGGTGCGTTCCGGCGTCCGATGCGTGCGCGGCGGGCGCTTTCCGGTGCGTCAACCCGTACGTCATCGCGTCCGTACGGCAGGCCCGTACAGCAGGTCAGAACAGCTCGGTCTCGTAGTGGTGCTGGACGATCGTGCCCAGGGACCCCAGCCCCTCGCCGAGGTTCGCGGCCATCTTCTCCGCCATCTGCGCGGTGACCTGGGCGTAGAAGTCGCTGGTGAGCGTGAGGGAGTCGGACAGGCCCCGCGGGTCGTCCTCCCACAGCCTGGCGCGGATCACGGCCTTTCCGCACTGGAAGAACGCCTCGCGCACCTTCACGATCGTCGCGAGGACGGCGGGCTTGCCCTCCGCTCCGAGCTGCTGCAACAGGTCGGGGTCGTCCGTGACGAACGCGTCGCCGTTGATCCGGACCGTCTCCCGTACGCCGGGTACGAAGAAGACCATGCCGACGCCCGGGCTGCGGGTGATGTTCTCGAAGGTGTCGGCGGTGCGGTTGCCCGGCCGGTCGGGGACGGCCAGGGTCCACGGGTCCAGGATGCGGACCGAGCCCGGCGGGTCGCCCTTGGGGCTGGCGTCCACGGCCCCGGTCTCGTCGACGGTGGCCAGGCAGAAGAAGGTGCTGTGGGCGATGAAGCGGCGCATGAAGTCGCCGATGAACGGCTCCTTCTTCTCCGCGATGAAGGGTTGCGGCTCGCCGAGGATCTCCCGGACGCGGTCCATGCCGATGGGGGTGTAGGCGTCGGCGGCGGTGTGCTCGGGGGCGGGCCGGCGGTAGTCCCACAGGGCCGGGGCGGTTTCGGTGCCGATGGTGGAGAAGGGGTCATACGCATCGCCGCCGGCCGTACCGGAGAAGGCCTCGGGCGCGTCAGGGGCATCAGGCGCGTCAGCGGCGTCGCGAGTGCGGGAAGTGTCTCCCCCGGCGGTGTGCCGGGAGGCGGTGGCCAGGTCCATGGTGCGCTCCTTGGTGAATGGGCGGGTGGGCGGACTAGGCGGTCGAACGGACGGATCGAAGGACGGACGGATCGAAGGACGGACGGTTCAGGCGGGCGGACGGATCGAACAGACCGATCGGACGGATCGATCGGACGGATCGATCGGACGGATCGATCGCCAGGTGCGGGTCAGATGTCGAGGACCAGCTGAGGGGTACGGGCGCGGGAGACGCAGACGAACATCCGGTCGCCGTTCTCCCGCTCGTCCTCGGAGAGGATGTCGTCGCGGTGGTCCGGCACTCCGTCGAGCACCCGCGTCTCGCAGGTGCCGCACACGCCCTCGCGGCATGAGCTGGCCACTCGCAGGCCCGCGTCGCCGAGCGCGTCCAGGACGCTGCGCTCCGCCGGTACGTCCACGGTCTTGCCGGACCGTTTGCAGACCACCTCGACCGGGGCGTTGGGCAGCGGTTCCCTGGTCCGCGGCCTGAACCGCTCCATGCGGACGGTGCCCTTCGGAAGGTGTGCGCCGCCGTCCGCCACGGCGTCGAGCAGCGGTTCGGGGCCGCAGGCGTAGACGACCGTGCCCGGCGCGGTCTCACCCAGCAGATCGGCCAGCGGAATGTGGCCGGACCGGTCCGAGGGGAAGAGGCGGACGGAGTCCCGGTGGGGCGCCAACTCGTCGCGGAACGCCATGGAGACGGCGGACCGCCCGCCGTAGAAGAGCTGCCACTTCGCGCCCGTGTCGATGGCCTGACGCACCATCGGCAGGATCGGGGTGATGCCGATGCCGCCCGCGATGAACAGGTAGGACTCGGCCGGCTCGAAGCCGAAGTTGTCGCGGGGGCCGCGGATGCGCAGCGGCTGGCCGGGCCGCAGGAAGGAGTGCACGTACTCCGATCCGCCGCGGCTGGCGGGCTGGTGCCGCACCGCCACGCGGTACGCGGACAGGTCGTCGGGAGAGCCGCACAGCGAGTACTGCCGGACGATGCCGGTGGGCATCAGCAGCTCCACGTGGGCGCCCGGCCGCCAGGGCGGCAGCTGCCCGCCGTCCGGCCGGGCCAGCAGCACGGAGACCACTCCGGCGGCCTCCCAGCGCAGCTGTCGCACCATGACCAGGGTTTCCTGCCCCTCGGTCTCCGGAGCCTGTGGTGCAGCGGCGGCGGGCACGGTCTCGGTCGCCATTCCTCCTCCTTCCGACGGGCTCCTCGCGGATTGCCCGAGGGAACCAGTAACGACGTTAACAACAACAAATTAAAGCTAGTGATAACATCGTTAACATGTCAATTCAGGGAAGCGGCGAAGCCGGTACGCGCAAGGGCCCGATCCGCCCGGACACCGTGGTGGACACCGCGTTGGCCCTGGTCAACCTCGGCGGCCTGGAGTCGCTGACCATGCGGCGGCTGTCCGACGCCCTCGGCACCCAGCCGCCCGCCCTGTACCGGCTGTTCCACGACAAGGACGCCCTGGTGGACGCGATGGCCGACGCGGTACTGGCCTCCGCACTCGGCCCGCTCCCCGAGGCGGGCTGGGAGGACCGCGTCCACGTCATGGCCGGACGGCTACGGGCGGCCCTGCTCGGCCAGCGCGACGGAGCCCGCATAGTGGGCGGCTCCTACACCACCCGGCAGCCCAACCTCACGGTCGCCGACACCTTGCTGGCCGCGATGGACGAGGCGGGCTTCACCGGCGAGGAGGCGATCTGGGCCATCGCCACCGTCTTCTCCTACGTTCTCGGCGAGGTGCTGGAACAGCAGGGGCGCATCGAGGTGGACCCCAAGGCCGTACGGGCGTCGCTCTCCGCCGAGGAGTACCCGCACCTGGCGCACAGCGCGCTGCCGTCGCTGCTCGACTTCGACGCGAGGTTCGCGTTCGGGCTCCGCGTGCTCACGGCGGGAATCCGCGCGGAACTGGCCTCGGCGCGATAGCGCTGCGTCAGAGCTGCGTCAGGTACGGACTGATGGGGCAGCGCCCTGAAGGGGCGCGGGCCTAAGGGCCCAAGGGTCTACGGGGCTAAAGATCTACGGGCCTAAAAACCCAAAGGCGCCCGAGGCACTGCGCGGCCGGCCACGACGCGCCCGCAGGCGACCCGCAGGCGACCCTCAGGGCCGGCCGGCGCGTCCCGCCCTTGGCGGAACGTTCCCGCCCTTGGCGGAACATTCAGTCCTCCGCGAGGACGAAGGAGCCCTGCGTCTTGCCCAGCCCAGGGACCTCCGCCTCGACCAGGTATGTGCCGGGCTTGACGGAATCCGTGGCCGGGGTCGCGCAATTGGCGGCGCTCGGCTTGCGGTCCCACTCCACGGTGCGCTTGGTCTCGCTGTCGGCCGCGACCTCGATCGGGGCCGGCCCATCGCTCTTCGGACAGTCGCCCGAGGACCACACCGGCTTGTCGGGCTCCTTGGTCGGCGCGATCTTCAGCACGGCGGACTTCACGCCGAAGTCGACCTTGCAGGCGTCGCTGCCCGTGTTCTTGGCGATGACCTCGAACTTCGGCTTCTCGTCCGGGGCGTAGGTGTTCTTCACGCTGCGCACCGTCAGATGCACCGCCGACGTGGTGCACTCCGGCAGGCTGGACCCGGCCGGTACGGCCTTCCCGTCGCCGGCCCCGAGCACGCCGGCGCCCCCGGCTCCGCCCGAGCCCGTACCGCCGCTGCCACTGCCGCCGCCGCTGCCACCGGAATCGGAGCCGCCGCTTCCGCCGCCGCTGCCGGACTCGTCACGGCCGCCCGGCCGTTGGCTGTAGTGCGTACCGGACGGGGTCGGCCCCGGCGTGATGGTGTTGGTGGGGCCGGAGCCCTTGCCGCCGCTCGACCCCTTGCCCTGGTCGTCCTTGCCGGCGCTGCCGCTGCCGCCCAGATTGACGGCCCACACCACCAGCAGCACCAGCAGCGCGATCAGGGCCAGCGCAACTGACCTCCGCCGCCAGTAGATGGAGGAGGGAAGCGGCCCGATCGGATTGCGCAGAGATCCCACGCGAAGACTCTACGAGAGATCCGCCACGGCACCAGCCAATACCCGCCGTAGGGCCCCGTACTTTTCTCATCATCTGCCCGGAAGCCGTGCTCAGACGCGGCACACGGGCCTTTCGGGCCGCGACACGCCGACGCCGCTCGACGCGCGACGCTACCGCCGGGTGTACGGACGTACGGGCACCGAGCCGCCGTCAACGTGACGCGGACCACTCCCGCTTGTGCCCGAACCCCTGGGCGTTGTCGATCAACCTGAGCCAGTCGGGGCGCAGTTCCCACAGGTCCGTGGCCTCCATGGCCGCGCGCAGCCGATCGGAGGCGACGGTGAAGGGGAAGCGCTCCGTGTACGTACGCCAGGCGGCGGCCCGTTCCGCGCCTGCCAGCCGGCGGCAGCCGCCCCGGCCCTGCACCCCCGTCAGCTCCGTCCACTCCTGGCCGTCGCGCTGCGCCGTGAAGGCAGCGCGGGCGCCGGGGGCGTCGAGGGCGCGGCCGTGCCGGGTGGAGGTCGAGGTGACGAAGTACAGGACCGGCGCCCCGGCGTCGCCGCCGCGCGCGTACAGCACGGCGCACGCCTGCGGGCCGTCCTCGTCCGCATACGCGAGCGTCATCGTGGTGAGTCCATCGAGCGCCCGCAGGACGGGCCCGGCATCGCCCGCGCCGGGCGCACCGTCGGTATCGGCCTGGACCATCGTGAACTCCTCGGGGGTACGGCGTGCGGCGACGCGGGATCGGCCGGGAACGGGATCGGGCTCGGCGGGACGCCAGGTGCGGCCGTGCCCGGCTGTATATAAAGGCGTCGCTGATATTGGAACACCCGCGCTCGCCGAGGCTCCTCCGGCCACGGCGGGGCGAGGGCGGAGCAGCGGCCCATCCCGGCGGAGGCCGATCACGGCGGAGGCCCATCCCGGCGGAGGCCCATAACGACGGAGGCCGATCAAGGGCAGAGACTCGCGCGGGCCGACCTGGGGCGTCACGCATGCCCCCGCCCGTCCATGCCAGGATCGATGAGCCATGACTACGACGCCAACGCCCACCACGCCCCCGACGCCGGCCGCCGCCCCCGCGTCCCCGCCCCCCGCGGCCCTGCACGCCGCCGTCATCGACTGGTTCGACACGCACGCGCGCGACCTGCCCTGGCGCCGCCCCGACGCGGGCCCGTGGGCCGTGATGGTCAGCGAGTTCATGCTCCAGCAGACCCCTGTCAGCCGGGTGCTGCCCGTGTACGAGCAGTGGCTGGCGCGCTGGCCGCGCCCCGCCGACCTGGCCGCCGAGCCGCCCGGCGAGGCCGTACGCGCCTGGGGTCGGCTCGGTTACCCGCGCCGCGCGCTGCGGCTGCACGGCGCGGCGGCGGCGATAGCGGAACGGCACGGCGGGGACGTACCGGACGACCACGCCAAGCTGCTCGCGCTGCCCGGCGTCGGCGAGTACACCGCGTCCGCCGTCGCCTCCTTCGCGTACGGGCAGCGGCACCCGGTCCTCGACACCAACGTGCGCCGGGTCTTCGCGCGCGCCGTGACCGGCGTGCAGTACCCGCCGAACGCCACCACCGCCGCCGAGCGCAAGCTCGCCCGGGCCCTGCTGCCCGAGGAGGAGCCGACCGCCGCCGCCTGGGCCGCGGCGACCATGGAGCTGGGCGCGCTGGTCTGCACGGCCCGCGGCCCCGCCTGCGGCCGCTGCCCGATCGCCGCGCGGTGCGCCTGGCTGGCGGCGGGGTCGCCGGCGCACGACGGGCCGGCGCGGCGCGGCCAGACCTACGCCGGTACGGACCGGCAGGTGCGCGGCAAGCTGCTGGCCGTGCTGCGCGAGGCGGTCGGCCCGGTGGAGCAGGCGGTGCTGGACGGGGTGTGGGACGAGCCCGTCCAGCGGGCGCGCGCACTCGACGGGCTGGTCGCGGACGGCCTCGTGGAACCGCTCGCGGACGGGGCGTACCGGCTGCCGCTGACGTGACGAGACATGGCGTGACGTGACGCATCGTGACGAGAAGTGACGACCGCGCTACGACCGACGCGGCGACTGCCGTAACGGCCGACGTAACAGTTCCCTTAACGGGGGGACGTAACGGCCGACGTAACGGCCCCCGTAACGGGGGACGTAACGACCATGGCGGCTGCCGTAACAACAAACGCCACAACCACCCCACAGTCTCCAACTGCCGCCATTACAGGGGTCTTTCACCCACGAAAATCGCCACCGAAGCCGTCACCGGACCGTCACCGTCCGCCATCCCGACGAGGATAATGTCCGGTTCGTTCCCCCTGTTACACAACCTATGGACAGCTGTGCACGCTCCGAAGGGCTATCGCACATCGCGTTGCAACAGCGCCTCCGTAGCGTCCTCTACGTGCTGGACGACCACCAGCGTGACGCGGGGAACGCAAGCGGAATGGAGGCTGCTCGGATGGCTGGCAGCGGCAAGGTTCTGGATTTTGAGGAGTACGTCCGCAACCGTCAGGACGCGCTGTTGCGCAGCGCCCGCCGACTGGTTCCGGACCCCATCGACGCTCAGGACCTGCTCCAGACCGCGCTGGTGCGCACGTACGGCCGCTGGGACGGCATAGCCGACAAGTCGCTGGCCGACGCATATCTCCGACGTGTCATGATCAACACTCGCACGGAGTGGTGGCGCGCCCGTAAGCTCGACGAGGTGCCGACCGAGCAGCTGCCGGACGCGAGCGTCGAGGACGGCACCGAGCAACACGCCGACCGCGCCCTGCTGATGGACATCCTCGGAGTCCTCGCCCCCAAGCAGCGCAGCGTCGTCGTGCTGCGACACTGGGAGCAGATGAGCACTGAGGAGACGGCGGAGGCGCTCGGCATGTCGACCGGCACGGTCAAGAGCACGCTGCATCGGGCGCTGGCCCGTCTGCGTCAGGAACTGGAGAGCCGCGACCTGGACTTCCACGCGCTGGAACGAGGCGAGCGGGGGCAGGAACGGTGCGCGGCCTGACAAAGCCGGCTCCTCCCAAGCCTGCACTGATCACCGGCGGCGCGGTGGCCTCGATGGCCGCCGCCGCCTGCCTCGTGCTGTCCGGCTGCAACGCGAGCGGCGAGGGCGTACGGAAAGAGGGCCCCGCACAGAGCGAGAGCGCGGCCAAAGGGAAGCGAACACCCTCGGCGTCGGTTTCTCCCTCCCAGGAGAAGGTCGACGCCGTCGCGCTGGTCAAGGCCGATCCGAAGGTCAGCCCGCAGATCAAGCGGAATCTGAAGCCGTGCGCGAAGAACCAGTACCCCGTCGACGTCTCGTACGGGCAGCTGACCGGCTCGGCCCGCACCGACATCGTCGTGAACATCCTGACCTGCGGCGACTCCTTCGGCGTGGGCGCGTATGTGTACCAGCCCAAGGGGGACTCGTCGGACAAGGGCGGCTCGGGCCAGGGGAGCTCGGACAAGGAGGGCTCGGACAAGGGCGGCTCGGATAAAGGGGGCTCGGACTCGTACGAGAACGTGTTCTCGGCCGAGCAGTCGCCCGTCTACGCCGACATCGACCGCCGTGACCTGCGGGTGACCAAGCAGATCTACGCTTCGGGGGACGCGGTGTGCTGCCCGTCGGGCGAGGACGTCGTCACGTATCACTGGAAGAAGGACAAGTTCCAGGAGACGGGGCGCACGCACACCGACTACAGCAAGACCGTCAACGGCGACGACAAGGACGACCTCCCCAGCGCGGGAACGGAGGGCTAGAGCAGCGGTGGCTGATACACATGTGCTTTTCGTCGAGGACGACGACGTCATCCGCGAGGCCACCCAGCTCGCCCTGGAGCGCGACGGCTTCGAGGTGACGGCCGTGCCCGACGGGCTGACCGGGCTGGAGAAGTTCCGCGCCCACCAGCCGGACATCGCGCTGCTCGACGTGATGGTGCCGGGGCTGGACGGCGTCAGCCTGTGCCGCCGCATCCGCGACGAGTCGACCGTCCCCGTGATCATGCTGTCGGCGCGCGCCGACTCCATCGACGTGGTGCTCGGCCTGGAGGCCGGCGCCGACGACTACGTCACCAAGCCCTTCGACGGCGCCGTGCTCGTCGCCCGCATCCGGGCGGTGCTGCGGCGCTTCGGTCACGCCAGCGGACCGGGCGGCGCCTCCGCCGCCGACGACGCGCAGCTGGAGGGCGGCGTCCTGACCTTCGGCGACCTGGAGGTCGACACCGAGGGGATGGAGGTGCGCAAAGGAGGCCGGTCCGTCGCGCTGACCCCGACCGAGATGCGGCTGCTGCTCGAATTCTCGGCCGCGCCCGGCACCGTCCTCTCCCGCGACCGGCTGCTGGAGCGGGTCTGGGACTACGGCTGGGGCGGCGACACCCGCGTCGTCGACGTCCATGTGCAGCGGCTGCGCGGCAAGATCGGCCAGGACCGCATCGAAACCGTCCGCGGCTTCGGCTACAAACTTCGAGGCTAGCCTCTCCTCATGGTGCCGCACTCCCTCGGGGAAACCCCCCTCGCGCCCCGGCAGCCACCCGCTCCCCACCGGCCGCGCCGCGTCGGATCGGGGTGCACGAGTTCCGTCGGATCGGTCGAAACGAGCCGCGTCGGACCGGGGCACACGAGCTGCGTCGATTCAGGGCACACGAGTTACGTACGTCCCCAGCGCACGGGTTACGTACGTCCCGAGCGGGCGAGTCGCGTACATCCCGAGCAGGCGAGTGGCGTGCGTGCCGAGCAGGCGAGTGGCGTGCGTCTCAGGCTGACGCGGCGCGGTCGCGTACGTCCCGGACTGACGCGCCGCGGTCGCGTAGCGCCCGGACCGGCAGGCGCGGGCCCCCGCCGGTCCGCGCCGCGAGGCGAGACACGGGGCAGGGCGCAGGGCAAGGCACGGGGCAGGTCACGGTGAAGCTCGACCTGCGCACCGGGCTGCGCTGGAAGGTCAGCCTCGCCATCGCCGGGGTGGGCGCGCTCGTCGCCATCGCGCTGAGCCTCGTCGTGCACAACGCCGCGCGCGTCTCGATGCTCGACAACAGCCGCGATGTGATGGATCAGCGGGTGCAGGACGCCCAGCGCATCTACGACTCCACCCACCGGCTGCTGTTCCGCACGAAGATCGACGACCCCGCGCTGCCGCAGCAGCTGCGGGAGGCCGCCGCAGTCGGGCTGCGCGCCACCTACCTCCAGGACTCGGGCGGCGCCCCGGAGGTATGGGCCTCCGTGCCGCTGCGCGACGGCAAGATCCTCTCCGTCCACACCCGGTTCAAGGACCGCTTCGCGATCCTCGACGAGCTGGACAAGGCGCTGGTCATCGGGTCGATCTCGGTGGTGCTCGGGGGTTCCGCGCTCGGCATCCTGATCGGCGGCCAGCTCTCCCGGCGGCTGCGCAAAGCGGCCGTCGCCGCCCGCAACCTCGCCGAGGGCCAGTCGGACGTGCGCGTCGGCGACTCCATCAGCGGCCGGGTGCGCGACGAGACGGACGACCTCGCGCGTGCCGTGGACGGGATGGCCGAGGCGCTCCAGGACCGGCTGGAGGCCGAACGGCGCGTCACCGCCGACATCGCGCACGAGCTGCGCACCCCGGTCACCGGCCTGCTCACCGCCGCCGAGCTGCTGCCGCCGGGCCGCCCCACCGAGCTCGTACGGAACCGGGCGCAGGCGATGCGCACGCTCGTCGAGGACGTACTGGAAGTGGCGCGGCTGGACGGCTTCGCGGAGCGGGCCGAGATGCAGGACGTCGAACTCGGCGAGTTCGTGATGCGCCGGGTCCGGGTGGTCGCCCCGGACGCCCACTGCCGGGTCATCCGGGACGCCTATGTCTCCACCGACCCGCGCCGCCTGGAACGCATCCTCGGCAACCTCCTCGCCAACGCCGCCAAGCACGGCAAGGGGCCGTTCGAGGTCACGGTCGAGGGCCGTGTGCTGCGGGTCCGCGACCACGGTCCGGGGTTCCCGGAGGAACTGCTGCGGGAGGGCCCGAGCCGCTTCCGTACGGGCAGCAAGGACCGCGCGGGCAAGGGCCACGGCCTGGGCCTGACCATCGCGGCAGGCCAGGCCAGGGTCCTCGGCGCACGGCTGACCTTCCGCAACGCGGACCCGGTCGCCGAGGGCGGCACCGGCGCCGTGGCGGTGCTGTGGCTCCCGGAGTCGGCCCCCACCAGCACGGGCAGCTTCCCGGTCATCCAGGTCCCGGACTGAGCCGCTGAGCCGGCACCCGGAACGGAGTACGGGGTACGGAGTCAGGAGCGGCCAGTCGCCAGCTGAGCCGGTACGGGCCCGTACGGGCCCGAGGGGCCGGGCGTAACCCGGGCCGAGGCCGGGCGTACGGGCCCGAGCGGCGGCTCAGCCGCGTCTCGGCAGCGACCCAGCAGCGGCCCAACGACGACCCAGCGACGACTCAGGTGCGGCCGGGCACGGCGAGTCCGGTCTACTCGGTGCACTCCCCCCAGCTCTTGCTCATGTCCATCTGCTCGCTCGGCTGGGTGAGCGCGAAGCAGTTGCCCGAGTCGTCCTGGAAGACCGCCTCGATGCCGTACGGCCGCTCCTGCGGCTCCTGGAGGAACACGACGCCCTTCGCGCTGAACGCCTCGTAGTCGCCCTTGATGTCGTCGGTGGTCAGCACCCCGGGGCCCAGCACCCCCTTGGCGACCAGCTTCTTCACCATCTCGACGGATTCCTTGTCCAGCCTGCCCTCGCTGGGCAGCGACAGCGTCAGTTCGAGGTCCGGCTGGTTCTTGGCTCCGACGGTCAGCCAGCGCATTCCGCCGTCGCCGCCGATGGTCATGTCCATACGGACCTCGAAGCCGAGCTTCTCGGTGTAGAACTCCTTGGCCCGGTCCTGGTCGAGCACCCAGACGTTGCCGATGGCGAGACCCTTGATCATGACGCGCTCCTAGGGATGAGGTCCGTCACTGCCACCGTAGGCAGGACGGGTTCAGCACGCTTCTTGAGAGCGGCGTGGGCGGGCGGCTGCCCGTACACGCCCGTACACGACCGACTGTTGCTTGCTGTCCCCGATACTGGCAGGGGGGTCTGACAATCGGCCGTGAGCTGCGGAAACCCCGCCGGGACGGCTCCCCACGCGGCCAGAAGCGAAGCTCAACGGCCCGAGGAGTCAGGAACAGGAGCAGGAGCAGACGAAGGGGAAGGCGAAGGAGAGGCCGAGCGCGAGAGTCCGACCGCCGCGAAGGCCAGCGCGGCGAGTACCTCGGTCCCGGCGGCGGTCATCAGCGCGCCCGTCAAGGACCAGCCGGCGATCGGTCCGGCGAGCCCCGCCCCGACCGCGAACCCGGTGATCTTCAGACTCGCCCCCGTGGTGAAGATCTGGCCGCGCAGCCCCTCCGGCGCTTCCCGGTGCCGTACCGCGAAGAGGGCGGTGAGCTGCGGCCCTTCGCCGACGCCCGCGAGCACCATGGCGGCGATGAGCGGCACGGTCCGGCCCGTCGCCGCCAGCAGGAGGGCGACGGCGAGGATGAGGGGGCTGCACCACAGGACGGTGTCCGGGCGCAGCAGCCGGGGGTAGCGGGAGAGCACCGCGTTGGCCGCGAGGGCGGACGCGGCGACGACGGAGAGCAGCAGGGCGCCACGTCCGGCGCCGCCGAGGACCTGCGCCCCGAGCAGCGGGCTGCACGCCACGAGCATGCCCTCGCCGAGGCAGGAGACCACGGAGGCCGCTGTCGCCCGGGCCAGTGCCGCCGTCCGTACGACGGCGCGGAAACCCGCCGCGAGGCCAGTGAGGACCGAGGCCGCCGGTGCGGCGGACGCCGGGCGGGGCACTGGTGGCAGCGTCCATGCCGAGGGCAGGGCGAGGCAGATGAGCGCGACGGCGACCGCCACCCCGGCCGGGGCCCCGGCCAGGCCCGCGACGGTTCCGGCCAGCGCCGGGCCCGCCAGGCTGGCGACGTTGAACGTCATCGCGTCGAAGGCGTTGGCGCGCGGCAGCGCCTCCGGCGTCGCGACGCGCGGCAGCTGCGAGGTCCAGCCGCCGGCCAGGGCCGGCCCCAGCAGCCCCGCGAGCACCGCGATCGCCACGGAGCAGGTGAACGGGGTCCGGCCGAGGCTGAGAAGGACGGAGGCCAGCGCGGCGGCGTAGCCCGCGAGCGCTCCGGCCAGCAGCCGGCCGGGGTGCGCGGACCGGTCGAGCAGCACGCCGAAGAGCGGGCCGCCGGCCGCGGCCGAGACCGTCATGCCCGCCAGCAGCGCGGACCCGTGGGACGCCGATCCGGTGGCCGCGAGCCCGGCCAGCAGCAGGGCGGGCCCCGACATCTCGTCCCCGGTACGGGCGGTCGCGGCGCCAAGCGCGTACGACCTCATCGCGTAACGCTTATGCATGCGCAGCACGTTACGTACGTAACGCAGAACTTGACCAGGCGCGTTACATTGCCCTGGTGTCGACTCCGAACAGCGAATGGCCCGCCCGGCACTCGGTGCAGAACACCGCCCGGCGGACCGCGGCCGTCATCAACGCCCTGTCCGCCGAGGTCCCCGCCGCCTCCGCGGCCGGAACCGTCGCCGACGTGCTGCGCGCGCACGGCGAACCCGGTCCCGTCTCCCTCTCCGCCCACGACATCGCGGAGATGCGGGAGGTGGCCGACTCACTGCGGGAGGTGTTCGCCGCCGAGGACGCGGACATGGCCGCGGCCGTACTGAACCCCCTCCTCCAACGCACCACCGGTACCTTCCGCCTCACCTCTCACAGCAACGGCTCCCCCTGGCACCCCCACCTCGACAGCCACGACGACGCGCCCTGGGGCGAGTGGTTCCTCGCCTCGTCCTGCCTCGCCCTGGCCGTCCTGGTCTGGGACCGCCAGCGCCCGCCCGGCGGCCGCTGCGCGTCGCCGCGCTGCCGCGACGTCTTCGTCACCCTCAACAGCGGCCCCGCCCGCCGCTACTGTTCGCGCCGCTGCGCGACGCGCGAACGCGTGGCGGCCCACCGGCGCGCACAGGCCTGAGGGCTGAGCGCGAGCCCGATGGCCGAGCACGAGCCCTGACGGCCGAGCACACCCCTGACGGCCGCACACGAACCTGAAGGCCGCGCGCAAGCCCGTACACCGCGCACAAGCCCGACGGCCGCACGCACCCCCGAGGCCCCGCCCACCGCGCCCCATCGCGCCCCACCGCGCCCCGCGGCGACACGTCGGAAAGCAAAAACCGCACCCGCCCCCCCGGCCCAGGGGGCTGGCGGGGAGCGGGTGCGGCAGATGGCGAAGGAGGCCGGTCTCAGCGCGTCAGGCGCTGCTGACCGCCGTCTGCTCGGCCGGAGAGGCGTCCGCCGGGGCGGCCTCCGGCTTCGGCTCGGAGCCGCGGAGCGGGATCTCCTTTATGAACCAGGCGGCGGCGAAGCCGATGATGCTGATCCCCGCGCCCCACAGGAAGACGTTGTGCGTACCGCTGGAGACGGCGTGCATGTACGCGTCCTTGATCATGGCCGGCATCTTGGCGAGGCTCTTCGGGTCCATCTGCGCCCCGCCGGAGACGACCGCGTCGCCCTTGCCGCCGAGGCGGCTCGTCATCGTGTCCTGCACCTGGTGGGTGAAGATCGCGCCGAAGATCGCGACGCCGAACGAGCCGCCGATCGTACGGAAGAGGGTGGCCGACGACGAGCCGACGCCCATGTCCTTCATCTCGACGCTGTTCTGCGCGATGAGCATGGTCATCTGCATCAGGAAGCCCATGCCGGCGCCGAGCACCGCCATGTAGACGCCCGAGGTGAAGCGCGAGGTGCCGGTGTCCATCTGGGCCAGCAGGACCAGGCCGACGGTGATGAGCGCGCCGCCCATGATCGGGAACATCTTGTACTTGCCGGTGTTCGTGGTGACGCGGCCCGCGATCAGCGAGACGGTCATCATCGACAGCAGCATCGGCAGCAGCAGCAGGCCGGAGTTGGTGGCCGAGGCGCCCTGCACGGTCTGCTGGTAGAGCGGCAGGAAGGTCATCGATCCGAACATCACGAAGCCGACCAGGAAGCCGATCACGGTGACGAGCGAGAAGTTGCGGTTGCGGAAGATGTGCAGCGGCAGTACCGGCGCGCTGACCTTGCGCTCCACGAAGACGAAGGCGATGAGCGCGACGACGCCGAGCACGCCCAGCCCGATGATGCGGCCGGAGCCCCAGGCGTACTCCGTGCCGCCCCAGGTGGTGATCAGCACGAGCGAGGTGATGCCTATGGTCAGCAGCGCCGCGCCCACGTAGTCGATACGGCCCTCGGCCCGCTTCTTCGGCAGGTGCAGCACCGCCGTGACCATCGCCAGGGCGATCGCGCCGAGCGGCAGGTTGATGTAGAAGGACCAGCGCCAGCCGAGGTGGTCGGTGAGGGTGCCGCCGACCAGCGGCCCGCCGATCATGGCGACGGCCATCACGCCGGCCATCATGCCCTGGTACTTGCCCCGCTCACGGGGCGGGATCAGGTCGCCGATGATCGCCATCACGCCGACCATCAGACCGCCGGCGCCCAGGCCCTGGACGGCGCGGAAGGCGATCAGCTGGTCCATCGACTGCGACATGCCCGACAGCGCCGAGCCGATGAGGAACAGCACGATCGAGGTGAGGAAGATGCCCTTGCGCCCGTACATGTCGCCGAGCTTTCCCCAGATCGGGGTGGAGGCGGCGGTGGCGAGCGTATAGGCGGTGACGACCCAGGAGAGATGGCTGAGGCCGCCGAGCTCTCCCACGATGGTGGGCATCGCCGTGCCCACGATCATGTTGTCCAGCATGGCCAGCAGCATGGCGATCATCAGCGCCATGAGAACAACGCGCACACTGCGCGGTTGTCGAGTCTTTGCCGGACTGTCCGACGAATCCACTGGTGGGGCCTCGTGTCGGGAACGGGCGCTTGACATACTTTTTGCTCCCCCTGGGGCGGCAAGAGAGCCAGCCAGCAACTTACTTGCCGACCGGCTAGATGGGTACACTCAGTAAGGTAAGCCGCTACTAGCCGGGCGTCAAGTAAGTTTCAATGGGCCCCACACCCAGCCGAACGCAGGAGAGCATCCATGGGCACACCGCAACCGCGCCGAAGCGATACGCACCA
Source organism: Streptomyces sp. NPDC050610 (assembly GCF_040654875.1). Lineage (NCBI taxonomy): Bacteria > Bacillati > Actinomycetota > Actinomycetes > Kitasatosporales > Streptomycetaceae > Streptomyces > Streptomyces sp. NPDC050610. Next base: position 4,179 of record NZ_JBFAIV010000051.1, on the reverse strand, counting down.
GCGCATCCAGGACGTCGCCCTCGAACTCTTCGCCGAGCAGGGCTACGAGAAGACCTCACTCCGCGAGATCGCCGAGAAGCTGGGCGTCACCAAGGCGGCCCTCTACTACCACTTCAAGACGAAGGAAGACATCTTCGTCTCCATCTTCGAAGACCTCGGCCGGCCGCTGGACGAGCTCATCGCCTGGGCCCAGGATCAGCCCCACACCCTGGAGACCATGACGGAGCTGCTGCGCCGCTACAGCACTTCCCTCAGCGAAGCCGCCCCCCTCTTCCGCTTCATGCAGGAGAACCAGGCGACCGTGCGCGAGCTGAGCATCGGCGAGCGCTTCAAGAAGCGCATGATCGCCATGAGCGAGCTGCTCCGGGACCCCTCGGCGCCGCTGGTGGACCAGGCCCGCTGCGTGGTCGCGCTGTTCAGCCTGCACGCCGGAATGTTCGCGCTCAACAGCATCGAAGGCGACCCCGAGGAGAAGCACAAGGCTGTCCTGGAAGTCGCCATCGATCTCGTGACACAAGCCCACTCGACTGAGGTCAGTTGAGCGGGCTTGAGGTGATCACTGGGGCAATCTCGGCAATCTCGGCAGTCTCCTGAGGGCATCCCGCTGGTTCAGCGGAATCCGCCGAAGTCGCTGAAGCTGCCGAAACCGCTCAGAGCTTGTCCCCGTGGTCGCTCATGAAGTGGAGCGGCTCCACCGAGGTGCCGTAGTTCGGGGTGGTACGGATCTCGAAGTGCAGGTGCGGGCCGGTCGAATTGCCGGTGGAGCCGGAGCGGGCGATCTCCTGCCCGGTCTTCACAGACTGGCCGACCTGAACGTCGATCTTCGAAAGGTGCGCGTACTGCGAGTACGTGTTGTCGTCGTGCTTGACGACGATGGCATTCCCGTACGCGGGGCCGTCGCCGCCGCCATTCGGGCCCGCCTTCACGACCGTACCGCCGTGCACGGACTTCACCGGGGTACCGGTGTCGACCACGAGGTCCTGCCCGCTGTGGTTGTGCGCCCAGTGGCTGCCGGCGATGCCGTACGGCTGGCCCATCTGGTAGGAGTCCACCGGCTTCACCCAGGAGGAAGCCTTCTTCGCGACGGCCTTCTTGTGCTGCGCGGCGTCCTTCTTCTCCTGGTCGGCGGCCTTCTTCTGGTTGCTGGCCTGGGCCTTGATCGCGTTGTCGATCGTCGACACCGAACCGAGCTCCAGCAGGCTGCCGTGGCCGGCGTCCGCGGCCAGCGCGACACCGGAGCCGAGCGCGGCCGAAGCACCCAGCCCGGCGGCCAGTACGGCGGCACGGGTACGGAGAACGGACTTGTTCGACTTATTGGACTTCTTCGGACTGCGGAACGGGGCGTGCTTCGACATACGGAACAACCTCCAAGGGTGCCAGGAATGAATAAGTCCCGGCTGCGGACCGGGAGCGCCATACCTTGGTAACCCGGCAATGGCGTGCCGCCAAGGGGGGTCGCTACTAGGCTCGGCCGTACCGGAGGAAAGGGAATTCCGCCTCTTACCGACCGCGCCAGGAGGGGCCGGAAACCCCTCTCCGAGCAACGCCGAAATGCCCCTCCCACCACTGCGGGGAATCGCCTGACCTGCCCGTACGCTCGTACGCCCGAAAGCCCCGCGCCCCGCCCCCGCGAAAGCCCCGGGCCCAGCGGGCCGAAAGTCCCGGACCCGGACACAACGCTCCCCCTAAAGCGTTTAGTACCGAGGAAAAGGGCTGTGCGGCATGTCACCGCCACATAAGATCCACTCGAATTCCGGCGGGACTTTCGGATGTCCGTTTCGGGACCGACGGCCCGGCGCCGGCGGTACGCTGCCGGGCAGCAGACAGCGCCGCACAGTCCCCTGGGGGTACGGGCGAGTGGATCCCGCAAGCACCGGTGCAGTACGGCTCGCGTCCAGCGCCGTCGCACCGCTCATCAAGAAGCTGTTCGTGCGCGAGGGCCCCGGCGCCGGTCTGGTCGACAGACCCGTTCGCGTCTCAGGGCTGGTCTCCTTCGGGGCCGAGAAGCGGACGCTGGAGCACGAGGACGTACGCAAACTCGCGTCGCACCTCGTCGACCGGGCCGTACGAGCCGCCGGACCGCACGACGCGCTGCCGCCCGACGAGCGCCATGCGGTCGCCGACGCCCTCTCCCGCGCCCTTTACGCGCTGGGCTCCCTGGACATGGACGACGTACAGGCCGTCCGCCTCGGCCACACGGGACTCGCCCGCCGACTCAGCGACCGAAGCGATCGGGCCGGCTCCCCAGCCCGGCACCTCTCCCCTGACGCGCGCTACCTCCACGACTCCGTCCTGGATACCGCCTGCCTGCACATCCTCCACTTCTTCACCCAGCGCTCCACCTTCGTGGCCCGGACCCTGGTGGAGCAGAGCGCCCGGACAGCCGAGCTGATCGCCAAGGTGGACGCCCTCATCGCCCGGACCCCGCGCCCGGGGGACGAGGACACCGCTTTCGAGCGCCGGTACCTCGCCCACATCGCGCAAAAGCACGGCAAGCTCACGATCTACGGCATCGACCTCACCAATTCCCCGGACCGCTGGCCGCTGGACACGGCGTATCTGAGCCTGGCGGCGAGCGAGCCGGAGCGGGTGGTGACGCTCAGCGCGTACGGGGACTGGCGGGGGAAGGGGATGGCGGGCGTCCTCACCGGCTCGATGGGCGACGAAACGCCCGGCGGGGTCCCCCATCCGACGGAAAACGAGGTGCCCAGCGCCCTGACCCGCGCGATGAGCAGGGCACTGCGGGCCGTACCGCCCGACGGCGACCACCAGCTCGTACTCGGCGACCCCGACGGCGCGGGCGAGCCCACCGTCCTCGGCCACTTCACCTCCAGCACCCCGCTCCCCGCCGACCAGGCGCTCACCCACCACGACCGGGTGCTGCTGCGCGGCGTGGCCGGATCGGGCAAAACCACCCTCGTCCAGTGGCTCGCCGTGTCCGCCGCCACCGGCCAGGACCTGGCCGAACGGATGGCGTACCTCCAGGACCGCATCCCCTTCGTACTGCCGCTGCGCACCCTCCCCACCCACGGCGAGCGCGCCCCCACCCCCGACCGCTTCCTCGCCGCGACCGGCTCCCCGCTGGCCGGGGCGCAGCCCGACGGCTGGGCGGACCGCGTACTGCGCGCCGGGCGCGGGCTGCTGCTGATCGACGGCGTGGACGAGATCCCGGACACCGACCGGCCGCTCACCCGCACCTGGCTGCGCGATCTCGTCGACCTCTACCCCGGCAACCGCTGGCTGATCACCTCGCGCCCTTCCGCCGTACAGGACGACTGGCTGGCGTCCGACGGCTTCACCGAACTGACGCTCGCGCCCATGGGACCCGCCGAGGTCGCCTCCTTCGTACGGCGCTGGCACACGGCGGCCCGCGCCGGGGCGAGCGTCGAGGAGAGCGCACAGCTCGATACGTACGAGCCCCAGCTGCTCAGCGCCGTCGCGGCCAAGCCGGACCTGAGCCGGCTCGCGACCAACCCCTTGATGTGCGGTCTGATCTGCGCCCTCCACCGCGACCGGCGGGGTTTTCTGCCGACCGGACGCAAGGAACTGTACGACGCGGCCCTGTCCATGCTGCTGACACGCCGCGACCGCGAGCGCTCCATGACCGGCCTCGCCGAGGTCGAGCTCCGCGAGGAGCCCCAGATCCAGATCCTGCAAAGGCTCGCCCACTACCTCATCCGCAACGGCCGTACGGAGATGACGCGTTCCCGCGCCGAGGCCATCATCGCGGACGCGCTGCCCGCCGTCCGCGAGGCCGCCGCCCAGTGCGACGCCCCCACGCTCCTCAAGCACTTCGTCCAGCGCAGCGGGCTGCTCCGCGAGACGTCGACGGAGACGGTGGACTTCATCCACCGGACCTTCCAGGACTACCTGGGCGCACGGGCCTTCGTGGAGGAGGGAGACTTCGGGCTACTGGCCCGCAACGCGGAGGACGACCAGTGGGAGGACGTCATCCGCATGGCGGTGGCGCACGCGAGGCCCCGCGAACGCGCGGAACTTTTCGGCGGCTTGCTGGCCCAGGGCGAGACGGCGAAAGACGCTGCGGCCCGGACCCGCAGCTACCTCCTGTCGGCGGCGTGCCTTGAGAAGCTGTATCTCAACCGGACGTGGTCGTTTGGTTTTCGCTGGTCAGGCATGGTTTCGGTCGGGGTGAGGGAGAGTTTCGGCGTTCTGTTCCGT
>NZ_JBFAIV010000050.1:0-46109 GCF_040654875.1 Streptomyces sp. NPDC050610 | reverse complement strand
CCTGCGGCGGGGCTTCGCCTGCGGCGGGGCTTCGCCTGCGGCGGGGCTTCGCCTGCGGCGGGGCTTCGCCTGCGGCGGGGCTTCGCCTGCGGCGGGGCTTCGCCTGCGGCGGCAAGGCCGTGCCGGCCTGCCGCCGGGATCGCGCGGCGCGCGGAGCGGGTGCTGGGGGTGCGGCGGATGCGGGTACGGGTACGGGCGCGGTTCAGGGGCACGGCACGGTCCCAGACCGGCGTCAGCCCCTCCCCGGCGCAGCCGTCAGCGCGAGTACAGGCGCGGTTCAGGGGCATGGCACGGCCCCAGGCCTCAGCACCGGCCCGGCGCAGCCGTTGGTGCGAGCACAAGCGCGCGGTCCAATGCGGGCGTCAGCCCCAGCCCGGCGCAGCCGTCGGCGGGGGGCGGGGCCGCCCGTACAGCCTCCCCCCGCGACAGCGGCCCCGCCGGCGAGGCGGTCGGTGGGGCGTCCGTGGATCGACGGCTCGTTCCCGTGGGACTGGCATCTACTTCTGCGGGTACTGTTCTGCGGATGAGCGGCCTGAATCTCGATGACTTCGCCACCCTGATCGAGCGCCCGGACTCCGGCGTACGCCGGGACGCCGAGGAGCACCGTGAACGGCTCGTGCCCGCGCCCGGTGCGCTGGGGCGGCTGGACGAGCTGGGCGAGTGGCTCGCGGCCGCGCAGGGTTCGGTGCCGGTGAAGCCGGTCGAGCGGCCGCGGCTGCTGCTGTTCGCGGGTGACCATGGGGTCGCCGAGCTGGGGGTTTCCGGCGGCCCGGCGGAGGGCGCGCGGGCGCTCGTACGGGCCGTGCTGGACGGCGAGAGCGCGTCGGCGGTGCTGGCGCGCCGGTGCGGGGCGCAGGTGCGGGTCGTCGACATGTCGCTGGACTGCGACCCGGCGGAGCTGCCCGAGGACGTGACGCGCCACCGGGTGCGGCGCGGTTCGGGCCGTATCGACATCGAGGACGCGCTCACCGCGGACGAGGCGGAGCGGGCCTTCCGCGCCGGGATGGCCGTCGCGGACGAGGAGGCGGACTCCGGCACCGACCTCGTGGTGCTCGGCGACCTGAGCGTGGGCGGGACCACCGCGGCCGGCACGCTGATCGCGGCGCTGTGCGGCACCGACGCCTCCGTGGTGACCGGCCGCGGCGGCGCCGGGATCGACGATCTGGCGTGGATGCGCAAGTGCGCGGCGATCCGGGACGGGCTGCGCCGGGCGCGGCCGGTCCTCGGGGATCAGCTGGAGCTGCTGGCCACGGCCGGCGGCGCGGATCTCGCCGCGATCACGGGTTTTCTGTTGCAGAGCGCCGTGAGACGGCTGCCGGTGATCCTCGACGGAGTCGTCTCGGCCGCGTGCGCCCTGGTGGCGCAGCGTGTCGCGTTCCGGGCGCCGGACTGGTGGCTGGCCGGTCAGGTGAGCGGGGAGCCGGCACAGGCGAAAGCTTTGGACCGCATGGCACTCAACCCTTTGCTCGATCATGGCGTCTGTGTAGGCGAGGGGACAGGGGCGCTGCTCGCTCTGCCGATGGTTCAGGCGGCGGCGGCCCTGGCTGCGGAGCTCCCCGCGCGCACCTGACGTCCTACGTCACCCGCGTCGGAGCCCCCGTCGCACATGACGCCCCATATGCTCACTTTTCATGGGAGAAGTCCGCTTGACTCCGGATGAGGGCGCCCGCCGCGGTATCTGGCCGCGGCGAGCCGCCGGCTTCGCGGTTTGGTACCTGCGCGCCGTTACGTTCGTCAATCTCCTCAGCGCGGTGTGGCTGTCCTTCGCGGACGACATCCGCCGGCACAACGTCGAGGAGTTCTACACCCCGTACCTGGTGACCGCGGGCTTCGCGTCGGCGCTCTTCTCACTGTTCATGGCCATCACGCTGCGGCGGCGCAAGCGCGCGGCGTGGATTCTGAACCTGGTGATGGCCGGGGTCACGGCCGCGATCTTCGTGTACGCGATATGTTTCCGCGAATTCAACCGGCACGGCCTGAACTGGTTCTCGACGGTGATCACGGTGCTGTTCGTGGTCGCGCTGGTGGTGGGCCGCGGCGAGTTCTACGCCAAGGGCGACCGATCCAACCCGAAGCTGGCGGCGGTCGTCGCCCTCGGCGGGCTGCTGGTCACCTCGCTGATCGCGGCGCTGCTGGTCGGCGTCACCAACGACGCGCCCGACGACTACAAGGCCTCCTTCCTGGACCGCTGGCGCTTCGGCGTGATGCGGCTGATCTCGCTGGCCAGCGACGAGTCCCGGTACCAGGGCATCTCCGCGCCCGGCTGGGTCAACGTCGTCATCAACGTGATGAGCACGCTCCTGCTGCTCGGCGTGTTGTACGCGGCCTTCCGCTCGCGCCGCGCCACCGACCCCATCACCCCCGACGACGAGGAGAAGCTCCGCGCCCTGCTGGACAAGCACGGCGACCGCGACTCCCTCGGCTACTTCGCGCTGCGCCGCGAGAAGAGCGTCATCTGGTCCCCCACCGGCAAGGCCGCCGTCACCTACCGCGTGCTCGGCGGGGTCTCGCTGGCCTCCGGCGACCCGATCGGCGACCCCGAGGCGTGGCCCGGCGCCATCGAGCCCTGGCTCACCGAGGCCCGCGAGCACGGCTGGATCCCGGCCGTGATGGGCGCGAGCGAGGAGGGCGGCACCATCTACGCGCGGCACGGCATGGACGCCCTCGAACTCGGCGACGAGGCGATCGTGGACACCGACGAGTTCACCCTCGAAGGCCGGGCCATGAGGACCGTGCGCCAGGCGTACAACCGGGTCAAGCGCGCCGGGTACACGGTGCGCATCCGGCGGCACGAGGACATCCCCGAGGACGAGATGGCCGACCTGCTGCACCACGCCGACGACTGGCGCGACGGCGCCACCGAGCGCGGCTTCTCCATGGCGCTCGGCCGGCTCGGCGACCCCGGCGACGGCCGCTGCGTGATGCTGGAGTGCCACGACGGCGACGGAAAGCTGCGGGCCCTGCTCAGCTTCGTGCCCTGGGGGCCCAAGGGCCTCTCGCTCGACCTGATGCGCCGCGACCGGGAGTCCGAGAACGGCCTGATGGAGTTCATGGTCATCGAGATGATGCAGCGCTCCCGCGAGGTCGGGGTCGAGCAGGTCTCGCTGAACTTCGCGATGTTCCGGTCCGTCTTCGAGCGCGGCTCCAAGCTCGGCGCGGGCCCCGTGCTGCGAATGTGGCGCTCGCTGCTGACGTTCTTCTCCCGCTGGTGGCAGATCGAGTCGCTGTACCGCGCCAACGCGAAGTACCGGCCCATCTGGGAGCCCCGGTTCATGCTGTTCGAGAAGAGCAGCGACCTGCTGCGCATCGGTATCGCCAGCGGCCGGGCCGAGGGCTTCCTCGAAGCGCCCGGCCTGCCGAAGTGGCTGAACCGCAAACATCTGGAGAGCAAACGGTGAATCGTGCGGCGCTCCGACGCGCCGCACGTGCCGAGTGGGGTCCCCTCCTGGGGGCCCTGTACGAGGCGCTCGCCCGCAGGAAACTGCGGGCCATCCCTATGACCCTCGCCGCGGTCCTCCTCACCTCGGTCTTCCAGATCATCCAGAACCAGCCCTGGGGCTTCGAGCCGGTCCAGCGGATCGGCTCGGTCCAAGCCCGGCTGCCGTGGTGGCTGGCGCTGCTGCGCACCCCGCTGTCGCTGTTCGTGCCCGCCCTCGACCTGCCGATATGGGGCGCGCTGGCGCAGCTCCTCGTCGCCTTCGGCATCGCGGAGATCTGCCTCGGCCGCAGGCGCACGCTGGCCATCGCCTACCTCGCGACGCTCGCCGGGACGATGTACGCGCGGCTGGCCGTCCACATCGGCCCCGACTCCGCCTTCGGCCTGCCGGCACACGCCGCCAAGGTCGTCGACACCGGCCCGTCGGCCGCCGTGGTCGGCATCGCGGTGTACGTGACCTGGCGTTACCGGGCATGGTTCACCTGCGTCGTGCTGATCGCGGCCATGTCCGCGGAGGCACTGATAAAGCCCAACCTGGCCGGCAAGGAGCACCTGGCGGCCATCGCCGCGCTGCTCGTGGTGTGCGTGCTCGACGAGGTGCGCAGGCGGCGCAAGCCGCGCGACCCGTACCGCTCCCCGGGGCCGCTGCCCGGCGGCAGACCGCGGGACGACGGCGGCCGCGGGCGGAGTGCGGAGCGCCGGTCCCGGCCTCCGCACGCTCCGGCACGGCCCCCGGCCTCGTACGGATTCGGGCCGGGCGAGCGGCTCCCGCTGCCCGACGCCTGCGGTCAGGGGTCCGGGGCCCCCGCGACCAGATCCTGAAAGCGGCGGCGCAGCGCCTGCCAGCGCGCGTCGTGCCGGTACGCCCGTACCCGCGCCTTGCGCCGGGCCCGCGGCCGGCGGCGGTAGCAGCGGCGCGCCCACGGCGAGCCGGGCCGGGCTAGCCGCACCGCCCCGATGATCGCCACGAACGGCACCACCACCCCGATCACCGCTATCCGCGGCTTCCCCTTGGCCAGGGCGAACAGCGCGACGGCGAAGTTGATCAGTACGTTCGTCGTCACGAGGCCGCGGCTGCGCAGTTCCTCCGGCGTCAGCGCGTCGACCCCGAACGGCGAGAAGCCCGCCAGCATCAGCGTGACCAGCGCGGCCGTCAGCACCACGACCTCGACGCTCTTGCGCCCCTGCTCGCTCCAGTACACGTCGTCCAGGTGCAGTACGAGCGCGAACTCGTCCAGCACCAAGCCCGCGCCCGCCCCGAACAGCACAGCCGTCACCGCGGTCCCGAAGCCGTGCCGGCCGCCGGCCACCGCGCCGAAGCCGCCGACCACCATGAGCACGATGCCGGGCACCACGTGGTGGATGTGCAGACCGCCCGGCCGAATGTTGCGGAAAGGGCCCTTGCCCGCCCGGATCAGCCGGGTGATCACCCGCGTGACCAGGAACGTCAGGACGAACGAGGCCAGCGCCAAGAGGAGCGGCAGCTTCCCCGGCTCGATGATGTTCCGACTCCACCAGTGACCCATGACCGACGCTCCCGAATCTGCCCGCTAGGGGAAACCTAACGCCCTGACGTCGGATAACCTGCGCGTCGATGACCGACACCGCCCCCGCCCGCGCCTCCCTCGGCGACGCCCTGCGCTTCGCCTTCGGCACCCTGAGCGTGCTCCCCGTACGCCTGACCCGGTGGGACCGCCCGGCCGCCCGCGGCGGAATGCTGGCCGCGCCGCTCGTGGGACTGGCGGCCGGGCTCGGCGCGGCGGCCGTCGGCGGGGCCCTGCTGTTCCTCGGCACCGGCCCGCTGCTCGCCGCGGTCGCCACCGTCGCCGTACCGGCGGTGCTCACCCGGGGGCTGCACCTCGACGGGCTCGCGGACGTGGCCGACGGGCTGGGCAGCGGCAAGCCCGCCGAGGACGCGCTGCGCATCATGAAGCAGTCGGACATCGGCCCCTTCGGGGTCCTGACCCTGGTCTTCGTCCTGCTCGGCCAGGTCGCCGCCGTGTACGAGCTGTACGGGGCCGGCTGGGCGCGCGGGGCCCTCGCCGTGACGGTCGCGGCGGTCGCGGCCCGTACGGCCCTGACCCTCGCCTCCCGTGCCGGTGTGCCCGCCGCACGGCCGGAGGGCCTGGGCGCGGCGGTCGCCGGGGCGGTCCCGGTCCGTTCGGCGGCGATGGCGACGGCCGCCGTGACGCTCGCCTGCGCGGCGGCCGGCTCCGCCTACGGCCCGTACACCGCCGCCCACTGCGCCGCGGCCCTGCTGCTGTCCCTGGCCTGCGCCGAACTGATGCTCCGTCACTGCCGCCGCCGCTTCGGCGGCATCACCGGCGACGTATTCGGCACCCTCGCCGAAACCGCCGCGACCACAGCCCTGATCACACTCACCCTGGGCCGGTAGCCGCCGCATATCAGCCCGCCCGACGTTCGAGGACACCCCCCACCCGCACCCGCACCACCCAGCCCGTCCGGCGCTTGAGGACGCCCCCACCCGCACCACCCAGCCCGCCCGGCGCTTGAGGACCGGGGCCCGGGGCAGAGCCCCGAATCCAGCCCGTCCGGCGCTTGAGGACACTCCCCGCCCGCACCCACGAACCCACCACCCGCACCATCCAGCCCGTCCGGCGCTTGAGGACCAGGGCCCGGGACGGAGCCCCGAATCCAGCCCGTCCGGCGCTTGAGGACACCCCAAGGCCCAAGGACCGGGGCCCGGGGCAGAGCCCCGAAGGCCGCGGACCCAGGGCGAAGTGCCCCCGCAGGGCGCGGCCTTGCGAAGGCCGGGAGTTAGGCTCGCGGCAAGCGCCCGGCAGCCCGCGCCCGGTCGGCCGAAGCCCGCCGCATACGATGCCCGGGGCGCGGCCGGCCCATCCACCGGCCGGTCGAACTCAACGGAAGTAGGGACCCCACCACCGTGACTGCACTGACTCTCAGCACCTCCGGCGCGGCGACGCTGCGCGCTGACGCCCTCGTCGTCGGCGTGGCGAAGGGCCCGAAGGGCCCCGTCGTAGCCCCCGGCGCGGAAGCCGTCGACAAGGCGTTCGACGGAAAGCTGGCCTCCGTCCTGGAGACCCTCGGCGCCGTCGGCGGCGAGGGCGAGGTGACGAAGCTGCCCGCACCGTCCGGTGTCAAGGCCCCCGTCATCCTCGCGGTCGGCCTCGGCACCGCTCCGGCCAAGGGCGACGGCTTCGACGGCGAGGCGCTCCGCCGGGCCGCGGGCTCCGCCGCGCGGGCCCTGGCGGGCACGAAGAAGGGCGCGTTCGCGCTGCCCGTCGAGAGCGCCGCGGACGCCGCCGCCATCGCGGAGGGCGCGCTGCTCGGCGCGTACGCCTTCAACGCCTACCGCAACGGCAACGGCAACGGCAAGAACGGCAAGGACGACAAGAGCGCTCCGCTCGCGGAGGTCGCGATCCTCGGCGGCAAGCCGCGCGACAAGGCGTACAAGGCCGTGGCGGACCGCGCCATCGCGCTGGCGGAGGAGATCAACCGCGCCCGCGACCTGATCAACACGCCCTCCAACGACCTCACCCCGAAGTCGTTCGCCGCCGCCGCGCAGGCCGCCGGCAAGGAGCACGGCCTCACGGTCGAGGTGCTGGACGAGAAGGCGCTGGCGAAGGGCGGCTACGGCGGTCTGACCGGCGTCGGCCAGGGCTCCGCCAACCCGCCGCGGCTGGTGAAGATCGCCTACACGCACGCCAAGGCGAAGAAGACCGTCGCGCTGGTGGGCAAGGGCATCACGTACGACTCGGGCGGCATCTCGCTGAAGCCGGCCGGTCACAACGAGACGATGAAGTGCGACATGAGCGGCGCCGCCGCGGTGTTCGCCTCGGTCGTCACCGCGGCCCGGCTCGGCCTCCAGGTCAACGTCACCGGCTGGCTGGCGCTGGCCGAGAACATGCCGTCGGGCACCGCGACCCGCCCCGGCGACGTGCTCACGATGTACAGCGGCAAGACGGTCGAGGTGCTCAACACCGACGCCGAAGGCCGGCTGGTGCTGGCCGACGCGATCACCCGCGCCTCGGAGGAGAAGCCGGACGCGATCGTGGACGTGGCGACCCTGACGGGCGCGATGGTGGTGGCGCTCGGCGACCGCACGTTCGGGATCATGTCGAACGACGACGCCTTCCGCGCCTCGCTGCACGAGATCGCGGACGAGGTCGGCGAGCAGTCCTGGCCGCTGCCGCTCCCCGCCGAGCTGCTCAAGGGCATGGACTCCCCCATCGCCGACCTGGCGAACGTGGGCGGCCGGATGGGCGGCGGCCTGGCCGCCGGGCTGTTCCTCCAGGAGTTCGTGGGCGAGGGCATCACCTGGGCGCACCTGGACATCGCGGGTCCGGCGTTCCACGAGAGCGCGCCGTACGGCTACACCCACAAGGGCGGCACCGGTTCCTCGGTCCGCACCCTGGTGCGGCTGGCCGAGCGCACCGCCGCGGGCGACCTCGGCTGACGTTCCGCGCACTGCCGTCCGTACGGCCCCGGGTCCCGTGCCCGGGGCCGTACGGACGTCATGCCGCCCCCGCTCGCCAGGGAGCGCGTTCCGTTCGTCGTTCCGTTCGTCGTTCCGTTCGTCACGTTCGCCCTCGACGAAATCCGTACGTCCGTGCGCCTGAGCGAGGTCGGGGAGGGCCGTCGCGCCGCCCCCGACACCGGCCCGGCGTCCCGCCACCCGTCAACAAGTGCGAAGATGTTGTCACGGCAGGACAGGGCCCCCCTTACACCCAGGGCCGATCTAGAAGCGGCCGAACAACAGCCGCCGCCCGGTCACCGACGACCGGCTACGGCGTATCCATGCATGGAGGACGTGACGTGGCGAACGACGCCAGCACCGTTTTCGACCTAGTGATCCTCGGAGGCGGTAGCGGCGGTTACGCCGCTGCCCTGCGCGGAGCGCAGCTGGGTCTGGACGTCGCCCTGATCGAGAAGAACAAGCTCGGCGGCACCTGCCTGCACAACGGCTGCATCCCCACGAAGGCTCTGCTGCACGCCGGCGAGATCGCCGACCAGGCCCGCGAGGCCGACAAGTTCGGCATCAAGACGTCCTTCGAGGGCGTCGACATCGAAGGCGTGCACAAGTACAAGGACGGCGTGATCGCGGGCCTGTACAAGGGCCTGCAGGGTCTCGTCGCCAGCCGGAAGGTGACCTACATCGAGGGCGAGGGCAAGCTGTCCTCGCCGACCTCGGTGGACGTCGCCGGCCGCCGGGTGGAGGGCCGCCACGTCCTGCTGGCGACCGGCTCCGTGCCGAAGTCGCTGCCCGGTCTGGAGATCGACGGCAACCGCGTCATCTCCTCGGACCACGCGCTGACGCTGGACCGCGTCCCCAAGTCCGCGATCATCCTGGGCGGCGGCGTCATCGGCGTCGAGTTCGCCTCGGCGTGGAAGTCCTTCGGCACCGACGTCACGGTCATCGAGGGCCTCAAGCACCTCGTCCCGGTCGAGGACGAGAACAGCTCCAAGCTGCTGGAGCGCGCCTTCCGCAAGCGCGGCATCAAGTTCAACCTCGGCACGTTCTTCGAGAAGTCCGAGTACACCGCCGACGGCGTCAAGGTGACCCTCGCCGACGGCAAGACCTTCGAGGCCGAGGTGCTGCTGGTCGCGATCGGCCGCGGGCCGGTCTCCCAGGGCCTGGGCTACGAGGAGCAGGGCGTCGCGATGGACCGCGGCTACGTCCTGGTCGACGAGTACATGCGCACCAACGTGCCGACCGTCTCGGCCGTCGGCGACCTCGTCCCGACCCTCCAGCTCGCGCACGTCGGCTTCGCCGAGGGCATGCTGGTGGCGGAGCGGCTGGCCGGTCTGAAGACCGTGCCGGTCGACTACGACGGTGTGCCGCGTGTGACGTACTGCCACCCCGAGGTCGCCTCCGTCGGGATCACCGAGGCCAAGGCCAAGGAGATCTACGGTGCGGACAAGGTCGTGGCCCTGAAGTACAACCTCGCGGGCAACGGCAAGAGCAACATCCTCAAGACCTCCGGCGAGATCAAGCTCGTCCAGGTCAAGGACGGCGCCGTCGTCGGCGTCCACATGGTCGGCGACCGTATGGGCGAGCAGGTCGGCGAAGCACAGCTGATCTACAACTGGGAGGCGCTGCCGGCCGAGGTCGCGCAGCTCGTCCACGCGCACCCGACGCAGAACGAGGCGCTCGGCGAGGCCCACCTGGCCCTGGCCGGCAAGCCGCTGCACTCGCACGACTAAGTCCCGAGCGCACCACCATCCGCACTTTTCGTAAGGAGCAACCGAAACCATGGCGGTTTCCGTAACCCTGCCGGCGCTCGGCGAGAGCGTGACCGAGGGCACCGTCACCCGCTGGCTGAAGGCCGAGGGTGAGCGCGTCGAGGCCGACGAGCCTCTGCTGGAGGTGTCGACCGACAAGGTCGACACCGAGATCCCCGCCCCGGCCGCCGGTGTGCTCGCCTCCATCAAGGTGGCCGAGGACGAGACGGTCGAGGTCGGCGCCGAACTGGCGATCATCGACGACGGCTCCGGCGCCCCGGCGCAGGAGTCCGCTCCGGCCGCCGAGCCCGCCCCGGCGGCTCAGCCGGAGCCCACCCCCGCCCCGGCCCAGGCCGAGGCGCCCGCCGCCCCGGCTCAGGAGGCTCCGGCCCCGGCCGGCGGCTCCGCCGAGGGCACCCCGGTCACGCTCCCCGCGCTGGGCGAGTCCGTGACCGAGGGCACCGTCACCCGCTGGCTGAAGGCCGTCGGCGACGACGTCGCGGTGGACGAGCCGCTGCTGGAGGTGTCGACGGACAAGGTCGACACCGAGATTCCGGCGCCCGTCGCGGGCACCCTGCTGGAGATCGTGGTCGGCGAGGACGAGACCGCCGAGGTCGGCGCGAAGCTCGCCGTCATCGGCGCCGCGGGCGCCGCTCCGGCCGCTCCCGCCGCCCCGGCCGCGCCCGCCCCGGCGGCGCAGCCCGAGCCCGCCCCGGCTCCGGCGGCCCCCGCGGCCCCGGCCGCTCCGGCGCCGCAGGCCCCCTCGGCCCCGGCTCCGCAGCAGGTCACCACCCCGGCGCCGGACCCGGCCCCGGCCGCTCCGGCCCCGGCGCCCGCCCCCGCGCAGGCTCCGGCCGCCCCGGCGTCCGGTGACGCGGACGGCGCGTACGTCACTCCGCTGGTGCGCAAGCTGGCCTCCGAGAGCGGCGTGAACCTCGCCGAGGTCAAGGGCACCGGCGTCGGCGGCCGTATCCGCAAGCAGGACGTCATCACCGCGGCGGAGACCGCCAAGCAGGCTCCGGCCGCCGCTCCCAAGGCCGCCGCCGCTCCGGCGCAGCCGTCGGCGCTGCGCGGCCAGACGGTGAAGATGACCCGCATCCGCAAGGCGACCGCCAAGCACATGGTGGAGTCGCTGAAGGTGTCGGCGCAGCTGACGACCGTGATCGAGGTGGACGTCACCAAGATCATGCAGCTGCGCGCCAAGGCGAAGAACAGCTTCCTCGCGCGGGAGGGCGTCAAGCTCTCGCCGATGCCGTTCTTCGTCAAGGCCGCCGCCGAGGCGCTGAAGGTCCACGCGTCGCTGAACGCCAAGGTGAACGACGACGACACGATCACCTACCACGACGTCGAGAACATCGGCATCGCGGTGGACACCGAGAAGGGCCTGTTCGTCCCGGTCATCCACGAGGCGGGCGACCTGAACCTCGCCGGCATCGCGAAGAAGACCGCGGACCTGGCCGGCCGGGTGCGCGACGGCGGCATCAAGCCGGACGAGCTGGCGGGCGGCACCTTCACGGTGACCAACACCGGTTCGCGCGGCGCGCTGTTCGACACCCCGATCCTGAACCAGCCGCAGGTCGGCATGCTCGGGATCGGCGCGACGGTCAAGCGTCCGGTCGTCGTCTCGACGCCGGAGCTGGGCGAGACCATCGCCATCCGCGACATGGTCTACCTGGCCCTGTCGTACGACCACCGGCTGGTGGACGGCGCCGACGCGGCCCGCTTCCTGGGCACGCTCAAGGCCCGTCTGGAAGGCGGCGAGTTCGAGGGCGACCTCGGCCTCTGAGGTTGGCAGCACCGTATGAAGGGAAGGCCCCGGCTCAGCGAGCCGGGGCCTTCCCCGTTGCTGGACGTCGCTGGACCTCACTGGTCGTTGCTGGACGTTGCTGGAAGAGCAGAATGGCGGCCGACCGGCCGCGCCCCGAAGGAGCACTCATGACCCCGCCCGTCGTCCACTCGCTGCGTGAGCAGATCCGCGAGCACATCCTCAAGGGGATCGTCAGCGGCCGCTGGCAGCCCGGCGAGCGGATCGTGGAGCGGCGGATCGCCGTGGAGCTGGAGGTCAGCCAGACGCCCGTACGGGAGGCGCTGCGCGAGCTGGAGTCGCTGCGGCTGATCGAGTCGGCGCCCAACAAGGGCGTCCGCGTGCGCAATCTGACCGCCACCGATCTCAAGGAGAGCTATCCGGTGCGGGCCGGGCTGGAGCGGGTGGCGGCGGGGCTGGCCGCGGAGCGGCTGGCGGCGGACCTCTCCGGGCTGGAGCGCGAGGTCGCGGCGCTCTGCGAGGCGGACCGGACGAACGACGGCGAGGCGCAGGTCAGACACACGGTGGCGTTCCACCGGGAGATCGTGCGGGCGGCCGGGAACGGCGTGCTGCTGCACACCTGGGAGTCGCTGGGCATCGAGGTCTGGACGACGCTGTCGATCCGCTGGCTGAGCCCCGAGCCGCGCTCGTACGCCGCCGATCACCAGGAGCTGGTGGACGCTTTCCGACGGCGCGATCCGCTCATCGGAGACGTGCTGACCACGCATGTGCTGTGCTGCGCCCCGCAGGTCTGACACCGGGTGCCACAACCAACGACACCCCGTGCCACCAGGGGTTTTTTCTTTTGATGAAACATTGATCGATCATCGATCAGAGGCGTATCGTCGATCGTGGGCGCAACCCCTGCCTGCCGCCTCCCACCTTCCTTTCGTCCGGAAAGGGGCTCACCTCATGCCCGATCCCGTGCGCCAGCCGTACAGCCAGCTCGACCAGCTCCCGGACGTCGATCCCGAGGAGACGGCCGAATGGGGCGAGTCCCTCGACGCCGTCACCGCCGCCGCGGGCCCGCACCGCGCCGCCTACCTCATGCGCCGCACCATGGAGCACGGCGAGGGCGCCGGTCTCGGGCTCCCCCCGCTGCTGGAGAGCGAGTACGTCAACACCATCCCCACCGCCGCGGAGCCCGGCTACCCGGGCGACGAGGAGATGGAGAACCGGATCACCGCCTACAACCGGTGGAACGCCGCCGCGATGGTGACCCGCGGCAGCACCCTCGGCCTCGGCGGCCACATCGCCACCTACGCCTCCGCCGCCTGGCTGTACGAGACCGGCTTCCAGCACTTCTTCCGCGGCAAGGACGACGCCGCCTCCGGCGGCTCCGGCGACCAGCTCTACCTCCAGGGCCACGCCTCCCCCGGCATCTACGCCCGCGCCTTCCTCGAAGGCCGCCTCACCGAGGGCCAGCTCGACCGGTTCCGCCAGGAGGCGAACGGCGACGGCCTGCCCTCCTACCCGCACCCCCGCCGGCTGCCCTGGCTGTGGGAGTTCCCGACCGTCTCCATGGGCCTGGGCCCGCTCTCCGCGATCTACCAGGCGCGCTTCAACCGCTACCTGGAGCACCGCGGGATCAAGGACACCTCCGGCTCCCGGGTCTGGGCGTTCCTCGGCGACGGCGAGATGGACGAGCCCGAGGCCACGGCCGCGCTCGCGCTGGCCGGCCGGGAGGGCCTGGACAACCTCACCTTCGTCATCAACTGCAACCTCCAGCGCCTCGACGGCCCCGTCCGCCCCAACTTCAAGATCGTGCAGGAGCTGGAGGCCCAGTTCCGCGCCGCGGGCTGGAACGTCGTCAAGTCCCTGTGGGGCGCCGCCTGGGACGACCTCTTCGCCCGCGACGCCGACGGCGCGCTCGTACGGCGGCTGCGCGAGACGCCGGACGCCCAGTTCCAGACGTACGCGACGCGCGACGCCGCGTACCTGCGCGACCACTTCTTCGGCGCCGACCCGGCGCTGCGGGCGATGGCCCAGCAGCTGACCGACGCCAAGCTCCTGGAGCTGTTCCAGACCTCCCGCGCCGGCCACGAGCCGCGCAAGGTGTACGCCGCCTACCGCGCCGCCGTCGAGCACAAGGGCGCGCCGACCGTGATCCTCGCGCAGACCGTCAAGGGCCACACCCTCGGCGCGGGCTTCGAGTCGCGCAACGCCAACCACCAGATGAAGAAGCTCACCGGCGAGCAGTTCCGCGACATGCGCGACCTGCTCGGGCTGCCCATCCCGGACAGCGCGCTGGCCGACGGCCCCGTGCCGTACGCCCACCCCGGCGAGAACTCCCCCGAGATGGCCTACCTCCGCGAGCGCCGCGCCGCGCTCGGCGGCCCGTCCCCGGCCCGCAAGGTCACGGCGAAGCCGCTGCCCGAGCCGTCCGCGAAGCCCTTCGAGGCGCTCCAGAAGGGCTCGGGGACCCAGGAGATCGCCACCACCATGGCGTTCGTCCGGCTCGTCAAGGACCTGATGCGGGAGAAGGAGACCGGCCGCCGCTGGGTCCCGATCGTCCCCGACGAGGCCCGCACCTTCGGCATGGAGTCGCTCTTCCCGTCCGCCGGGCTCTACTCGCCCAAGGGCCAGACGTACGACCCCGTCGACCGCGACCAGCTCCTGTACTACAAGGAGGCCAAGGACGGTCAGATCCTCAACGAGGGGATCACCGAGGCCGGTTCGCTGGCCGACTTCACCGCCGCCGCGACCTCGTACGCGACGCACGGCGAGCCGATGATCCCGTTCTACATCTTCTACTCGATGTTCGGCTGGCAGCGCACGGCCGACCAGTTCTGGGCGCTCGCCGACCAGCTCGGCCGCGGCTTCGTCATCGGCGCCACCGCCGGCCGTACGACGATGACGGGCGAGGGCCTCCAGCACGCCGACGGCCACTCGCACCTCATCGCCTCCACCAACCCGGCGGCGATCTCGTACGACCCGGCGTTCGCGTACGAGGTCTCGGTGATCGTCCGCGAGGGCCTGCGCCGGATGTACGGGCCCGAGGCCGAGGACGTCTTCTACTACCTGACCGTCTACAACGAGACGAAGGTGCAGCCCGCCATGCCCGAGGGCGTGGAGGAGGGCATCCTCAAGGGCCTCTACCGCTACCAGGAGGCCCAGGGCACGGCCGCGGACGCCCCGCACCTCCAGCTCCTCGCCTCGGGCACCGCGATCCACTGGGCGCTGGACGCCCAGCGGCTGCTCGCCGAGGACTGGGGCGTGGCCGCCGACGTCTGGTCCGCGCCCTCCTGGACCGAGCTGCGCCGCGAGGCCCTGGACTGCGAGGCCGCGGCACTGCGCGGCGAGGAGCGGGTCCCGTACGTCACCCAGACCCTGCACGGCGCGCCCGGCCCGGTCGTGGCCGTCAGCGACTGGATGCGGGCGGTCCCGGACCAGATCGCGCCGTGGGTCGAGCAGGACTGGACGTCCATCGGCACGGACGGCTTCGGCCTCTCCGACACCCGCGAGGCCGCCCGCCGGCACTTCGGCGTCGACCCGCAGTCGGTCGTGGTGTCCGCCCTGTCCGCGCTCGCCCGCCGCGGCGAGGTCAAGGCGTCCCTCGTGAAGGAGGCCGCGGAGCGCTACGGCCTCTGAGCCCTCCCCCACAACTCGGCGGCCGCGCCCGCCTGTCCCGGTACTCAACCGAGGGCGCGGCCGCTGAACAACACCTCTGGCGGGTCACTTCTTTTAAAGAAGAGGCCCGCCAGAGGTCATTGCGGTCATTGCCGCCCCGGGTGGCAGCGGCGCCCCGCCCCCAGATGCCCCTGGGCCGCCTGTCAGTGGCGCCCGGCATGATGGCCGTATGCGCGCTGCCCGGCTCATCACGATGGTGCTGCTGCTCCAGTCCCGGCCGACGATGACGGGGGCCGAGCTGGCCCGCCGGCTGGAGGTCTCGGAGCGCACGGTCGCGCGGGACGTCCTCGCCCTGTCCGAGGCGGGCGTCCCCGTCTACGCGGACCGCGGCCGTACGGGCGGCTACCGCCTCGTCGGCGGCTACCGCACCCGGCTCACCGGGCTGGGCCGTACGGAGGCCGAGGCGCTGTTCCTGTCCGGGGTCCCCTCCGCGCTGCGCGAGATGGGCCTGGCCGACGCCGCCTCCGCCGCCCGGCTGAAGGTCTCGGCCGCCCTGCTGCCGGAGCTGCGGGACGCGGCGGCGGGCGCGGCCCAGCGCTTCCACCTGGACGCGCCCGCGTGGTTCCGGGAGGCGAGCGCCCCCGAGCTGCTGCCCGCGATCGCGGAGGCGGTCTGGGACGACCGCCGGCTGACGGCGCGCTACCGGCGCGGCAGCGCCGAGGCGGAGCGGGAGCTGGAGCCGTACGGCCTCGTGCTCAAGGCGGGCGTCTGGTACCTGGCCGCGCGGGTCGCCGATACGGGCGCGAATCCGCCCTCGGGCGCGGAGGCGTCCCCTCGGCGGGACTTCCGGGTCTACCGGGTGGACCGGTTCACGGCGGTCGCGCGCGGCGAGGAGCGGTTCCGCCGTGACGAGGCGTTCGAGCTGCCCGCGTTCTGGGAGGAGCGGGCCGTCGAGTTCGCGCGGTCGATCCTGCGGGAGCGGGTGGAGCTGCGCCTCACGCCGGACGGCGCGCGGCGGCTGCCGCACGTGACGGACCGGCTGGCCGCCCTGGAGGCGCTGGCCGCGGCCGGGGACCCCGACGAGCGGGGGCGGATCACCGTCACCCTGCCCGTCGAGACGTCGGACGTCGCGTACTCCCAGCTGCTCGGGCTGGGGCCGGACGCCGAGGTGCTGGCCCCGGCGGCGCTGCGCGAGCGCTTCGCGCGGGCGGCCCGCGAGATGGCCGACCGGTACGGGAACGGGCCGCCGTGAGCCGCTGGGAGGGGGCGCGGGGCCCCGTAACGACGGGTGCACTGCCGCGAGCCGTACAAGGCCCCTCCCAGCGGCGTGTCTCAGCGGTGGGCCTCAGCAGCGGGTCCCAGCGGCGTACGGCCGTCAGCGGTAGTCGGCGGCGGTGGCGTCCTTCCCGCCGAAGACGACGTCACGGAAGTACGCCATGGCGTCCGGCCGCGACCCGTCGGTGTCCGTGAAGCCGTACTCCCTGGCCATCTCGCCGCTGGAGACCGACGCGCCGTTCCAGCGCGCCCGGTCGGGGTCGGCGGCGAGCGCCACGACAGCGCGCCCGATCAGGGCGGGCGACTCGGCGATGGCGAAGTGCGGCACCTTCTCCACCGCGTCGCGCCAGGTGGCCTCCGTGACCCCGAAGTGGTCGAGCATCTCCTCCGAGCGCAGGAACCCCGGCGTGATGGAGAGCGCGGTGCCCCCGTACTCCTTGAGCTCCTCGGCGAGGCCGAAGGCCATCCGGTGCGGGGCGGTCTTGGCCAGGTCGAAGGGGAGGTTCCCGCGGTAGCTCTTGTTGAACTCGGATGTGCCGTCGGTGACTTCGACCACCAGGCCGCCGGGGTTGCGGATCAGCAGCGGCAGCGCGTAGTGGCTGGTGATGAGGTGCGTGTCGATGCCGAGCCGGAGCATCCGCAGCCCGTCGGCGACCTTCACCTCCCAGATCTTCTTGTCGAACTCCAACAGGTGGTCGCCGCCCCAGACGTCGTTGACCAGGATGTCGAGCCGCCCCGCTTCCCGCTCGATACGTTCGACGAGCGCCTTGACCTGCTCCGGCTCCAGATGATCGGTGACCACCGCGATCCCCGTGCCGCCGGCCGCCGTCACCAGCTCGGCCGTCTCCTCGATGGTCTCGGTGGGCCGCCCGACCTCGCTGACGCGGGCGCGGGTCGTGCGCCCTGTCGTGTAGACCGTGGCCCCAGCCCGCCCCAGCTCGACGGCCATCGCCCGCCCCGCGCCGCGGGTCGCCCCCGCGACCAGCGCGACCTTGCCGGTAAGGGCCTTCGCCGATGCGTCCTGTGTGCTCACGTCCGTACGTCCTCTCGCTCCGCCGGTTGGCTACGAGCCGACCCTGACAGCGATACCGGACACCTTCTGTCGTCTTTTCGCGGCGGGTCGGACGTTCGTGGCGGGCCGGACGTTCGCGGAAGCGCAGCTGTACCGTTCCACCGCGCCCCGACCGGCCCCCGCCCCCGCACCCTCTGCCGCGAAGACCGCCGGGCAGCAGCCATGAGCCATCGCCGCACTCCAACGCGCGGGCGTGACACGCCCAGGAGCGTCGGGATCGATCACCGGCCGCCACCGGGCGCGTGGGAATCGGCGTCCGCCCCTCGCCCGGCCGATAACGACACAGCCGCATCTGGGCCGCTCCGCGTGCATGGTCCGCCCCCAGGCCCGATGCTGGTGCCGTGATGGACGAGACGGAGTTCTGGTCGTTGATCGACGGCGCCCGCCAGGCGGCCGAGGGCGACCCCGAGGACCAGGCCGATCTGCTGATCGAGCGGCTGACGCAGCTCGACCCGGACTCCGTGCTGTACTTCGCGCGACATTTCGAGGCGCGCTACAACCGCGCGTACCGCTGGGACCTGTGGGGCGCGGCCCGGGTGCTGCTGGGCGGGGCGGGCGACGACGTGTTCGACTGCTTCCGCTGCTGGCTGATCGGGCAGGGTCGAGAGGTCTTCGAGGGGGCGCTGCACGAACCGGACGACCTGGCCGATCTGCTGGACGAGTTCGACGAGCGGATCGACGGGGACGCGGAGGATCTCGGGTACGCCGCCGATGAGGCGTACGAGCAGCTGACCGGGGCCGAGTTGCCGGACCTGGGGCTGCCGGAGCCGCCGTCGGAGCCGCTGGGCAGCCCGTTGGACCTGGAGGACGAGGCGGCGCTGGCGGAACGGTTCCCCAAGCTGTGGGAGGGCCGCTTCCGGCTGGGGGCGTAGGACGCCCGTACAAGCAGCGCCCCGGGCCCGCGCGCCGGCTACAGCGCCCGCGCCATCAGCACATCGTCCACGTACTCCCCGTCCAGCAGGAACTCCCCCCGGAGCACGCCCTCCACCACGAAGCCCTCCGACTCGTACAGCCGCCGGGCGGGGGCGTTGTGCCCGAGGACCCGCAGCGTGAGGCGGACCGCGGCCTGCCGGCGGGCCCATGCGGCGCACTCCCGCAGCAGGGCGCGGGCGACGCCGCGCCCGCGCGCGGCCTCGTCGACGGCGAGGCCGCGTATCTGCCGTACATGCGCGTTGGAGGGCAGCCCGGTCGCCGGTACGAGGCGCAGATAGCCCGCGACACGCCCGTCGAGCTCGGCCACCAGGATGTGCTCGGGCGGGCCGGCCTCGGTGAAGAACGGCGCGTACGGCGGCTTCGGCCGGGCCGTCACCGCGTGCGTCGGCGACCAGGCACGGCGGTCCAGTTCGGCGAGCGCCGCGTCGTCGGACAGGGCGGCGGGGCGGATGACCGGTTCGGGCATGCGGGTCACTGTGGCACACGCGTGGCCTCCTTCGACGGCCTTTTCGGCGGCCTGCGGACCGGCGCAGGGGGCAGGATGGCCCGTATGCGGATCGCGATCACCGGTTCGACCGGACTCATCGGTACGGCGCTCGTACGCTCCCTGGAGGCGGACGGCCACCACGTGGTGCGGCTGGTCCGGCGCGCGCCCCGGGCGGCGGACGAGGTCGAGTGGGACCCCGAGCGGCAGCGGATCGACGCGGCCGGGCTCGCCGGGTGCGCGGCCGTCGTGCACCTCGCGGGCGCGGGCATCGGCGACCACCGCTGGACGGACGCGTACAAGAAGAAGCTGCGCGACAGCCGGGTGCTGGGCACGGCCGCCGTCGCCGAGGCCGTGGCCGCCCTCGACGAGCCGCCGCGGGTGCTGCTGAGCGGCAGCGCGATCGGCTTCTACGGGGACACCGGGGACCGCCCGGTCGACGAGGACCACCCGCCGGGCGACGGCTTCCTCGCGGACCTCTGCCAGGAGTGGGAGGAGGCCGCCGGGGCGGCCGTGGAGGCGGGCGTACGGACCGTGTACGCCCGTACGGGGCTGGTCGTCTCCCGCGCCGGCGGCGCCTGGGCACGGCTCTTCCCCCTCTTCCGGTACGGCCTCGGGGGACGCCTGGGCGACGGCCGCCAGTACTGGAGCTTCATCTCCCTGCACGACCACGTCGCCGCCCTGCGCCACATCCTGGACACCGAGACGCTGTACGGGCCGGTCAATCTCACCGCGCCGACGCCCGTCACCAACCGCGAGGTGACGGAGACGATGGGCCGGGTGCTGCGCCGCCCGACGCTGTTCCCCGCGCCCGCGCCCGCCCTGCGGATCGTGCTGGGCGAGTTCGCGACGGATGTCCTGAGCAGCCAGCGGGTCCTCCCCCGCAAGCTGCTGGACTCGGGTTTCACGTACGCGTTCCCTCAGGTCGAGGACGCGGTACGGGCGGCGCTGGCGGAACGGGGCTGACGGGGCCGGACCGGGGAGCACGGGCCCGCCCCTCGACGGACCGCGCCGCCTGGCCCCGGTCCAGCCGCCGGCCCCGGTCCGGTCGCCGTACGCCGCCTCCCGCACCCTCCGTACGCCGTGCACACGCCCGTCGGCCGACGTACGCGTACGCGCCGTGCGACCTCCCCGCGGCCTCCCCGCGGCCGCCGTGCGACCGGCGTGCGACCGTGCTCTGTCCGTGCGCGACTGCCGCGGCGGGGTTTTGTCCCTACCGTCGAGGCAACTCACGCATCCCCGGCTTTCGCCGGGGGAATCAGGCCACCGAGTGAGCGGACCGACCTCGGGGAGGGCACGTGCTCGACCGTGCACGAAATTCCGCGGACCACACCGGTGTCATGGACGCCGTCGACTCCGATGGCGCGGATGTCGTCGATGTCGTCGATGTCGTCATCGTGGGCGCCGGGCTCGCCGGCCTTTCGGCGGCGCAGCAGCTCACCAGCGCCGGAGTAACAGTCACCGTCCTGGAGGCCGCCCCTTACGCGGGGGGTCGGATGACCACGGAGACGGTGGACGGTTTCCGCCTGGACCGCACCGGACAGCTGCTCAACACCGCCTACCCCGAACTGCTGCGCACCCCCGGCCTGGGGACGCTCACGCTGCGGCCCTTCGCGCCCGGCGTGCTGGTCCGCCACGACGGCGTCACCCTGCGGACGGGGGCGCCCCGCGGCGCGAGGAGCGCCCGGAGCACGCGGGGCGCACTGACGACGGCGCGCGCCCTCGCACGCGCGCCCCGCGCGGGCGGACTCGACCAGGCGCGGATAGGTGCCGCGCTCTCCCGATTCGCGACCCTCTCCACCGACCGGCTGCTCACCCGCCCCGACCGGCCCGCCGCCGAGACCCTGACCGGGCGCGGCCTCTCGCCCCGCACCGTCGAGAGCTTCCTGCGGCCGCTGCTGATCTCGCTGCTCGGCGACCCGGCCCTCACCACATCCAGCCGCGTCGCCGACCTGGTGCTGCGCGGGTACGCGCGCGGGCGGCTGTGCCTGGCCGCCGGCGGGGCGGCCACGATCCCCGAACTGCTGGTCGCGGCCCTGCCGCCGGGCACGGTCCGGACGGGCGTACAGGCGAAGTCGGTGTGCACCACGTCCGTCTCCACCGCCGGTCACGGCGACATCCGCTGTCGCTCCGTCGTGGTCGCCACGGGGGCGCGCGCCGCCGCCGAGCTCATCCCCGGCCTGCGGCTCCCCGCGTTCCACCCCGTCACGGTGCTGCACCACACCGCCGACGAACCGCCGCTGCGCGGGCCGGCGCTGATCCTCACCGCCGGCGGGAACGGCCCGGTCGCACACACCACGGTGGCCAGCGAGGTCGACCCGGCGCGCACCCCGCCCGGCCGCACCCTGATCACCTCGACGGTGCTGGGCCGCGCCGCCGCCCTGCCGACCGCCGAGCTGGACCATGCGGCCCGCGCCCAACTGGCCGCCGTCTACGCCACGTCCACCACCGGCTGGAGTCTGCTGGCCGCGTACCACGAACCCGACGCGATCCCCGCCATGACCGCGCCCCACGACCTCCGCCGCCCGGTCCGGCTCCTCTCCGGCCTGTACGTATGCGGCGACCACCGCGACACCAGCACGGTGCAGGGCGCCCTCTACTCGGGCCGCCGGGCCGCCCGCGCGGTCCTCACCGACCTGGGCGTCACCGCCGACGCACCACCGGCGCTGCGCGCGGCGTGACCGGGGACCGGGCCCCTCCCCCAGGGGGCCCGCCCCGCGCCGGCTACCCCAGCGCGGCCACCCGCTCCCGATACCCGCGCGCGGCCGCGGCGTCCCGATACGGCTCCAGCCTCCGCTCGAAGTCCCGCACGTACTCCACCGCTCGGGCCGACCGCATCTCGGAGGCCTGCTGCGCCGCCTCGGCCCCCAGCACGCACGCCTGCTCCAGCTCGCCGAGCCCCAGCCGCGCCGATGCCAGCACCACCCGGCAGAACAGCCGGCTGCGCGCGAACCCGGCGCCGCGCAGTTGCAGCGACCGTTCCGCGTGCAGGGCGGCCGCCCGGTACTGCTGCAAGTCCCGGTAGCAGTGGCCGAACTCGTCGGCCAGCTGCGCCTCGTCGAAGAACCGCGCCCAGTACGGCACCTCGTCCCCGGGCCGCGCCGTCTCCAGCGCCCGCTCCGCCCGCGCGAGGGACGCGGTGCACGCCCGTACCTCCGTCAGCACGCCGTGCCCGCGCGCCTCCACGGCGTGCAGCAGCGCCTGCACCACCGGCGGCGCGCCCGACCCGACGCCCTGCTGGGCGACGCGCGCCAACTGCACGGCCTCCCGGCCGTGCCCGAGGTAGACGGCCTGCCGGCTCATGGTGACCAGGACATAGCTGCCGTAGGCCCGGTCACCGGCGGCCTGCGCCAGCCGCAGCGCCTGTACGAAGTACCGCTGCGCCAGCCCGTGCGCGGCGATGTCGTACGAGGTCCACCCCGCCAGCCGCGTGAGGTCGGCCGCGGCGGCGAACAGCCGCCGCCCGGTGGCCTCCCCGTACGCGCCGCGCAGCATCGGCTCCACTTCGTGTTCCAGATAGCGCACCAGCGCCTGGCGCGCGTGGCCGCCCCCGTACGCGTGGTCGAGCGTCCGGAAGAGCTCCCCCACCGACCGCAGCGCGGCGACGTCGCCCATCGTGACGCGGGAACCGGGGCCGCGCTCGGTCTGCCGCTGCCGGGATACGGGCCCCCGCCCCTGTACGGGCACGCGCGGCGCCTCGCCCGTGGCCTCGGCGACGAACCCGAGGGGCTTGCCGGCCGCGCCACCGACCGCGACGCCGACCGAAGCACCGGCCGAGGCGCCGGCGCTGGGGGCACTTTGGGTACCGCCCGCACCACCGGCCCCACGTGCCGCCGGGTCCCCTCGCGCCACCCGCTCGTCGGGCCGCCCGATGAGCCAGTCCCGGCTCGGCACCACCAGCCCGGCCGGGGTGAAGGCGATCTTCCGCAGTTCGGTGTGGCTGCCCGAGTCCTTGCGCCACAGCCCGCTGACGATGTCGACCGCCTCGTCGGGCGACGCGGCGAACTCCAGCCCCGCGTACACCGGCGCGCAGGCGTCGAGCCCCATGTCCTGCGCGGAGAGCCGCCGCCCCAGCCGCCGGGTGAAGACCTCGGCGATCAGCGCCGGGGTGGTGCCGCGCGGCTGCTGCCCTCTCAGCCAGCGCGTCACGGATGTCTTGTCGTACCGCAGGTCGAGCCCGTGTTCGAGCCCGAGCTGATCAACCCGGCGCGCTAGCCCCGCGTTGGAGAAGCCCGCCTCGGCGATGAGCCCGGCGAGCTGACGGTTGGGGGTGCGGTGCGGGGGTCGTTCCGTCATCAGCCTGTCGGTCTCCCTGATCGCCCTCTGGAACGGCGCGAATTTAGCGGCAGTCATGGCCCTGATCGCCACCTTCGCCCCGCATTCATCCGATCGTGTGAGCACAGCGGGAAGCGGTTGGCGGGCCCTCCGCCCGACCTCTCCCGCCCTCCCCGACGCCTTCTCCACCCCCTCTCCCGGCCCCCTCTCCGCCCCCCTCCGGCCGTCCTCCGCCCTCCCCGACCGCCTCCCGACCCGGCCGCCTTCGGCGCTGTCAGCCCCCCGCCGTACAGTTGCAGAGCGCGATGGCTGCAAGACAAGGTTCGAAGAGGAGCTGCCGTGAGTGAGCTGCGCTTTGTCCACCTGGGCTTCGGGGCGGACGCCGTCGAATACCAGGAGGCGTGGCAGGAGCAGCGCCGGGTCCACGCCGCCCGCTTCGCGGACGAGATCCCGGACACCTGCCTGCTGCTGGAGCACCCGGCGGTCTACACCGCGGGGCGGCGCACGGCCGACAACGAGCGCCCCCTGGACGGCACCCCCGTCATCGACGTGGACCGCGGCGGCAAGATCACCTGGCACGGCCCCGGCCAGCTCGTCGGCTACCCCATCCAGAAGCTGCCGCGCCCGGTGGACGTGATCGCGCACGTACGCCGCCTGGAGGACGCGCTGATCCGCGCCTGCGCGGAGTTCGGCCTGGAGACCACCCGCATCGAGGGCCGCAGCGGCGTCTGGGTGCTCGGCGACCCGGTCGAGGAGCGCCCCGCCCTGGGCGGGCTGTCCCTGGACTTCGATCCGCGCGTGGCGGACGAGGAGTTCGACCCCCGGCTGAACGGCCCGGAGTACGCGCCGTCCAACGCCGGACAGCGCCGCGAGGACCGCAAGCTGGCCGCGATCGGCATCCGGATCGCCAAGGGCGTGACGATGCACGGCTTCGCGCTGAACTGCAATCCGGACAACACCTGGTTCGACCGGATCGTGCCGTGCGGAATCCGGGACGCGGGTGTGACGTCGCTCTCCAACGAGCTGGGCCGCGAGGTGAGCGTCCCCGAGGCCGCACCCGTGATCGAGAAGCACCTGCGGGACGTCCTACTAGGGGCGGAGCTCCTCCCCCGGGCCGTCTAGCGGGAATGCGCCCCCAACCTCAGAGGTTGGCTTGGGCGTAAGAGCGTAGGTAGTACGGGCGTACCCTAGGGTTCGCCGACGAATCGAATGCCGTACAGCAAAGGGGAGTACCGGACGTGTCCGCTGTCGCACCCGACGGACGCAAGATGCTGCGCCTGGAGGTCCGGAACAGTCAGACCCCCATCGAGCGCAAGCCGGAGTGGATCAAAACCCGGGCGAAGATGGGCCCCGAGTACACCGAGCTGCAGAAGTTGGTGAAGTCCGAGGGCCTGCACACCGTGTGCCAGGAAGCGGGCTGCCCCAACATCTACGAGTGCTGGGAGGACCGCGAGGCGACCTTCCTCATCGGCGGCGACCAGTGCACCCGGCGCTGCGACTTCTGCCAGATCGACACCGGCAAGCCGCAGGCCCTGGACCTCGACGAGCCCCGTCGCGTGGCCGAGTCCGTGGCCACGATGGAGCTGAAGTACGCCACAATCACCGGCGTCGCCCGCGACGACCTGGAGGACGGCGGCGCCTGGCTCTACGCCGAGACCGTGCGCCAGATCCACCAGCTGATGCCGGACACCGGCGTGGAGCTGCTGATCCCGGACTTCAACGCGGAGCCCGAGCAGCTCGCCGAGGTGTTCTCCTCGCGCCCCGAGGTACTCGCGCACAACGTCGAGACGGTGCCGCGCATCTTCAAGCGCATCCGCCCCGGCTTCCGCTACGAGCGCTCCCTCGACGTCATCCGCCAGTCCCGCGCGGCCGGGCTGGTCACCAAGTCCAACCTGATCCTGGGCATGGGCGAGACCCGTGAGGAGATCAGCGAGGCCCTGCGCGACCTGCACGAGGCGGGCTGCGAGCTCATCACGATCACGCAGTACCTGCGCCCCTCCCCCCGGCACCACCCGGTGGAGCGCTGGGTGAAGCCGCAGGAGTTCGTGGAGCTCAAGGACGAGGCCGACGAGATCGGCTACGCCGGGGTCATGTCCGGACCGCTGGTCCGCTCCTCGTACCGCGCCGGCCGCCTCTACCAGCAGGCGATCGACAAGCGGACCGCCGCCCCGTCGGCCCAGGCGGTCTGAACCACCTCGCAGAGGGGCGGGAGCACGGTGGGCTCCGGCCCTCCGGCCCCCGCCGCACGGCAGTACTACGCGGCCCGTACGACCCGCAAGAGCGCGCGACCGGACGGGCCGCGTCAACGTTTCATAGGTGTTTGACCAACAGGTCATCCGTTGGTAACACCGTTCAGTGACGATGTAGGCACGCACCGCTCCCCGTTACATCCACATCCAGGCTCCCGAGGGGGACCCCGACATGCAGGCCGCGCCCGTACGCGCCTCTTCCGCCCCGCCCTCCGCTCTGCCTCCCACGCTCTCCGTACGCCCGCCGTCCGTGACCGACGCCCTGCGCGCCCTGGAAGGGCTGCTGCTGCGCGGCGGACAGCGCACAGCCCGCCGAAACGCCTGGACCGCGGTGCTTGAGGACCGGCGCCGGGCCAAGGACCGGCGCGAGGCGCAGCACGTACTGGAGGCCGTGGCTGCTCCGGGCCCACAGGCCACGTAAACTTCGCTGTATGGCGAGGAAGGAAACATCCGAGAACCCCGGGCGACTGAAGCAGATCGCTCTGACCTACAAGATGACCAAGAAGGCCGACCCCAAGGTCGGTCTTGTCCTCGCGGCTGTGGGAATCGTCACCTTCGGTGTCCTCCTCGCCATCGGCTTCTGGATCGGTCACCCGATCTACTTGGGCATCCTGGGCTTCCTGCTGGCCTTCCTCGCGATGGCGATCGTCTTCGGACGGCGTGCCGAGCGGGCTGCCTTCGGGCAGATGGAGGGCCAGCCGGGCGCGGCGGCCGCGGTGCTGGAGAACATCGGCCGCGGCTGGACGACGACCCCGGCGGTGGCGATGAACCGCAGCCAGGACGTCGTGCACCGGGCGGTCGGCAAGGCGGGCATCGTGCTGGTGGCCGAGGGCAACCCGAACCGGGTCAAGTCACTGCTGGCCGCGGAGAAGAAGAAGATGGCGCGCATCGTCGTGGACGTGCCCGTGCACGACGTGGTGGTGGGCGACGGCGAGGGCCAGGTGCCGCTGAAGAAGGTGCGCACGACGCTGCTGAAGCTGCCGCGGGTGCTGCCGGGCGCGCAGGTGACGGTGGTCAACGACCGGCTGCGGGCACTGGGCGACCTGATGAGCAACATGCCGATGCCGAAGGGTCCGATGCCGAAGGGCATGCGGATGCCGAAGGGCCGCTGAGGCGGGCAGGCACCGCACGCAGGCCGTACAGCAGTACAGCCGTACAGAAGACAGAAAAGGGCGGTCCGGGTTTTCCCGGACCGCCCTTCAAGGTCTCAGCGCGTCTACTACAAGTTCAGATCCGGACCTGGACGGCGCGGGCGAGCTTGTCGTGGAGGCCGCGGGAGTCGCGGTCCCAGACGACGGCGGGGATGACGACGACGAGCAGGACGCTGCGCAGCGCGACGCGGGGCAGCGACAGCCGACCGCCGCCCTCGCCGGCGACGCGCAGCCCGAGGAGGCGCTTGCCGGGGGTGAAGCCGACGGTGCCGACGGTGAGCAGGCTCAGTACGAGGAAGACGAGGAGCGCCCAGTTGCCGGCGCGCTGGGCGCTGCCGTCGGCGAGGAACGCGTAGGCGATGAGCATGCACAGCGCCCAGTCGATGCACAGGGCCCCGATGCGCCGGCCGAGCGGGGCGATGGAGCCGGGTCCGTCCTTCGGCAGCCCGAGCCGCTCGCCCCGGTACCCGAAGTCGACGCCCATGTCCTCGGCGGCCGCGCGCGGCCCGGAGAGCCACGATCCGATTGCTTGCCTGTTATCCACCCGACCACGGTACTGCGACCGCATACGTTCGCCCCGCTCCGGGTCGGGTATACGGGCTGTTCGTACGGTGCCGGGGCGCGCTCCGTACGGCACCGGGGGCGCACTCCGGTTAACCTCGGCGAAACAAATGGGTCATGCTTGGGAAATCCCGCCTGCCTAGGGTCGGGCCCAGCGCGCCACCGCACACAGGGACTGCGCCATCGAAACAACCCCGACCGCACCGGGCCGGGCTAGGAGGAGTTGGATGTTCCAGAACGGCGACGACGCCAAAAAGTTCATCTCGGACGAGGACGTCAAGTTCGTCGATGTCCGCTTCTGCGACCTGCCCGGCGTGATGCAGCACTTCACGATCCCGGCGAAGGCGTTCGACCCGACCGAGGAGCTGGCCTTCGACGGCTCGTCGATCCGCGGGTTCCAGGCCATCCACGAGTCCGACATGGCGCTGCGCGCGGACCTGTCGACGGCGCGCGTCGACCCGTTCCGCAAGGACAAGACGCTCAACGTCAACTTCTTCATCCACGACCCGATCACGGGCGAGCAGTACAGCCGCGACCCGCGCAACATCGCCAAGAAGGCCGAGGCGTACCTCGCCTCCACCGGCATCGCGGACACCGCGTACTTCGGCCCTGAGGCCGAGTTCTACGTGTTCGACAGCGTCCGCTTCGAGACGAGCGCGAACCAGTCCTTCTACCACATCGACTCCGAGGCCGGCGCCTGGAACACCGGTGCGGTGGAGAACAACCGCGGCTACAAGGTCCGCTACAAGGGCGGCTACTTCCCGGCCCCGCCGGTCGACCACTTCGCCGACCTGCGTGCGGAGATCTCCCTCGAACTGGACGCGGCGGGCCTCCAGGTCGAGCGCCAGCACCACGAGGTGGGCACGGCGGGCCAGGCGGAGATCAACTACAAGTTCAACACGCTGCTCGCCGCGGCCGACGACCTGATGCTCTTCAAGTACATCGTGAAGAACGTCGCCTGGCGCAACGGCAAGACCGCGACCTTCATGCCGAAGCCGATCTTCGGCGACAACGGCTCGGGCATGCACGTCCACCAGTCCCTGTGGTCCGGCGGCGACCCCCTCTTCTACGACGAGCAGGGCTACGCGGGCCTCTCGGACATCGCCCGCTACTACATCGGCGGCATCCTGAAGCACGCCCCGTCGCTGCTGGCCTTCACCAACCCGACGGTGAACTCCTACCACCGCCTGGTCCCCGGCTTCGAAGCCCCGGTCAACATGGTCTACTCCCAGCGCAACCGCTCCGCCGCGATGCGCATCCCGATCACGGGCTCCAACCCCAAGGCCAAGCGCGTCGAATTCCGCGCCCCGGACCCGTCCTCCAACCCGTACCTGGCCTTCTCGGCCCTGCTGCTGGCCGGCCTCGACGGCGTCAAGAACAAGATCGAGCCGGCCGAGCCGATCGACAAGGACCTCTACGAACTCGCCCCCGAAGAGCACGCGAGCGTCCCCCAGGTCCCGACCTCCCTCCCGGCCGTACTCGAAGCCCTCGAAGCGGACAACGAGTACCTCCAGGCGGGCGGCGTCTTCACGGCCGACCTGATCGAGACCTGGATCGACTACAAGCGCACCCAGGAAATCGCCCCGATGCAGCTGCGGCCGCACCCGCATGAGTTCGAGATGTACTTCGACATCTAAACCGCGGATTCCGCCCGAGGCCGCCATCCCCGTTGAGGGGGTGGCGGCCTTCGCCGTTGCTACCAGGGTGGTCAGCGCCAGTTGTTGTTGCTGGTGTGGTCGCCGGCGAGCCAGCGGGCGAGGTCGGCGTGGGCTGTGGCGCGGCGCTCGTCGTCGACTTTTTCCACGTCGGGGTGGTCGACGGTGAATTCGAGCTTCAGGCCGTTGGGGTCCGTGACGTAGAGCGAGACGCAGAAGCCGTGGTCGATCACGCGGGCGTCCGAGTCCGGGTCGGCTTCGACGATGCGGTTGCGCATGGCCTCCTGGGCGTCGTGCTCGACCTTGAAGGCGATGTGGCGGAAGGGGGTGACGTTGATGTCGGTCTTGAATTCCTTCTGGGCCTCGGGGTCGGCGAACTGGAAGAAGGCCAGGGCGCTGCCGTCGGCCAGGCCGTAGAGGGCGTGGCTGTACGCGCGTTCGGCGCCGAGCAGTGTGTTGACCTCGGTCCAGGTGGCCACCAGTGGCAGGCCGAGCACGTCTTCGTAGAAGTGGCGGTTGGCTTCCTGGTCGTCGGTGATCCAGGCGTTGTGGTGGAGGCGGAGGGGGATGGACTCGCTCATCTTGAATCAACTCCGTTGGCCATATTGGGTGTTGTCGCCGCGTCGGGTTACTACCGACCGGCACTCCATCCAGGATGCACAGCTAAATGGTTGACTATTAAATCATTTTCCGCCATTATCCGCCACCCAGGGCCGAGTTCAGGCCAGCCCCAGCGCGAAGGCCGAGAAGTGGGCCGCGCGCATTGTCGAGCGCCTGCGCCTGATGCACGAGCTCTCCCTTCAGGGCCTCGCCGAGCAATGCATCGCCCCGGCCGTCCCATGACCAACATCGCCCTCGGCCGCACCGAACGTGTTCGCCGCGTTGGCTTCGACGGCTTTTGCCGCCATCGCCACCGCACTCGACGTCTCGGCGCCGCCCGGCAACACCTCACCAAGATGCAGGGGCAGCACGTCGACGACAGCACGTACATCGACTCCAGGAAGGGCAAAGCCCAGCTCAAGGTGGTGGCCGAGCAAGGGATGCCGAACCAGACGTTCGACACCCCTCGGATGTACGCTCAGTACGAGTCCCGCGTCAGCAACCAGTCACCGAGCCACTGATCCCACTCAAGCCACGCCAGATCGAGGAATCCACCGTGCAGACGTGGATCAAGCGTCGGCTGCAGGTGCTCGACGAGGCAACCGTCGGGCCGATCTTCACGTACCTGTCATCGATCCTGGCCACGGCCGTGGGCGACGACCTGATCTCCGAGAATCCTTGCGAGACTGGCACGGTGAAGCGCGTGAAGCCGCGGCGGTCAACGAAGGCAACGAAGGACGTACCGGTATCCTGAGAGCAGACGGGTGCCCTGTGACCCCACCCACCCAAGCGCTACCAGTCGACGGTCGACTGCGGCCGGAGACTGGGCATGCGGCAGGGCGGAGATCTTCGGGTTCAGCTCAAGCACCCGCCGGTCGAGGTCACGCTGCTGTGCAGGACCAAAGATGGTGAGCCGGTGACCGTGCGCCTGGTGTTCACCACGCGGGAGCGCAGAAAGAGAACTACTTCACCTACCTCTGGAAGAGCGCCCTGGAGGCGATCGACGCGATATGGGCCCTCGACACGGCAAGGACCGCAAGTAGGAGGATCGCCGCGGCAAGATGACGCACGCCCTGCGGCGCCTCTTCGCCCTCGAGGCAATCAGCGAGGGCGTTGACGTCCACACCCTTCGCTGGCCTTCTCGACCATGAGGACCCTGCGTTCGCCCTCCGCCGCTACGTCCATCACGTGACCGATGCGGTCGAGAAGATGCACAAGCGATTGGAAAGCGGTATCGAAACGCTGCATAGATCGTGATGGACCGAAGCCCGCCGCTGCATGTGCCGCGAACTCCTCACCAGAGCCCACCTCCACCTAATCGACGGAGAAAACACCGACACGGCCACTTCCGCCAAACTATTCGCCTAGTCTCCCAACAGACGGCCGAGTGGCCGACTCGTACACCGCTCCGAAGGACGTGTACGGGATCGGTAGCCCTGGGTCCTCAACTGCGGACCAGATACCCAGCCGCAGCATGACGGATCAGGTGCGTCGTTCCACCCAGATTGACGCGAGCGACAAGGGCCGTTGTCCCAGGTACCGCCACCACCTCATGCACAAATGCAATGACTAGGACTGCCACGGTTCTCGAAGCACCGTTACGGTCAGCCCAGCGGCCACTGACAGCACGATGCCACTGAGGAGCACATGAACGAGCCTGTTGCGCCCGACGCTGCCGATCCGTCCAAAGGCGAGACGGCACCTGATCCTGCCGCCGCCCCCCAGGATACGGCCGCCGGGGTTGCCACTGCCGTGTCCGGTGAAACTGAGCGAGGCTCGAGCCCCTATGCGACCGGCGGTGGCGGCGTTTCGTTCGCACACCGCATCGCGACTGTCTATCTCGCCGGCATGTTGACCGGCGAACGACGGGCGGAGGCATTTGAGCTGCCAGTCCGGAGGGTGTCGTTCCAAACCGGTCCGACGCATCCGGTGGATGACCTACTGATTGAGTGCGGCGATGAGTCAGGCGAGGTCACCCTTGCCGTGGCATGCCGTGCAACGCCGAACTTCGTCACGAGCCATAACGAGACGGTGAAGCTCATCAGGTCGCTGCTCTGCGAGGTCGAGAAGTTCAATACCGAATCTCACCTGGTTGCCGTCGCGACCGTCGGTCGGTCCAATCAGTGGGACCAGCTCTCAATGCTCTGCGGCATCGCGCGTGCTCATGCCGACCCGAAGTCATTCCAAGCGTCCATGGACATCGATGGCCGCTGGTCGAAGCTGGTGCGTGAGCGCCAGGAACATTTTCTGAGAATGGTCGAGAAGGGCGTCGACGACGACACAAGGCCGGAAGAAGTCCAGCGGTTGGCGTGGCGGCTGCTTGGGCGACTGCGCATTCTCGGTTTCGCGGTTCAGAGCCCAGGGGAAGGTGACCGCGCGGCGGTCGCGACGTCGCTGGACGGGTTGGCCTCGACTGCCGCCGACGGAGTGGCAGTCCGGGACCTGCTCGAGGTTGAAGCAACCCGCTACGACTCGATCGGCGCCGTGGTGGACCTCAACGTGCTTCGCCGTGACATTCATGTGGTCTTGGACTCGGCCGCGACTCGAAGCCGACACGCGTGGTCGGTGCTCGCTGAACAACGCAAGTTGGCCGTTGCCGGTGTGCGAACCACTATCGGTGATGATTCATCCGGCGGGTCGGTCGAGATCTCATTCACCGACCGCCGCGAGCAACTCGCCGCGGCTGTGCGCGAGGCAGGTACCCACGCCTCGGCTCTGTTGGTATCCGGTGAGTCGGGCGTCGGTAAGAGCGCGTTGACGCTCTCGGCTCTCGCGGAGTTGGAAGCTGCAGACCCTGCCGGGTTCCAGGGCATAGTGGTGAACTTCCGCGGTCTGCCGCAGTCGAGCTTGGAGCTGCGCGCGGCGCTTGGGATGTCGATGGAAGACGTGCTGGCGGAGCTGTCGGCACCTGCTCGGGTCTTGGTCATCGATGCAGCTGATGCCGCTCTGGAGCGGCCTGCCGGCCTGTTGGGTGACCTGGTGCTGGCAGCGGCTGCGGCGGGTGTTGGGCTAGTCACCGTGACATCTGACGTGGCACTGGGATTCGTGCGGGAGCGGGTGGAGTTGGGTTTCGCGAAGTCCATTTCATCGTTCGCGATGAGGCCCTTGGGCGACGAGGACATCTCGGTCGTCTCAGGCCACTTTCCACTTCTGCGTGCGGTCCTGCGAGACCTGCCCGTGAATTCGCTGCTGCGCAGGCCCGTTGTACTGGACCTGCTTGCTCGCACCGGGTCGGAGCCCGATAGCTCACTGGGTGAGTGGGAGTGTCTTGAGCTGGTCTGGAGAAGGGTTGTGCGGGGCGATGGGCGCCCCGGTGTCGGTTCGGCGGAGGCACGCGAACAGACATTGCTCGCGGTGGCCGCGGCGACGATGGAGCTACCCGAAGACCGTCGACCTGGCGCAGGTGCCGATGCTGCAGCGGTCGACGTGCTGCGTCGGGATCATCTGCTCGCGCCGGCGAGCCCGTATCGGGGCCAGCCAGATTTTGCACACGACGAAGTCCGACGGTACGCCACCGCCATCCTTCTGGTCCGTGGCCAGAGCCCGACCGAGTTGTTGGAGGCAGCTGGGACTCCCCGGTGGGCGCTGTCGGCTGCCACTCTTGCGTGCAAGGGACTGCTGAAAGCACCAGACGCCCGCCCTGTTCGGAAGTTCATCGAACTTCTTTCGCAGTTCAAGGCGTTCGCGGCGACGCACGGGCCCCGGTGGTCTGACGTCCCGGTGGAAGCGGTCCTGGAGACACTATTCGCGTACGAATGTCTGAAATCAGCGCTCACGGATCAACCGGCCGGCCTGGCGCTCGGCGACGTGGTGCGGGTTGTTCAGCAGAGGCACATGGTTGACGGGCTGGTCGACCGTTCAATCTCGAACCCCGTTGTGCAAGTTCTCCTCGATGACGAAAAGCCGTGGGACGTGTCGAAGGAGTCGTTCGTGCTACTCGCGGGCTGGCTGCAAACCCTGTCCCTAGTGGGAGTGCCAGCAGGCAACGAACTACGAATCCGGCTGCGGGACCGGCTCCTTGCCTATTGGGACTCGCTCCCTCCACGCGAAGCCAACGGGGCCGAACTGCCCGGGTGGATGTCGCAGCGTCGTCGACACCGAAGTCAGCTGGACTACCACCTGACCCAGGAAGAGTTCGTCGAAACGTTGGGGTTGCTCGGACCGGACATCGACGATGCCATCGAATCGCGTCTTCGGGCCATCGCAGACGATGCACCAGCGTACCTAGCTCCGGCTGCGGACTCACCGTTGAGCGCCCGAGCCTTGGCGCAGAAGGACCCGGAGTTATTGGCGACGCTAATGGCCGCCTACTACATCGACGACGAGCCAAGCTGGCACCGAGATGAGGGTGTCCGAAGGCATCAGGGCCGGTGGAAAGGTTTCGGACCACCGTACTTCCAATACTACTTCGGGGGGTTCTGGCAGCTGTTCCAGACAGCGCCGTTGCAGACCTCGGTACGAGTTTTGAATAACATCCTGAATAGCGGTGCGCGAACACGCGTAGCAAATCTGTCACGGCTCAATTCACCTGACGTGTTGACTGAGCCCATTGACGCCCGGAATGAAGGCTCGGA
The DNA here is from genome assembly GCF_040654875.1 of Streptomyces sp. NPDC050610. Taxonomy (NCBI): domain Bacteria; kingdom Bacillati; phylum Actinomycetota; class Actinomycetes; order Kitasatosporales; family Streptomycetaceae; genus Streptomyces; species Streptomyces sp. NPDC050610. The sequence goes on along the minus strand of NZ_JBFAIV010000050.1, from coordinate 12,266 downwards.
TGGCGAGATAGAGAACGGAGAGAGCGAAGACCGTGGTGCGGTCCTGAACCTTAACGGCACAGCCCGCTTGTACGTCGGCGACAGCCACGTGTGGAGCTGGTACCGGGGAACGTCCGTCGGCCCGTACCCGGCGATGAGCGCCCTCCAGGCGATGGAACGCCTCGCCGACACATGGTTGAGCCAGGGAGCGCCACCGAGAAGGGTCGTCGAAATGCTCCTAGACGGCTGCGAGAACCTGGCGATTCCGGGGATGCTGTTCGGTCTGCTCGTACGACACATCGAGAACGTCGACACCGAACTTGACCTGTTTCTCGCCGAACCGGTCGTATGGGTATTGGAGTTCGGTCGTACGATGAGTGAGCATTCAGGGTTCCATGCAACAACCGAAGGGCTCGTGAACCTCGAACGTCGCCGATGGACACCGCGTGAGGTAGCCATGTGGTTGATGATGCACGGCGGGCAGGAGCGTGCCCCGGCATTGAAGAAGGTGGCTGAAAAGCTTGTCGAGAACGGCGACCAGCTCAGTATGCGCCAGGAGCGTACGAAGAACTGGGCCGCCAGCCTGGACTCGGACCAGTATCGAGTCAAGCAGCATGGCGATGAGTTCTACATCGAGGTCGAACCGCCGCCTGAACTGCGAGCCGCACAAGAAGCGCACACGGCCTACCAGGATGTCGTGCAGACCAGCGTGCGGCTGACAAGTCGGTACTGGGGCTCGGTCCAACATGACGCCGACCACGTGCCGCCCTCGTCGGAGGAGATCGCCGCGGACCTGGCGGCAGGACGTGCCCTGCTGAAGCACCATGGAGATCCGATGCCGGCCCGCCATGTGGACGCCGTTGCCCACGTCGTCCGAGCAGCGGTCGAACGAGCCGCCGCTGGTGATATGCGGGCGCTGGGCAATGAAGAGCAGTTCGTAACCGAGTTCGTCATCGGCATCGCACTGTCGTTCCAAGAGGCCAATGACCAACGCCACGAAGGCCAGTTCTTCACTCTTGGTGCCGACCGAGCCGTGGCTCAAACCGTGCCTGCGTTCCTCACACCTGCACTGGCAGCACCGCTGGAAGCGGGAAGTGGCTCGACCGCAGATGTCGCCCAAGCTGGTCTTGCGATGGCAGGTAAGGCGTCCTTGGAGACTCGTCTGTACCTGGCGCGTGGATGCGATGTCGTCTGGAGTTCCCCATGCCACTCCGACACTTGCATCCACCAGACCTCGTTGAACTGGTTGCTCGAGACCGCCCGTGGCGCAGAAATCGGCCCGTGGGACCAGGATGGTGAGCGGCGGCCGAGTATCCAGATTTCCGGCGACGTCGCCGAACGCCTCCAAGAACTATCGGGTGACTCCGTTGATATCGCAGTTCTGGACGCAGCCATTCGCGGACTCGGGACAGCTGCGTCGACGGACCACTGTTGCACCAACGACGCAGCCACACTCCTCGCCGCGTTCCTCGACGTCGAGCGACGCGCAATGGTGGCGCAGGAGAAAGGGGGCTGGACCGCGGACGACCGCGGGACGCACACCCTGGTCGCCGCACGGGCCCTGCTCGAAGGCTTTGCGAAGAACGGTGACGTCGGCCCGGTCCTCGGACACCTCGATGTCCTTCGCGCAGATGCAGGCCTGATGTCGAATTTTCTTCACGGCCTTGCGGCAGCAGGTGCAGAGAGCGACCGCCTGGCCGAAGCTGCCCGAGGTATCTGGCCGCCTCTACTACGCCACGCCATTGGCTACCTGAGCGACGACCCAAGCCCCTATCACGATCGTCGCTGGGGCGACTGGGCTGCCGCTGCGCTGCTGCCGGACCCACTTCCATGGGCGCGAGGTCCGTATAACGAGGTCGTCGGTAAAGCCATCGACTGGGTCCGCGCTGAAGACCTCGTCGAGTCGATCGACGATTGGCTGCTGGCCGCTCGCGGGGAGGCCAAGTCCGTCGACGCGCTCATCGGCATCCTGCGGAAACTCCCGGAGAAAATGCAGGTCACCCGTGGCGTGCACTGGGTCTCCAACTTGTGCATTCAAGATGGAAGAGTCACGGTCAAGCAGTCGTGGTTTTCGGACAGCTGGCTCAAGGAAATCCGCAGAGCGGCCAAGGAACTCGGCACGTTGGACGAGTGGCAGATGCTCGTAGACTCCTTGGTCGTCGCTGGAAACGGGGGGCTGGCGCCGTACAGCAGGTGATCTCTCAGGGCCCTGCCCGCTCCCTTGAAGTGATCATCGCTGAGAAGACCTCGCTGTCTGCCGCCACGGAGGTCGCCCCCCGAACCGCGCGCACGGCCAAGGCGAGCACGGCGACCAGAGTATGCATCACGCCGCGTGGATCTTCGTCGGTCGAGCACCTCGACTGATCGCTTCAGCAGGTGCGGGACTTCGTTGGACAGGTCCCCTGCGGCGAGCGACGCTACGTCGCAGGGGGCTCGGAGATGCGCCAGATGATGTGGAATCGCTCATCGTCGGGGAGCCCGAGCGGGCCAACGGGACTGATCTGCTTGATCAGGTAGCCGAAGACCATGTGATGCCCCTCCTCCGACACCTCGTCCCAGGTGTCGGGGGTTACGATCATCACCTCGCGCATCAGGCTTGGATCCGACTCGTTCTCCAGCATTGCCGCCCGGTCGTCCCGGTCCATCGTCTCGTCGGCGCGCATGGCATGAATCGACTCCGCGAGGAGGTTCGGCTCGCGACCGAGGCGCCGAATAATCTCCTGGCAGCCATACTGAAATGCCGCGTACGCCTCCATGGCCTCCCGGTCGAGGTTACTGTAGCCGTACGGTGCCCCTTCCTCCGCTCCGACGTAGTCGCCCTTCAGCATGTGCAGCAGGATCCGTAGCGTGTGTTCGGCTCCCTGCTCCTCCATCTGCTTCACCATGATCCGGACCCAGTCGTCCTCCGACACCAGCGGCTCATGCGGAACAGCAAGCGACGGATGGATCTCAATGGCGTTGAAGGGGTTAAGCAACGCGCCCAGGACCAGCTCCGGCGTCCACTTGCCGTCCTCACCTCCCCAGCCGCCGTTGACGAGCTCTTGGAACGACTTCAGCGCACCGGACTCCCCTTCACCGATCGCGCGCCACAGCGGCAGGAACCTGGCTGTCTCGGACTCCTCGTCCCGGGGCGGGCTGCACAGACCGGCCAGGACCACGACAACGTCGTGCACGGTCTCCCAGCGTGGCACCCGTATCCCGTTGACGGCGGAGCGCACGGTCTCGTGGCTCGCGTCCGATAACTGATCATTGCGGCTGCGGATGAGCGCACTCACCTTCCGAAAGCTCAACTTGCCTGCCGCGCGGTGCAATTCTTGGAGAGCTTCGGTCAAATCCCTGTGTCGTCCTGCTGTTGGGGGAGCACTGGAGACAGCCATGGGAGCCCTCACTGGTCGGAGTGTCAAGTTTCGCCAACACGATACGAGCCGCGAGCCAGGGCCGAGGCAGTATTCGTCAAGTTTGCTGGTCCGCCTGCCAAACCGTGACTCGCGGCCGACCCACGAGGTGAGCATGGAGATGAGGCCGACAAAGCACCCTCGTCCAAGGAGAGTTGCCGCGCATGCACATCCCTGTCTACGCCCATGTCACAATTCGCGCCGCGCTGCCCAGCGTGCCCACATCCCGGCAGGCAGGCGGACTGGATTGCTGCCTGTGCGACAAGTCGTTCGGCGAGAGTCTCGCTGCCATACCGCTCGGGCCGACACCGACGTCCGGGCTGTTCGGATGCCGCCCCTGCCTGACCCGATTGATCACCCGGGCGCGACGGTCCCGCGATGCCTCCCTAGCCCATGACGCCCAGCGGGCCCGAGCGGAGACCACGGCCTGGATGCCGGTGCGTGCACACCACCTCACCCACCTCGACAGTGTGCGGCAGGCTGCTGAGGCCGTGGCCGAGTTGGCCCGGGCCGGAGACGCCGAGGCGTTGCACGTCGCCTGGCTACTGGTCTCGCTGGAGTCCGCCTACGCCTGGGTCCCTGAGGCGCCGGAGCCACCCGCTTCCGCTGATTGCGAGGACTCGGCGCTGAAGGACGAGTCTTTCCGGCTCGACCTTGCCATGATCACGGCGCGGGAGGCGGTGGCGGAGCGCCTCGCCTATCACCTTCTCAACGAAGCGCAGCCCGCTGAGCCGGAGATGTGCGCGGAGTTTGAATGCCCGGATGGCTGCTCGGGACGCCACGACACCACACACATCGACTGTGGCCCGGACACCGTCTTCGACGACCTGACGGAGCATGGAATCACCGTGGCACAACCGGGGCCCACGCCCCTGCCCGCCGGACACACAGTTCTTCTGGGAAGGACCGATACCGAAGAGAAACGCACGCCGCTTCCGGACATCGAGGAGCAGGCCCTCGTTGTCCTGACGCACTTCGGGATAGACACGCACGACACGGAGGTCCTGGTGAGCGCCGCGGCGGTCGGCCTGGTCGCTGAGGTCTGGCGTGAGGGGCCACTGGACGCGATCCACGCGGCCGACGACGGGCCGAGCGATGGGGAGATTTTCGCACAGAGCGTCGATCTGTACCGCAGGGCCCGTGCTGCGCTGCTGGCCGCGCAGGACAACGGGCCCGAGGCCCTGCTCGCGTTTGTAGCCGTTGCCTCGGACGTGAGCCTTCCGTGGGCCGGCGGCTCGCGATTCGCACTGCGGACGGTGTCCGAATCCCTGACGGAGTTCGTCCAGCACATCGACGATCGAGTCTGGTTCACCGCAGAAGTGATGCGTGAACAGGGTTGGCGCGCGGGGCTGCTGCACAGAGCCGCTTCGGCCGTGCACAAGGCCCCTGCCCATTTCGGCATGCCTGGCTGGCCCGGGGCAGTCGCCTCGGCGATGGTGCGTCTCGCCGTGCTGGACCGGCCGGACGTGCCCGAAGCGCTGTCCGACCTCGCGACGGTGGAAGCAGCGCTGCTCGAAGCACCCGACCGGCTGGGAGCCTACGCGCTCGACTGGCTGACCGAGCATGTCCCGTTCGGCTAGCACCCCACGCCCTCAGCACGGCCCTGAGCCCGGCGCCCCAGTCCGACAGAGTACGGAGTTCACGCTATGAACTGGGACAACCTGACCCTGATCATCCTCGCCGCATTCGGCTGTCTCATGCTCCTGCTGGCGCAGGTCAGTGAGGTCTTGTCGAAGCTTCCGCACATCATCCGAGCTTGGCGTCAGGTACGCCAAGAACTCAACACCACTGCGGATACCCGCTCCCCAGTCCACTCAGCAGACGACGCCTCCCATAGACCCGCAGTCGACCCACCGAGCGCGCATAGTGGTGGCCGCTGTTCAGCAGGACAGCCTCCAGCCGGAACGGCCGGAGGCTGAATGGAGGTCTTCATCACTCTATTCGGCGTCCGGTACCAGGGCCTTCGGCGAGGCACCGGTGGCTAGAGGCAGGACGTACTGACCGGCCAAGCGTGCTAGGTGCAATGGCAGGGGGCGAGCCAGGGGCGGATAGTCGTCGTGGAAGCGAAGCTGGTGGGTGAGGGTGGCCCACTCCGCCGGCCGATCGGCCGGGACATCCGCCCGTCCGGCGTCCTTCAGAGCCCCCTCCGACAGGCAGCCAAGCACCGTCACCTCCAGGAGGGCCGGGTTCCAAGCGCTCTTGCCCGGTGCTGTTCGGCCCGTCTCGGAAGGGACCAGCTTCATGAGTCCTTTGGGCAGTGGTGCCGTGTGCGGGACATCCACCGTACTGGCGAAGACGCGATTTTCTGGGGCCGACAGGCCCCAGACCCCCTTTGCGAAGCCTGCTTTGCCCTTACCATCGTGCGCGTACCACTCGGGCACCTCCTCGCGGCCGTTTCCGTCCCGGGTGAGGACGACGCGCAGGTCGGAACCGTAGATCGCGAGCCGCTGGTCCGGAGTGACACCGAACCCCAGCATGTCCTTCACGAGGGCGCCGTTGCGCAGCCGGGGCCAGCACTGGCGCAGATTACCGGTGTTGGCCAGGAGCAGGGTCGGCCGGCCGCGGAGCTGGTAAAGGAGAGTTCTGATCTGCTGCTCGGCTCCCTGCCGCGGTTGTTCACCTCGATACCCCGCTCCGCTGCGACTCGCCATCTGGTCTTCCGCGGCTTCGGCAGCGTCCATGTCGGTTTCCGTGGCCAACGAGAGCAGGAGCTGCGGGTAAGGCACCCATTCGGCTCGGTCCGCGTCCCAACCGTGGACAGCACCGGGGCCCTCCTCAGGGCGAACGCGCACGGCGACCAGGCGTCGCGCAGGGCAGCGAGTTGGCCCCCTTCGTGTGTAGCGCACCATCCAGAGGGCGGCGTATTGCAGGTCGCCCGGGATTCCCGCGCCCACCCGGTGTGCAGGCGGGGCAATGGCCCCCAGCTGACGGAAGGCATCCAGCCAGGTCCAGCGGGCACGATGGCGGAGAGTGCCCTCCGCGTCCTCGGGGTGGTTGACGAACTGGCTGAGCCTCCCGCGGCGCGCGCAGGCGATGCGCAAAGCGTGCTTGGGGTCGGAGTACGGGTTCTTTTTGAAGCGTTCCTTTCCTCCGATCTCAATGATCGTCAGTCCCCATACGTCTTGAGGCCGCTCCATATGCTCACCGACCAGTGCGCAGCGGTCCGCGACAGCTTCAGCGAGCCGGACGGCGCGGGGGCGCCTGCGGTCGACCGGGACCGTCAGCGGAGCGGCCAACGAACCAGCTGGGGACGTGCGGACGCGGATGTCGATACCGTCGGCCTGCCAGCGCCAGGGGGACTCGGTCCCGCCACGCGACTGACGGCCCGGTGACAGCCCGATCAGGTCCGGCAAGGCAGTGATCAGTTCGTCCCGGGTCTCCGGTGTCTGCCAGAGGATGTCGACCTCCAGCGGTTTGCCCGCCAAGGCTCCAGCCAGCGCTTGACGTCGGGCAAGGGTCTCGCGTGCCTCCCGCGCGCCATCATCGCCGGCCGAAGCCGTTCGGGGCAGCAACGAGGGAGTATTGCTCCGAGTGACTCGAGTCATGTCCGGGACACGGCGCAACATCGGTCGCAGACCCTCCTCGACCCAAGCGTCCAACTCTGCGCGCTCTTTGGGCATCAGGCCCGGACCGACGCTGTGGGGGCCGAGAGTCGGACTGTAGATGATCCCGGCGGCGATGCCTTGCCGTCCATTGATCCATTTCTCCGGGGCGGTCAGCAGGTGTTCCGGCTCCGGATAGCTGCGGACGATGTCCAGTTCGGGCAGGAGGAGGGCGGGGCTGTGTCGACGCCAGGCGACCTCTCCCCGGCTGCGGTCGAACGCTATGGTGTTCCCGACCAGCCGATATCCGCGTCGAGGACCATCCGGCCAAGGCAGTGGCGCGTCGAGCAGTACGGTCGCACCATGCAGGTCCCTGCGACGGATATCCAAGTGGGTGGCCCAACGCCGGATGCTGGTCGAGACATGGACGCGGAAGCGTTCGGCGAACGGCACCGTGTGGACGGTGATGGTGACGAGGGCCGAGTAGTACCAGGTCCGGTTCCGGTGCTCGTACCGCCGTGGCGGCCAGGAGACCAGCTCGGCACCATTCTCACAGCTGACCACGCGGAATCCGAGCGTAGTACCGTGGCTGTGGTACGGACGGGAGGCAAGGCGGCAAGCGATCCGCTCCGGCAACAGGCTGTACAGTCTGCCAGCGGGTTCGGCCGTGCCGCCCGGCGTGATCAGATTCTCGGTGAAGTCGACTGATTCGCTACGCCACGGCGGCAGGTCCGACACTGCAGTCTCGATGTCGTGGAGCAGCTCGTCCTCTGCCCCCACACGGTCGGCCCTTTCTGCGCCGTCGGCGGATTCGTAGTCGTAGTCGCGCAACAAACCTGCGGCCCAGGTACCGATCAAAGGGGCGACGACCTCCTGCGGTACTGGCTCGCGTCCGTACAGCCAAGGAGCTTGGCAGTCCGCGTCGGCGTTACGCGCGGTGGCGACGGATCCGGGGGCCATAGCCCGCAGCAGAGCGTTGAGTTGGCGTACCGGCAGCCGTACAGGGTGGTCGGACTGGCCGCGAATGCGCACGTAGAGGTCGGTCAGCGACCTGTGCAGTTCTTCACCGAGCTGCATAACGTGGGTGTTCTCGACCCACGGCCCGTAGTCGGGGTCGCGTTCATAGGCCGCCGTTCGAATCGTTTGGTACATGGGTTCCTCCATGGACGGGTTTTGCCTGCCGGCGGTTTCCCGGCCGGCTGGGATTCACGGAGTGAGGCAGCGGCTGAGCATCCGCCACAACGGCTCGTATAGAGCTCGAGCGATGAACCGGTCGTGATCTGATGTCGTGTCCTCGGCGGTGAGGTACGGCCGGAGTACGTGCAGGATGCTGTGCAGGAGGCTGGACTTGTGGGTATCCGGCCGAGGGGGCGTGACGGTCCGGTTCGGGGCGAAGGCAGAGTCCACGAAGACCACCCGAGCCGGTACACCGCCACGCACCAAACGTCCGACGACCTGCCACATCACAACGAGCATGTCCCAGGTGACCTGCTCTCGGTCGTCTCCGAGCCGACTCCAGGCCATGCTTCGCTGCAGTACTTGGTACCACTGCGAACGTGCTCTGCGGCGGACCTCTTCGGCCCCTTCGCCCACAGTGGCACCGCTGCGGACCCAGGCGTCGAATTCGCCGCTGTCCACTGCCCGGACGATCCAGTCATTGATCGCGTTGACGGCCAATGAGAGGTCATCGGGGTGCGGGTTCGGTCGGGCCAGAAAGTACACCGTGCCGATGGCCGCCTCGGCGCTGTCGTTGAGGATGTTGTGTCCACGCTCGATGGCGAGCAGGGGTGCCACCAGGATGTCGGCGCCGCAGTCTCTGAGATGTTCCACGTCCCCTCGGCGCAGCACCTTGGCGTGTTGGCCGCCCCCGTAGTGGAAGTCGTCCTCGATGTCCTCATCATCCGAGACGAGCCGCACCACCTTGTTCTCCCAGCGCGCGTTGAGGTTGTGCAGGGTGTCCGCCACCAGCCGCGCTTCCTCGTAACTGCCCACCAGCAAAAGGATCTGGTCGCGTCCGGTCGGGAGGACCCGCAGCTCCCGTTCCAGTGGGCCGCCGTTCTCCTCCTCGTCCGCGCTCGCCCCCAGCCACGTCGCGATGCGACGCAGCTTCTCGGGTCGCCCCTCCGGATCGGTCCCGGAGACTCGGAGTGTCTCGCCTCCGTCGTCGATGAATTCGAAGCGCATCTCGCTCTCGTCGGCGATGCGCTCGGTCACCTCCGGATCCGGTTCGATGATCGCGCCGACCTGCACAGGAATGTGGTAGCGGCTGGACTTACCCGCCCAGCTGCTGCCGGACATGAGCAGCACGTTGGTGCCGGGGCGGCCGTCGACCGTCGCCAGGTCGGGCAACTCGCGCAGCAGTTCCCGGCCGACACCGCTGCATCGGAAGAACTTCAACTCTCCCGTGCGGACGCCTCCTTCGTCCCGGCCTTTGACGTGGAACTGGAAGCCGAGGACATTGCCCATAGGCGCCTCGGGCACGACCGGACCGTAGTCCACGGGGCGTCGGTACATTGAGTTGTACCGCAAGTTGAGGGCCGCCTCGACTCTCGGCCACATAGCGTTGATCATTGCGAGTTTCGGTTCGAGAGCACAGAGCAGAAGGGTGAACTCAAAGTGCTTGGCGAGTTCCGCATGCCAGTCCTCAGGTGTCTGCGGGGGCGGTGTGTCCTCCCTCTCCTCCGTCCTCCGTCGGCCTCCGCTCCGCCCCGGCATTCGCTGCCGCTCCCACTCGACGAGCTTGCGTGCGTACTCCTCTCTCTTGATGAACATGAACGGTTTGAGATCGAAAAGCTCGTCCATCACCGTGTCCAGCCGTCCCCTGGTGTTTTCCGGGCTGCCGGTATGCAGGACCTCGTTGAGTAGACGGGTGAGTGCGCTGAAGTCTTCGGCGGTACTCCGGGAGCGGTCGCCGAACGGGTTGTCCCGAAACGCATCCAGCCGGTTCCCCAAGGCTTCCCGCGCAGCGCATCCCAGGTTGTCCTCACCGGTGCCCGTCGAGAGCGGGTAGCGTTCGTCGAGCAGGCCGAGTTGTAGCGTCCAGGCGCTGAAGTAGCCGATCCGTACCCAGGTGCGCAGCTTGTGGTCGGAGACGAGCATGGCGTACATCCGGTTCGTCGCCGTTTCGGCGGTGTTCAGCGCCGCGGTGAAGTTCTCCACGTCGCGGTCGGAGAGCTGCGTCCGGCCGCCCACGGCCAACTCCCGGGTCTTGTGCCCGCTCAGCTCGTCGATGAAGCCGTCCTCGCGGTCACTCCTGGCCAGCAGCACAGCGGGGGCGAATGCCTGGTCCAGCTGCATCTGGACTCGGTCCGCCTCGTCCACTATCACCAGGTCACTACGCCGGCAGGCCAGTTCCAGGTACCGGATGCGTTCACCGTTCTGTGCGCGTGGCGGGGAAGCGTCGAGGAGGCCGGCGGGGGTGGCCACCCAGATGTTCGCGCCCGCGAGCTCGCGGGCGGCGTGGTGACGGGGGCAGACGGGCCAGTACGGGCAGCTCACCGATCTCTTCTGCCACTGAGGCGCCTCGGGTCCGTCACCGGGCTCAGGCCGCCGCGGTGATCTGGGTCGCAGCCGATTGCAGGGCGCCTCACCGAAACTCAACGGCTCCTCGCCCGAGGTGCTACCGCGCAGTGTGTTCAGCACACAGGAAGTGCTCAGGTAATCGAAGGCCGGGTCGTCGTGAGCGAGCAGCCGGTGCTCCCCTCGCCCTGCCATTCGGCGGTGCAACCGCTGGGCATGCCGCTCCTTGCCGGCAGCCCCGAGGACGGGAGCGGCGGCTCCGTCGGTATAGACGTTGTAGAGCTCCACCAGTTTGAGAACTTCGGCGACATCCCCGACGACGACCGTGACGGTGCGCTTCTCACGCTTGGTGACCATGTGGACGGCGATGATGTCGCGCAAGGTGCTCTTGCCTGAGCCGACGATGCCGAGCAAGTGCTGGATGCGGTCCACGGTGAAGGTGTCCGACGGCTCGAAACCATCCGTCGCCCTGGTCGAGAGGTTGAGCGCGCGGAGTCTGCCGAGCCAGTCCCGGCCGGGCCGTACCGCGTCCATCTTCGCCGCCGTCGCCGCCAGCTCCGCGAGGCAGAAGGTCAAGGGTTCGCCCTCGCCCTGCGGGAGTGCGTCCATGTCGTGCGCGACCAATGGCACGGCAGGCACTGATGGCAGATCGACCACGGCCATGGTGCGGCTGACGGGAAATGCATGCGGTCCAGGTTTGGCCACCCTGAGGCGTTCGCCGGCCAGCGGCGGAGCTACGTGCAGCAGGCTGTCGTAGTCCTGCCAGCGTCTGTGGGCGATGGAGACCTCGCACCGCACTGCCTGCCTGTCGGGGTCAGGCACGTCGAAACCGCGCAGTGGCCGAAGGAACCGCTGATACCGTTCGAGTGCCTCCCGCCAGGCCCGGGGCCTGCGTAGGGTCCACATCGAGTGACGCGCGACGCGGAGCACTGTCTTCCCATCCGGAGGCAGCGGGACGCCCCAGGCGGCGGCGTAAGGGTACCCGCTGAAGAGCACCCATGCGTGTGATGCCGGACTGTCCGGCATCAGGCGCTGCTGCAGATGCAGGCCGATCTCGACCTGGCACAGGGCTTCGAGAGCGGGCTTCCGCACGTCCGAAGCGGCGTAATCCGATAGTTCTGTTAGTACGTCATGAAGGCCTCGGGTGAGGCTACGCATCATCCTGCTCCGTATTCTTCCGGGAAGTGTGCTGGGCCCGTACGCGGCACACGAGGTCGTCAGGTGTGGTGAGCGCCACGCGTTCGCGAGGGCCGTCGCCCAGCGCGGTCTCGAAGGCCGCGCGGTATCCGGCCCGGTTCGCCAGTCGCTGAGGAACGACCACCCAGGCCAGGCCGGCGAGGTCGACGAAGGAGTTCGCGACGCGGGCAGCCAGCACGGTGGGCTCCTGCCGGTCGTACACCCGCATGAAGCAAGTGCGGGCGCCGGCGTCATGGATCCGATAGGTTCCCAGGTCCGCCGGGATGAAGTCGTATCCGATCCCTGCGCCGGAAAGCTTGTCCAGCGCAGCTTTCTCGGTGGGGCCGGACAGGGTGAGAAAGGCACGCAAACAGCGCCGTAGGACGAGAGTGTGACCGGGATCGCGGGCCAGCCGGAAGGGGATGCCGGGCGGGCAGTCCTCTCCTTCACACCACCTGCCGTTGGCAGCCTGGGGCTTGTCCCCGGACAGGGCGGGGAGCCCACAAGTGCCGCACAGGGCCAGGACCTTACCGGTGAGCAACGATTCCGGAACGAGCGTGTAGGGCGTGCAGATCTTTAACTCGTGGCTTTCCGCTCGGTGGTTCGTTGGTCTGGCGTGAGCGGGTTGGAAAGTCAGCGGGCTGTGCTGGCAGCC
>NZ_JBFAIV010000049.1:9738-47246 GCF_040654875.1 Streptomyces sp. NPDC050610 | reverse complement strand
TGAGCCGCGGCATCCTCACCGAGCCCGAACCCGGCCTGTTCACCATGCCCCGCCCGACAAAGTGAACCCGAGCGAAGGCTCACAGAACACCCACTAAGGAGGGCTTTGCAGTTTCTTGGCTATTGGTGCTGGCGGGTTGGTGGCGGGCGCCGTCGACCAGCACGATCCACGGTCCGCGGTGTCCGGGGTCACGGGCCTAGGCCTGGTCGAAGGCTGCCTGGATCACCTCATCCGTGTCCTGGATGACCGAGCCGGTCAGCCACTTCGCCTCAGCACGTGGCCCGGGCCGCAGTCTTCGTCTGCCATGTCGTCCGCCGGGCAGGGCGATCACGTCGTGCGGGCAGCGGGTTGCCGGGGTGGCGTCGTAGACGGCCGCTAGGGTGGCCATGCGTTTGAGGGCCGGCTTCTCGCCCAAGGCCAGGCGGGTGCGAAATGGCCCGACCCGGGCGGCGGCCTCGGCGGTGGCCGACCGTAGTGCCTCGAGCCGCACACTGCCCAGCCCGATCCCCACCGCGAACTGCTTCGCCCGCAGCTCGGTGCCCGCATCGGCCAGCACCTCTAGCAGATCCCGATACGCCGTCGGCAACACCGACGCTTCAAGCCGCGCCCGCCGCAAGCGGCACAGTCTGCACCCCGATTACCCTGCTGAAAGCCGAGACCGTCCCCTCGTTCTCGTCCACCGCCGGAGCATCGGACTCATGGTCTGGTTCCGGCGCCGCGACCCTTCCGGTCTCGGCGAGGACCTCGTCGACCGCCTCCCGAGCGATCTTCCACCGCGTCAGATGCCCCTCCGCATCCTCAAGCTGCTCGGCCAACACGGCCATCTGCTCGCGAATCTCCTCCACCCGAGCACGCGCCGCCGACTCCCGCTGCTTCAACTCCTCGGTAAACGAGACGATCACCGCCCCCAACGTCCTGCCCCAAAGGTAGGAGACAGCAGCCGAACACCACAGCCCGTCCTCACTGCCCCTGATCCAGGAGGTCCCCGCGGAAGCACTACACCCACCACTGGATGCACGTACGTTTCGTCCAGATAAGACTCATGGCATGGCCGAAAAACAGATTATTGGTCCACACCAGCCTCGCTAGGGTGTTCATGCGCACATCGCACATATGAACCAGCACGGTCATAGCCGAGCAGGAGTATCGATGAGCAACAAGAAGTGGCACCGCACTGTTGTGCACGCCGCCGCCCTCACTGCGCTCACCGCAGGAGGCGTCCTTATCCCCAGCGCCAGCGCCTCCGCAGGCACCGCCTACGAGTGGGACCTGTGCAATGCCTCGGACGGAGAGTGCCTGGGAATCTTCTACAGCAGCGACAAAGGGACCAAGTACATCGACTCGGCATGCTTCCTGACGAACCGCAGCGTCCCCGACCATTGGGGTCGCACCGAAAACGGCGGGTCGGTAGCGGTGCGCTACGAGTACCGCAATAAGGGATACAACGGTGGCCCGACGCTGTACTTCAGCGGGGCGGGCGGCGTCGGTGCCAAGTGTCTCCCGAACGGATACGGAGGTGGTGAAGCGATCAAGAACAACGCCGCCTCCGCAGCCAACCAGGACTACTACCCCCACACCATCTACTTCAACAGCGGATACGGAGGTGCCGCGCAAACGGTCCCTTCAGGCCGTATCTATAACCTTAATTCGGCACTCAAAAATCAGAACGCATCCAGCTCGCGAGGGTAATCATGAAATGGTCCCGCAGACAGTTATTCGTCGGGGCAGGCGCGACTATAGCGCTTGCTGGCCTCGGCACAGCCGCAGCAGTTGCTTCGGGTACCGGCGACTCGGCTGCTCCAGACGGCCCGAAGCCCGTCGACGTACGAGCGTTCGCCAGGCAACCCGTCCAGAAAACTGCTCCTAAGGCTCCGTTGGCGGGCCCTCTCAAGGGCAAGGAACTGCCCATCGAAAAGTATCTCCCCCGCCACAGCAACATGTTGAGGGTCGCCCAAGCCGAGGCCGTCCTGCAAATCAAGTGCATGGCAGACTACGGAGTCACCTACGAACCTCCGAACCCGGCAACGTTCTCGTTGGCACAGAACAGCGACAACGATGCGAACATCGAACGACGGTATGGCGTCATCGACGCATCCGATGCCCGAGTCAGAGGGTACGCCCTGCCGGGCGGCCCAGGGGGAAGCGCGCCGGAGTCACGCAAACTCACGGACGACCAACGCCTCGTGCTGAAGAACTTCGATCCCACCACGGGAAAGGCTCGCGCAGCATCCTTCCACGGCAAGGCCCTGCCAAAGGGCGGGTGCCGGCTTCAGGCCGCTAATCAAATGGGAGACTTGCGCAGTAAGACCGCCGAGCAGATCAACGGCGACACATTCAGCCAGTCCCGGGAACATGCAACCGTAGCCGCTTTGTCAAGAAAGCGGGATGCATGCCTCACCAGCAAGGGCTACTCGCCTTCGAGCGGGAAAGGCGTAGCCTCCGAGGCATTGCCGAAGGAGCAGGCAGTCGCCGAAGCGGACTGTTCCACGAAGGTAGGCATCGCCGACCAATGGTTCTCGATCGAGAGTCAGATGCAGAGCGATTCAATCGCGAAGAATAAAGCAGCTCTCGATGCGGAGAAGACCCAGAACGACGAAATCTTGAGAAAAGCTGAAGCGGTCTTGAGTAAGGCCTGATCGCGTCAGTCAGTCCGGTTGGTCTCATCGCCGCTGGGCAATACCTTCACTTTCCCCGCCGAATCAGCTGCCTCTCGCAGACCAGCTGGTTCGGCGGGGCACCGGTCAACTGGCCGCGAGATCTTACGCCTGCCCTTCACTCCCAGGGGGCGGGCCAGACTTGTGCCCAGGCAAGGGCACGGAACGCCGTTCAACTGTGACTGGGCGAGATGGTTGTCACCGACCTCTCAGCTCGACCTGGCTTTATCCGCGTACGTGAGCACTGTTGTTGTCACCAGATGAGCGAGCTACCTGTCACCATCCCGCTTTGTGCGCGCTTGTTGTCACCAGTGATGATCAAGCACGGCGGTGCTGACCTGCCTCGATCGCGTTGCGGACTAGAGGACAGTGCCCGGTCCGGACCGGGGTGACAGTTATCGAGACCAGGTGACGGTTATCTCGCCCTGTCACATCGACGAACGACGAAGGGGATTTTCTTGAGACGCAGAAATCGCGCACGCTTACCCTTAATCGCCGTTGCAGCCTGCGCAACTCTGACTGGCGGCCTGCTCCAGACCGCACCTGCAACTGCTGTGCCCAGATCGAACCCGGTCCAGAGCAACGGCCAGCACGATGCCCCGGCTCCTCTTGCCCGGGTCGACAACCCAGGCAAGAAGCTAGGGAAGGACTGGAAGGCCTCCAAGGACCGGATTTTGACCACTGCGGCGGACGCCTCCGGCTTCAAGATCCTCGTCGCGGACAGCAAGGACGCCTATCAGTGGCGGACCGTCGCCGAACTGGCCGAACCCGGCGTGTCCGCGGACTCGTGGATCGGGAACGCCTGCGCCATGGATCAGGACCATGCCGCTGCCGTCTACGCGCCCAGGTCGTCCACAAACAAGCCGGACCTGATGCAGGGCGGCGCGTTCACCGCGACCGTCGACCTGAAAACAGGTCGGGTAACGAAACTGCCGTTCACAGCGTCGCTAGCCTACTTCGACCCATCTTGCAACCCGCAGACGCACACCGCCGCCTTCACTGCGTTCCGCGAGAACAAGACCCGTCTCGTTACCGTCGACACCAGCGGCAAGCTCATGAGTGACGCCGCCGTGAACGGTCAGGTGACGTCTGCCGTGCCGGTGCAGGACGGCCTGATAGCCGCGTGGGGCCGACAACTCGTGCAAATGGACGAAGGAGGAAAGAAGACCGAGAAACTGGCGGCAACAGACGGCGTCCCGTTCGACATCAGAGCCACATCTGGTGGGGTCGCATTCATCGACCACACTGGTGGAGCGGCCCGCGCCAAATTCTGGAAGAGGAACGGCAGTGCAGCCATGCTGGCGTCAGGCAAACTCGGCGAACTGGCTCTCAAGCAAGGAGCCGCAGGCCGGGTCTTCCTCACCGGACACGCCAAGGACCTCCACCTTGCGGACAGTACGGTCACACGCCTGAATGTTCCGGCAGACACTGACGTGTCCAGCCTGGGGAGACTCGCGGTCGACCCCGTTCTCGCGCCCGGCGTACGTGCGGGTTTGGGCAACATCAAAAACGCCGGGAAGGGCTTCACCAAGTCCGAGCCCTCACTGGCGCCGCGCACGGCACAGGACCCCACCGATAGGTCCTCCGGTGCCACACTGACCATCACCAGCCATGCGACCGCTACCGGTGAGAAGATCACTCAGAGCGTCGCGAACACCACCGGGGGCTCGGGCAACGGATCGTTCTCCCCGGCCCTCGCCACTCCCAGCGGCAAGAGCGGCACGAAGGGGAAGAGCGCACGGGATGGAGTGAAGGGCGACGACCGGGCGCACGACCCCGTCGATACCGATCGCTGGTGTTCCGTCCCTCGCAACGACGTCAAATCCCTGGCGCTGCAGCCGACCCCGAATCAGGTCGAGTGGGCCGTCGACATGGCCGTACGCGGCGAACTCCGCTCGAAGTGGATCAAACAGGGTGGCTGGCGTGATCAGGCCGGCCTCGGTACCGTCGACCCGCAGGGCCTGTTTCCAGCCCCGAAGATCAACGGCGGTGGACGGATCCCCGCCCAGGTCCTGCTCGGAGTGCTCGCGCAGGAATCGAACCTTTGGCAGGCCGAATCCGGCGCCATACCCGGCCAGATGGGCAGCCCACTGGCCGCGACGGCAGGATTCTACGGCCACAAAGGAGACAGCTCCGAGTCTTACTGGACGATCCACTGGGCGAATTCAGACTGCGGATACGGCGTCGGGCAAGTCACCGACGGCATGCGATTGGCCGGGCACGCCAAACCGAACGAGAATCTTCTTTCCCCTGAGAAGCAGCGGGCCGTAGCCCTCGACTACTCAGTGAACATCGCTGCCTCAATGTACATTCTCGCCGACAAGTGGAACGAGCTGCACAAGAGCGGGCAGTCGATCACTGTCAACAACGACGACTCCTCCAAACCGGAGAACTGGTTCGCCGCTCTATGGAACTACAACCTCGGCTTCAATCCGAACCAGAACGACGGCAAACCTTGGGGGCTGGGCTGGTACAACAACCCCGCCAACCCGCTGTACCCCCCGTCGCGGCACCCATTCATGAACGATCCGCACGACGCCGCGAAGCCGCAGCAGTGGCCGTATGAGGAGAAGGTGATGGGCTGGTCCGCCTGGTCCATCGACACCGGACTGTCCTACGCAACCTCCGGCCGGCAGGACTGGCCCGGCGAGTCCGGCTACTCGACGGCTGGATTCCGGCCTGCCTGGTGGGTCAGTGCAGGCCAGCGTGACCTTGTCAAGCCCCCGCTGGAAGCGTTCTGCAACTCCACCAACAACTGCAACACCGCGAACCCACCGAAATGCCCGGACGAAGACTGTTACAAGAAGTACTGGTGGCAGGGCTCGAACGTGAGGTGGAAGAGCAACTGCGACGCTGACTGCGGTCACGAGGCAATCAAATACCAGACGCTGGTCGCCGAACCGGGACGGGGTTACCGGTTGAAGTACGGCACCCCGGCCTGTACCAACGACGGCCTACCCGGAGGGGCGCTGATCGTCAACTCCGTGCCCGACGGGATGAACACCTACAGTGACTGCGGGTCCGTAGGAACCGACGCCGGCAACTTCCAGTTCACCTTCTACCCCGACCCGGGAGCGACCGGGCCCGGCTTGGGGCAGTACGACGCCAAGGGCGACCTGTACCAGATCGGCGGTGGCTATGGTGGACACTTCTGGTACACGCACACTCGCGATGCCTCCCACCTCGGTGGTGACTCGGGACGAATGGCTGTGAAGGGCACCTGGGCCCTCGGCCAGAACCTGGACGGCTGGGCCCGCGTGTTCGTGCATCTGCCTGACACCGGTGCACATACCCAGCAAGCCCACTACGTTGTCAAGGGCGTTGCGGGCGGTGACCGGGACCGCTACATCAACACCCACTACAGCAAGAACACCTGGGCCGAACTCGGCGTCTACCAGTTCACCGGCACACCCCAGGTGGAACTGTCGAACGCCACCAACGACGGCACCGCCGACGACGACGTGGCCTTCTCCTCGGTCGCCTTCCAGAAACTCCCGGGCAAGCCGAAGCACATGGTCGTCACCATGGGCGACTCCTACAGCTCCGGTGAAGGAGCTGGGAACTACTCGTCTGAGTCCGACACCTCGCACGGCACCTCCCGATGGAACGCCTGCCGACGCAGCGCCAACTCGTGGGGCCGCAAGGTGATCCTTCCCGGTCAGAACTCCAGCATCGGCTCTCTCTCAGACGGTCACAGCTCCTCACTCGACTTTCAAAACATCACTTGCTCCGGCGCGCATACGAATCAGCTGACGTCCGGGGACCCCAGGGCGTGGGGCTGGATGGGGAACTATCACGAGAAGACCCAGATCGACTCGGGTGCCCTCAGCCCGGACACGACACTGGTGATGCTGACCATCGGCGGAAACGACGGCGATAACTTCACCAACGCCGTCAAGAACTGCTACATGTGGGCAGCGTGCGACAGGAAGGACTACACGGGCAACGCCGACAAAGCGGTCGCTGCCACCGGAGAGCTGATTGGCCAGATCCGGGATGCCGCTCCGAACGCGCAAATCGTTCTCATGGGCTACCCTCACATCGTCGGTGACCAACCATGCCTGCCAGCTGACTTCGACACCCTGAACTACCTGGCCGACTACATGCGCGACCACCAGAAGGCCAAGGTGGACGAGCTGAAGGGGATAGGCATCAACGTGGCCTTCGCCGACCCGATCCCCGCGTTCAAGGGCCACGGGCTCTGTAACAACGACGAGTGGATCAATGGTGTCGTGGCAGGACCCAACGGCGACGGCGACTTCCACTCCGGGGACCCGGACAACCCATTGTTCTGCATTCCTTCACCAAGCACCGGCATCTGCCTGAGCCTCGAATCATTCCACCCGAAGAACGCCGGAACGACGGGCTATGCCCGGGTCATGGAACAGGAACTGGCCGCCATCGGATACAAGGGTACTTAGTGCAATCTGACAGACAGGGCAGTTCGGTGGTCATGGAGCGGATCAACCGCTCCATGACCACCGGCTGCTTGATCATGTTGATCGTGCTGGTGCTCGTCCTCGCAACCGGTCTGTCGTGGCTGTGGTACTCCGACTGGCACGCCGGGAAAGTCAACAGGGAACGTAGAGATAGAGCTGTGTCGTCGGTCCTCCAGCAAGCCCGCGACGCGGCCGACGACGCGGCCCGCTCGCTCGACGCGAGCCACACCAGCGATGTTGACAAGCTGACCAGTGTGATCTGGCAGCACACGGCATCCCCGGTGATCACATACGACGCCTCCCGCCGGGAGTTCACGGCCCGGCTGCCCAAGCAGATGATGTACAAGTCGGTCGGGATTCTTCCCGGGAGCAACAGTGATGTGGTGAACCGATGCTTCGACTTCACCTACAGCCACCCGTACGGCCAGACATGGACGCACAAAGTGACGGTGCGGGACGACGATGTGTGCAGACCTGCCGCAGACATCGGTTATCGGTCCCGATTGGCGAAGAAGCGGATCGAGAGAATCGATGCGCAAAGTCTCACCCGTACCGGACTGCAGAAGGCCCTCGACCCCACCGGCACGTTCCGTAGCTTCGCCGTCAAAGACGTGGCACGAAGAAGCGGCACTGTAGTGGTCTCCGTTCTGATCACCAGCCTCGACGCCACAGCCAACCAGTGTTACCGCATCACCCGGCCCGCCCCCGACTCCGTCGAAGCCGACCTTCCGCCAGCCACCGCAACTCCCGTGAATTCCTGCTGAGTCTGTTGCACGGTGCCCAGGCGCACATGCCCCGAAGCAGCCAAATAGGTGGGGGCGTTTGACCGTGCACACTGCTCACGGGGCAGAGCACACTGGGTCCGGGGCCAACGTAGACGGCGGCCCGCGCTGAGCAGCGAGCCAGGGGCTCCAGATGTCACGCCTACACAGCAAGAGCACACCGGGAGTGTGATCAGCAGACGCGGCACCCGCCGGGCGTTCGGGGTCAGACAGGGTTGTCGGGGTGCTGGCTGATCCAGGACAGACCGAAGGGGTCCAGGCGGTGGCGGGCTCGGGTGACGGCAACGTACGCCAAATGGGCTTCTGCCTCATCGACGGGCTGGGGAACGGGGCGGCCCTGGGCGTCGACCTCATCGGTGTCGGCGGGCGGCGTGAAGCCGGATGCAATGCGCACCCGGGCCCATTCCCGGCCCTTGGCCTTGTGGGCAGTGGAGACGGTGACCTCGGCTGCGTCTTCGGGAACGAGTCGGTCGACGGCCGGCAGGAGAGCCTCGGGGCCGTGCTCGTCGACGAGGTTGGCGAAGGGCTGCAGGTCGCTGCCGGCGGGGTCGTGCTTGGCATAGTCGTGCAGCGCCGCCCAAGTGGTGAACAGCACGAGTTCGGGGTGGTGGGTGCGGCGTCCCTGGAGGAGATCGCGGGCGGCCCATGTCAGGGCACGCAGGGAGTCACCCCCGCGCATCGTGAGGGACGTCCAAACGCTCCTGGCCCCCGGCAGCCCCGACGAGGTTGAGCAGTCCGAGCGCACGGACGCCGAGATGGTCCCTCTTTGGGACCCCAAGGCGGGAGTCCTGCCGGCCGGCGTCAACTACGCGCACGAGCCCGACTGACATGCCCTCCATGGTCGTCCTGGCCACCACCGCCGTCCCCGACCACCTCCGCGGCGCCCTCAGCCGCTGGACCATCGAAGTCGTCCCCGGCATCTTCGTCGGCACCGTCTCCGCCCGCGTCCGCGACGAACTCTGGAACACCACCGCAGCCGTCGTCGGCGACGGCACCGCCATGCTCATCCACCCTGCCCCCACCGAACAAGGCTTCACCATCCACACCGCAGGCACCCGCCGCCGCATCCCCACCGACTTCGACGGCCTCACACTCATGCGCATGACAGCCCCACCCTCGCCAGCGCCAAACGTAAAGGGACCGCGAAGGCCCCGCTGAACCGCAGGTCAGGAAGAGTCCTCCCCGCCAGCGCGGGGGTGCTCCGCAGTACTTCGCCGGGCGGCCGGTGCGGCGCGGGTCCTCCCCGCCGACGTGGGGATATGCCGGTTCGACCGCTCTCGCTTGGCGTCTGACTTCTTCCCTCCCCACCGACGGACGCAGGCACTTGATCATGTTTCCAGCGATGCTGATGAAGAACGTTCCGCTTGCTGCGATCCAGTGGAGGGGCGGTGAGTTCCCCATTTCGCAGACCACGTGCCCCATGCATCGGAGAGGGTATGCCCGCCCATTGCCCCCTGGTACTGGAGCTGGAACTTCCAGCCGTCCTCGTTCGAAGGGCTGCGCTTCGTCAGGCGCAGCAGTCCGCGGTACTTCATGGAAACCGGGTTGTTGCTGAACGCCGTCGTGGACACGGCGCGGATGCGTCGCGAGAACGCCCGCTGGCACAGCAGCCGCGTCTCCGCGCTGGTGGGGCCGCAAGCACGATGAGCTTCGACAGCCTCGGGTAGTCCGTGGGCGCGACCGCGAAGTCCGAGAGCAGGTACGCCTCGTCGGGCGTGAAGCTGCTCGGTGCCATCGCGAAGACGCCGAGGATCTTGCCGTTGCCGTCTTTGACCGCGACTGCGAGGTTCGCCGCGCCGGGCGCGATGCGCGGGTTGAGATACCGCGAGCGCAGCGCGTTGAACTGGCCGGGTTTGAGCATCGAAAGCCGGAGCGGTCCGAGCAGTTCCTCACCGGCCCGCAGCCTCGGGGCCGTGACCGGTTCGATCGGCTGGCGGGGCGTAACGACGCGCGTCGGCGCCGCCGAGGCATAGACGTAGAAGGGGGCCGCGCGCGGGGTTGCCTTGATGACACCGCGAAGATGTCGCCGTAGCTCAGGTACGTCGTGGTTGGAGGCCGTCAGCCAGTACGGACGGTCGGTGATCGCGCCGAGCACGCTGACCACGTCGCTGTCGGACAAGGGCTCGTACGTGGGCGCGTCCCAGGCGAAGTGCGCCTCCAGCGGCCCGTACAGCTTCTCGTACCCTCCGCCGTAGAAGGGAGGGAAGGAGCAGACGGGGGCGTCGCGTGGCACCTTCTGGAGCCAGGAGCGCACGTCTTCAACCGCGTAGGAGGCCAACTCGACGTCGGAGCCAACCGCTCTACGGTCTCAGTGTGCTTGGCCTTCCATTGCTCCCGGTACGAGCGCACTACCCGCTCGTGCCATAGTCTTTCGCGGCCGACGCTGGCAAGGAATCGGGTGCCGAGCATCATTGTGGCGACGGTGCCGATGCCGTCATCCAACGAGTCTGTGAGCCAGCTGAGTTGTTCGTTGCTCTCGTCGCGGAGGCGGATGCCGACGGGCTGCTTGGTGAGCCACCGGCCGATGGCTGTGGTGTAGATGGACACGTCCGAGGAGTGGAGGGCGAAGCCCAGGCCGGCCAGGGACCGCTCGATGGTGAAGTTGCCGCAGCACGGTACGTAGACCGGGCCGCTTGGCCAGCTACTGGCCGTCTCGCGCACGATCGAGCGCATGGGGCCCGGGATGGTGCCCTGGAACATCTCTCCTCCTGGCGACACGAGAACGCCCGGCCTCGGCGGGTGCCGGGCCGGGCGCTGCGCTGGAACCTAACACAAGAAGCGCGCAGCCTTCTTCAAGCATGTCACCTATTTTGAAGGCGGCGCCTCTCGCTGGTTCACATCAGGGTTCCTTGTTCGTAGTGGTCTGCCATCGGCGACAGTTCGCGGACGGCGTCGCCCGTGATGTCCTTCCACCACGAAGCAAAGATCCTGCGGTGGCACCACTGCGTCGGGTCCGACAGGTCTTCGAAGCAGAGCAGCACGAGCCTGTGACTCCCCTCCGCCTCGGTGATCTTCCGCAGTTCCTCGGCGATGCGCTCCGCGCCGAGCTTGTCGAGGTCCGCCCGGTAAGCCGCAGTGAACTCCGGGAGCGGCTTGGAGAAGTATTCCCGGCGTGGCGCAAGCTCCCGCACCGCGCGCTTCAACGGGTACGAGAGCTTGAAACGAGGTGCGCCCAGGGTGATGCGTACCGGCACGCCCTGCGGCGGCTGGAATTCCTGATAGCGGTTGGTGAACAGGGTGAGCACGTAGCTGTTTCCTTTCGTGCTGTTCAGTGACCGGGGCGCTCGCCGATTCCGTGGCGGCGGCCCGGACCGGATTCTTTCGGTGCCAATCGCTCAGGCTCGTGTGGACCTGAACGGCACCGTGCCCGCAGGGATTCATATCCCTGCGGGCACGGATCGGGGCACTCGCAGCAGCTGATCCAGCTCGGGGGCGCGGCCTGCGCCGCGCCCCCGTCTCGCTACTTCGTGGCCGTGGTGTCTGCCTTCGGCGTCTCCTTGGCCTGCTTGGCCGGGCCGCCCTTTGCCGTCTGCTTCTGGGCGGGCGCCTTGCGCGCCGGGCTCTTGGCCCCTGCCGACGCTGCGGTCTTCGTACGCGGGGCCGCAGGCTTGGCCGCCGTCTTCTTCGCGGCCGGCTTCGTTTCGGTCTTCTCCTTGGCCGCTCCTTCCTTGTCCTTGGCCGTCTCCTGCTGGACCTCGACCGCTGCCTTGTTGAAGTCGGCCGTCATCGCCCGCTGGATTCCCTGGGCCTTGCTGAGGAGGTTCCGCACCAGCTGCACCTGGCTGTAGATCTTGCCGACCACCTTCACGTGTCGGCTGAGGTCGTCCCCGAGGATGACGGCCAGGTCCTCCGGCTTCTTCTCCGCCAGTTCCTCCAGCAGCGGCAGCAGGACTTCCTCGGCCTGGCCGAGGCCGTCTTTGGCCTTGGCCTTGGCCTTCTTGCGCTTCTCCTGCTCTTCGGCGTCCGGGGCCTTCTCATTGGTCAGTGTGGTCTGCTTCTCCATCATCTTGAGCCCGTTCGCGAAGTGCTGGGCGTCGGACTCGGAGTCGAAGTCACCCCTGACGTAGCGCGTGGCAGCGACCATCTGGTTGCCGGGGTTGAGCTGCGCGATGTGCCAGGCCAGGTTCGGCTTGATGTCTCCCTTGTCGACCATCGCGGAGACTTCTTCGCGCAGGGTGAGCAGCCCGAGCCGCCACTTGATGTGGGTCTCGGTCTTGCCGAACTGCTTGGCGATCTTTATCGCGTCCCACCCCGCGGCCGCGAGGTCTGCGTACGCGCCGGCCTCCTCCATGATGGTCATGTCCTCGCGGCCGACGTTCTCGGCAATGCTGAGGACGTAGGCCCGCTCCTCGTCGATGTTCTCGATGACCTTCGCGGGCACGACCTCAAGGCCGGCCGCGCGGCAGGCCCTCCACCGACGCTCGCCCGCGATCAGCATGTAGGGAGCAGCGGCGCCCTCGACCGGCCGGAGGACGACCGGCTGGAGGAGGCCGTTCTCCTGGATGCTGCCGACCAGTTCCTGATGCTTGGCCTCGTCGAAGTACTTGCGGGGCTGCTCCGGGTTGGCCGCAATCTGGTCGAGTCGAATTTCCTTGAACATTTCCCGCGCCTTCCCTGAATTCGGAAACCACATTTTAGTGGTTTCCCTTTTTTCTTACACTTATATCTTAATGGCAAATGCCGCTAATTCAAGAAGGTGCGGGAAATTAATTCAGGAATTCACCGGGGAATACACAAAGGTATTTCACTGGGCGAATGACACCCCGGAGCGGAGGTCCTGCACCGGTTGCGGTTGCGGCCGACAGTGAGGGGGCGGAGTGCGCCGCGGCCCACACGCGCGACGAACTCCACCCCACCGCGGCCCCCGAGCCGCGACCGATCGCGGCCAGCTCCTCGCGGGCGGGGCGCGGGGGGTCGGCCACCCGCGAGGAGCAGTTCAAGGAAGCCGCGCACTGCGGCACCGGCAAGTACGGGACCGCACCCACCGGCGTCCCAGAACGTACCCCATGACTCAAGCAATGTCACCTATCTCGATGTCGGAGGACACCCTTCGCAGGCGGCCAGCCTCACCCGCCGCTCCCGCCCGGACGCATGGCCACCTGCGCTTCCAGTACCTCGCGCCCCTCCTCCGATACTCCCGGCGTTAAGTCGGGAGCAAGCACGCGCGGCGGCTCCTCCGCCAAAGCCGCCACCTGCTTCGGGTCCACCTCTGCCATCCGCTTCCCTCCACGAAGGACGAGCCCTCGCTCGCCCACCCCCGATGCCACCGAGCCCAACTGACGCTGCGTCAACGGGCCCAGGTCTACCTAATCGAATGTGTAGCACCCGGGTGATCCCCTCATGACGCTTCGTTCTTTTCAAGATCCACACACCTTCGTCGGGCGAACATCGCCAACCCGGATCCATCCGCCCGCGACGCTGCGATACCTCTCCCCATGAGAGCAACATAGTGCTAGTGTGCGCACTTCAATGCCCTGAGGGGGGAGGCGACTTGACGACGGAACAGGACTCGTCGGGCTCTGGTAGCACCGATCCGCTGGGGCGCGGGGAGCGGATACACGCGGCCAAGTCGGCGATCGCCAGGCGGCTGCGCTACGTACGACAGCACCATCCCGAAGGCCCCTTCACCGTGGCGGGGCTGGCGGAACGCGCCGGCGTGTCCAAGCGCACCCTGACCCAGGCCGAGTCGGCCGACGGCTCGAACCTCACCATCGAAACGCTGGTCAAGGTGGCCCACAGCCTCGGCATCTCACGCGACGGCTACTTCTTGGACGACCAGGTATTCGAGCAGGTCAACGCCGAGCTGGCCACCCTGGGGGAACTCAGGCGCCAGAAAGTCGGAGGGATGTCCCTGCGCACGTCCAGCCCTTCGACGGTGGACCCGGGGTCGGTCACCGAGCTGTCGAACCTCCTCAAAGGCATCCTCGACTCGGCCACGCGCGCGCAGAGCGCGCTCCGCGAACGACCGTCGGACCCAGGGCAGCCACCGCGCACCGGCGACGGATAGCGCCGTGGTGGTACTGCGCTGGCTGCGGTCAACACCTGCTCTGCGCGTGGATGTCAGACGGCGTTGCGAGGAGCGCGTCCGCGCTATCGGCCTTCCTTCGCGGGGGAACCTGAGCATCGACGTCCTGTGCGATCGCTTGGGCCGCCTGCAAGGCCGACCGATTTCCGTGGTCCCGCTCGAACTGCCCGTCGGCAGCCCGGACGGGCTCCTGGTCACGGCTGAGGACCAAGACTTCATCGTCTTCGAGCAGCGGATGGCCCCCATCCACCAGCACCAGGTCGTGCTCCATGAACTCGGGCACTTCATCTGCGAGCACGAAGCGACCCCCGTGATGCGCCCCGAAGCGAGTCAGCTGTTTCTGCCCTCGCTCGATCCGGAGCTGGTGCGCCGCGTCCTCGGCCGCGACCACACCCATTCCGAGGCGGAGTTCGAAGCCGAGTACATCGGCTCGCTCATCGGCCAGCGGATCGGCACCTGGGCCACGCAACGCATACGAGCAGTCCCGCCGGAGTACCAGGACCTGGTCGCTCGGCTGTCCACACTGGAAACCCCCCACACCGAGTCCGAGGCAGATGAATAGCGTCCTGTACCCGTGCTGTGCCGCCATATCGTTGCTCGCACTGTTCTACAAACTCAGAGTCCTGCGGACCGACCGGTCCCCGGCCCAGCTCGCTCTGGCAGCCAACTTCTTCTTCCACGTCGTACTGTTCGCGATATCCACCCCCGTCGTCTGGGTGGCCATAAGCCGAGCCGCGGGCATCGTCAACCTGTCCGGGCTCCTGTCCCAAAGCTCCGTGGTCCTCTCGGCCGCCAGCCAGCAACTGGTACTGCTGCACCTCTCCCACGAACGACGTACCGCCTGGCGCAAGGCTGTGCCCCGCCTGGCCGGACTCACACTGATCCTGGTGCTCATGGCGGTCCTGTTCTCCGCCGCCACCAGCCTCAAAGAGCAGCCTGATCACTTCGCTGCGAACGGAGCCCAGTTCTATCCGGCCTATCTGGGGGTCTACCTGATCGGCTACGCCGTCAACCAGATCGACGTCGGCATCCTCGGCTGGAAGTACGCCAAGGTCGTCCCCACGCCCTGGCTGCGACGCGGCCTGATCATGATCGCACTGAACATCCCGCCGTCCATGCTCTACGCCGCCTGCCGCATCGCGGACATCATCGCCGGCGTCACGGGACACTCCGGGGCGACATGGGAGCCCCTCGCCCCCTTCGCGGTGACGGTGGGCGTCTTCATCCAGACCATAGGGTGGACCGTGCCCGACTGGGGCCCCTACCTGAGCAGGATGTGGCTCCGCATCGATCACCGGTACGCGCTCCGCCAACTACGTCCCCTGCACCGCGAGATCACCGCAGCGGCGCCCGAGGTCATCCTGGACCTGGAACCGGGCAGCACCGTCCGATCCCGGCTCTACCGGCTCGTGGTGGAGATCCGAGACGCCCAATGGGCGCTGCGCATGTGGATGGACCCCTCCATCACCGAATCCGCCAACCAGCACGCCCGAGCCGCAGATCTGGAGGGCGCCGCCCTCGGGGCAACCGTCGAAGCCGCCCAATTGAAGGCGGCGCTGCACGCCAAGTCCCTTGGCCAGGAGCCGCCGGAGTTCACTGCCTCGCCGCTCACGGCCGAACCACAAGACCTCGCCACCGAGCTCTCCTTCCAACGCCAACTGGCCCGCGCCTTCGACAAGTCCCCGGTCGTACGCGCCGTCCTCGCCCAGCACGTCCCCCGGCCTCTTCCCGCGAAGGACCTCGCATGAGTGCCCCACCGGCCCTGGACCTGGCCCAGCTCCTCGACGCCGCACCCGGCGCAGACCCCTACCCGGCCTACGCACGACTGCGCGCCGAAGCCCCCGTGCACCGCGTCGCGCTCCCCGACGGATCCCTCATCTGGCTCGTGCTGCGCGAGGCCGATGTCCGCGCCGGACTCACCGACCCCCGGCTGTCGCTCAACCGCCGCCACTCCGGTGCCGGCTACAAAGGCTTCTCCCTGCCTGCGGCCCTGGATGCCAACCTGCTCAACATCGACCCGGCCGACCACCTGCGGCTACGACACCTGGTCGCCCAGGGATTCACCCCGCGGCACGTCGAAGACCTGCGCCAGCGCATACAGGTCACCGCCGACCGCCTCGCCGACCGGCTCGCCGCCGAGGCAGCCCCCGACCTCGTCGGCGACTTCGCCACGCCGCTGCCGCTCACCGTCATCGGCGACCTGCTCGGCGTGGCGACGGCGGACCGGGGGGACTTCTCCGGCTGGGTGACTGCCATGATCACTCCGGAACATCCCGGCCAGATCGCCGAGGCCGTGGACAGCATCCACCGCTTCCTTCTCCGCCTGGTGGCCACTCGCCGAGCCGCCCTCCAAGACGATCTGCTCTCCGCCTTGATCGCCGCCCGCGATGAGGACGACCGGCTCAGCGAGGACGAACTCGTCTCCCTGGCCTTCCTGATTCTGATGGCCGGGGTCGAAAACGCCCAGCACGTCATCAGCGGCGGCCTGCTCGCCCTGCTGAACCATCCCGGCCAGTTCGCTGAACTCCGGGCCGACCACGGGCTCCTGCCTGACGCGGTCGAAGAAATCCTGCGCTTCACCGTCCCCGGCCAGATGGCCATCCGCCGCTTCCCCACCGAGCAGATCGACATCGGCGGGACCGCGATCCCCACCGGCGACACCGTGATGCTCTGCCTCGCCTCCGCGCACCGGGACCCGAACCGGTACCCCGAGCCGGACCGCTTCGACATCCACCGCACGGACAACGCCCACCTGGCCCTCGGGCACGGAGTGCACTACTGCCTGGGAGCCCCGCTGGCCCGCCTACAGATCCAGACCGCCATCAGCACCCTCATGCGGCGCTTCCCCCACCTGGCCCTCGCCGACCCCCACGAGGAACCCCGATGGCGCTCCTCCTGGCGATCCCGCTCCCTCGCCCAGCTCCGCGTCACCGTTACGGGGCCACCCGACGGGCAGCTTCCCGGATGAGGCCGTACGTCACGCCCCGGTGCGTTCCGCGTCCGCTTCTACCGGTTCTTCCGGCGTCGTGCCCCACGTGCGCCAGGTCAGCGCCACGCGGTCGCTGTCGACCGTTCGCGAACCGCGCGAGGCGGCCGGGTAGAACGCGATCTGCTCCAGCATGAGCACCAGCACGCCCTTCTTCGAGGAAAGAGGGGCGTGCTTCCACCAGTGCACCAGATCACGGACACCCCCCAGGGGCGCATGCTTCACCTGCTCCAAGCGCCGCGCCTCCACCTCGGCATCCCGGATACGCTTCGACAGCTCCCCGTCAGCCGCACGGAACGCGGCGCCCGACAGCTTCGTACCGGCGTACTCCTTGCCCAGGTCGCGCTGCCGCGCACGATCGGCCTTCGCCCGCTCGCGCAGCTCCGCCGCCTCGGCCAGGACCCGGTCGCGCACCACCTCCAAGTGGCGTGCGACTTCCGGCTTGGCCAGCTCCGCCAAGACGTGCTCAGCGACGTAGACCTCGGCCAGATCAGCGTTGATGCGCACCTTGCCGCACCCGCCGGGATGCTGCGGCGTGCTCGGCGCACACCGGTAGCCACGGCTCCCGGAGTTGGAAGGCGAGGCGGTGAAGGGAAAGCCGCACAGACCGCACACGCTCAGGCCGCCGCCGGTGAGCAGGTACTCGCGCTGCTCGGCCCGCTGGTAGGCAGGCTTCTCCATCTCCCGCTGCGCTCGAAGCTGCTTGAACTCAGCCGGAGTGACGATCTGCGGCCCGCCGGTCTCCACCAACTCGCCCTGGGCGTCCTCTTCGAGCCCGGCGATCGCCGGATGGTCCAGCACCGCACTGAGCCGGTCAGGCCGCCACAGACCGCCGACCGACGTGCGGTACCCCGCGGCGTTCATCCACTCCGTCACCTCGGGGGGCAACTGCTTCGCCAAGCGGCGGCTGTGCGCCTGGCGTATCCCAGCCGCCTCATCCTCACGCACACGGCGATGCGCCGCGTCCTCAAACCCGTACAACCGTGGCACGTGAGCTCCTCGCCTCAGACCGACCCCCTTGTACCGGCCACCTTAGCGAAGGTAGGTCACATTGATGCAGAGCTAACGAATACCTCACGCGAGGGCATATGCCTACGCAGGGTCACACCCCAGGCCCCGCCGGCGCCTCCACCCCGAGCACCTTCCACAACCCGGCGGTCGGCACACGCACGGTGTCCCCCAACTGCAAGGTACGCACCGGGAACACACCGCCCCGAAG
This sequence comes from Streptomyces sp. NPDC050610, assembly GCF_040654875.1. Lineage (NCBI taxonomy): Bacteria > Bacillati > Actinomycetota > Actinomycetes > Kitasatosporales > Streptomycetaceae > Streptomyces > Streptomyces sp. NPDC050610. The sequence continues at coordinate 29,141 of NZ_JBFAIV010000049.1, read as the reverse complement.
CAGCCCGTACGCCTTGTCCCGGCCGATACCCAGAGCCCGAGCGGCGGTCACCACGTTCACCGTCGCCGGCAGCGCCAGCAACTCCTCCAAGCACATCGCTCCGGCCGCCGCCGTAGGCCGCCCGGCATCTCCTTGAGCAGTCATCCCGTTGTCGCAATCTCCCCCGCGCCAACGTTGGAAGGACTGTACAGCAGTGTCCGACAACCCCCGCAAGATCGTGGGAGACAGCACAAGACACGTACGGAGACGTACGGACGATCACGGCTGGCCTCCACAGCCAGCCAGCAGGGGGTCGGATGTTCGAGCCGAGCTACTACCGGCGATGCCAGTGCCGGGGGCCGCTTAAGGACAAGGAGGGCAATCCGGTCTTCGATGCCGACGGCACACCGAAGATCGGGGACATCGGGCTGACGTGCCCAAAGCGCGGAAAGGGCCACGGCACCTGGTACTTCTACTTCGAGGCCGAGCCCGACGAAGGCGGCAAGCGCGCACGTGTGCGCCGTGGCGGCTTCACGAAACTGGACGACGCCAAGACGAAGGCGAAGGAACTGTACGACGCCGCCTCGGGCGGTACCGACGTGCTCTCCGACGAAAAGTGCGCAGACTTCTTCCTCCGCTGGATCGAGGCGAAGAAGTCGCTGGCCCGCACAACCCGCCACGGCTACGAGGAGCACATCACCAACTACCTGCTGCCCCACCTCGGGCACATCAAGCGACGCGACCTCAAAGCCCGCCACCTCGACAAGATGTACAACGCGATCGAGAAGGAGAACGCCAAGCGGATCCTCCACCGCCTGCGCGTCGATCAGCTCCAGCAGGACCGTGCCGACGCGCGCCGAGCCTGGGTGAAGACGGCGGGCTACGCCAAGAGGGAGGAGCGCCGCGCCACCCGCCGAGCCTTCCTCGACGCGAACGTCGCTCTCCGCGAGGGCAAGAAGGGGCTGCGCAAGACCACCTCCGCCGCCACCATGCACCGCATCAACGACACCCTCAGCTCGGCCCTCTCCTGGGGGATCAAGCGCGAGCAAGCCTTCTCCAGGCACTGGGCACAGCTCGTGGAGCTGCCACCGGTCACCCGGCCGAAGCCGCTCGTCTGGACACCCGAGCGCGTCGAGCACTGGAAGCGCACCGGCGAGAAGCCCGGCCCGGTCATGGTCTGGACACCGGATCTCACCGGCCAGTTCCTCGACTTCACCGCAGACGACTGGCTCTACGAGCTATGGCACAGCTTCATCTTCCTCGGCCCCCGCCGCGGCGAGATGGCCGCGCTGCCCTGGGCCGAGGTCAGCCTGGACGCCCTCTGGCTACGAATCTCCCAGCAGATCGTGGAGGTCGCCTACGAGCTGTACGGCGAAGCACCGAAGGCCGACAGCGTCCGAACCCTCTCCCTGAGCCTGGAATCCGGCGACAACCTGGCCGCCTTCCGCACGAAGCAGGCGCAAAAACGCCGCGAGTGGGGCGACGCCTACGTCGAGAGCGGCCGGGTATGGACGCACGAGAACGGCGAGGAACTGCACCCCGACTGGATATCCAGGCGCTTCACCCGCCTCGTGGAGCTGTCCGGCCTGCCACCGGTCCGCCTCCACGACCTGCGCCACCTCGCCGCCACCCTGTCCCTGCTCGCCGGACACGACATCAAGGTCGTCCAGGAGAAGCTGGGCCACTCCTCGCGCCAGATCACCTCCGACACCTACACCAGCGTCCTGCCCGAGATGCTGCGGGCCGAGGCCGAGTCGGTCATGGCGGTCGTGCCCCGCGATATCCCCTTCGACGTGCGCACACCACTGGAGATCCCCGAGACGGCCTGGCAAGGCGACATCGCCGTCTTCTTCGCCCACGGCGCACGACAGCCGGACGGTACCTGGCACGCCGGAGCCCAGATCCAACCGGGCTCCGGCCTCCTCGGCATGATCGCTCTCGCCGGCCGCGGCCAGGACGACACCGCCAACGGAACCGTGAAGTGGATACGCGACTACTGCACCTCGCACAACCTGGAGCTGGTCCGGGTCGAGAACTTCAACGATCAGTACCCGGAGGAACAGCGGATGGACTTCTCTCTCACGCGCTTCACGATCGCCCGCTCCGAGTCTCCGGACCTGGGCGGTTGGACATTGCCGCGGGGCCTGCCACCGACAACGGGGAGGTCCGCCCGCCGAAGCTCGCACAGGCGTCGGAAGGCGGCGTGAGGGCCCCTCCGTCCCCCGGACCGCCCCCGTGTCCCCTGTGTGTCCCCTGGATCTTGGTTTGAGGCAGAAGGAAGGGCCGCCACGGTTTCTGTGGCGGCCCTCGCTGTGACGTTTCCGCAGGTCAGAACGTTTCTGCACCACGAAGAAGCGGTGGGGCGGGTGGGACTCGAACCCACGGCCGGCGGATTATGAGTCCGCTGCTCTAACCGGCTGAGCTACCGCCCCGTAACGGCGCGTCGCGTACATCTGTGCGCGCCGTCTGCCGCAGCATAGCCGGTCATACGATCTGCTGCTCCTGAGGGTCCGCAACGTGTGACCAGCCTGTCCTTGAGGATGCCGATCGCCCCCGCGACGGTTCCACGGCATACGAAAAAGGACCCCGGAGGGGTCCTCTTCGCTCTGCTCCCCCGACTGGACTCGAACCAGTAACCCTCCGGTTAACAGCCGAATGCTCTGCCAATTGAGCTACAGGGGACCGCGCTCCCCCGACTGGACTCGAACCAGTAACCTGCCGGTTAACAGCCGGCTGCTCTGCCAATTGAGCTACAGGGGATTGCGCTGTGTGCCTCGAATGCACCCGGGTCCGGGCTCCCGGACGGCGTGCGTTCGCTGCGACACATACATTAGCGCAAGCAGGGGGGTGCTCCGCCAATCGGTATCCCGTGAGTGACCTACGGGAGCGACGGGTAGGCGCGCAGCACCGCCGACGCGGGTCGTCGTGGTCCGGAACCTGCGACGGGACGGACGGGAAGAGCCCGGAGCGTGGTCCCGGGCATGATCGAATGCGGTTCGACGCGAAGAACGCGAAGAAGGGTGGAGCGATGCGCTACCGGCTGACATTCCTCACCGGAGCAATCGTCGGGTACGTGCTCGGCACGCGGGCCGGACGCGAACGGTACGAGCAGCTGCGCAAGGCCGCGCAGCGGGTCGCGCAGAACCCGGCGGTGCGCAATACCGCCGAGTCCGCCGCGCAGAACGGCAGGGCCGCCGCCGCCAAGGCGGCCGGCGTGGTCGGTGCGAAGGTCGGCGACCGGCTGCCGGGCTCGGTGACCGAGCGGATGCGCTCGCTGCGGGAGCAGCGGACCCCGGCTGACGACGACTGGGGCACCAGCAACACGTGACGCTCGGGCCATAGGGCAAAATCGAGCCCCATGGGCATAGTCGCCGGATTGGACAGTTCTTCCGAGAGCACGCGCATCGTCGTCTGCGATACGGACACGGGCGCCGTGCTGAAGCAGGGGTACGCGCCGCACCCCGCCGACTCCGACGGGGACCCGCAGGCGTGGCTGATGTCACTGGGCGAGGCCGCCGCGGGCGGTCTGCTGGAGGGTGTGCAGGCCATCGGGGTCTCCGCGCAGCAGCAAGGGCTGCTCGCGCTGGACGCCGGCGGGGTGCTCGTACGCCCTGCCATGCTCGGCAACGACAAACGGGTGCAGTCGGCTGCCGCCGATCTCACCGACGCTCTGGGCGGGCGCGCGGCGTGGGCGCAGGCCGTCGGGGCGGTGCCGCAGGCGGGGCAGCCGATCGCCAAGCTGCGCTGGCTGGCGCGCAACGAGCCGGAGGCCGCGAAGCGGGCAGCGATGCTGCTGCAGCCGCACGACTGGCTGGTGTGGCAGTTGCTGGGGCGGCCGGTGCGGCGGACCACGGACCGGGGCGCCGCCTCCGGCACGGGCTACTGGTCGGCGGCGACCGGACAGTGGCGGCCGGATCTGGTGGAGCTGGCGCTGGGGCACTCGGCCGCCCTGCCGGAGGTCCTCGGCCCGTGCGAGCCCGCCGGGCACACCCCCGAGGGGCTGCTGATCTCCGCGGGCACCGGCGAGACCATGGCGGCGGCCTTCGGGCTCGGCGTCGGTCCCGGCGACGCGGTGATCTCGCTGGGCGCCTCCGGCTCGGTCTTCTCCGTACACCACGAGGCGCTGGTGGACTCGACCGGCACCATCACCTCCTTCGCCGACGCGACCGGCATGCACCTGCCCGTAGTGCACACGCTCAACGCCGTACGGGCGCTGCGCGGCACCGCCGAACTGCTCGGCACCGACCTCGACGGGCTCTCGGAACTGGCCCTCACCTCCACCCCCGGCTCGTCCGGGCTCGTCCTGCTCCCCTACCTGGAAGGCGAGCGGACGCCCCATCTGCCGCACACCGCAGGCACATTGGCGGGGCTGCGGCGCGAGAGCATGAAGCCGGAGCACCTGGCGCGGGCCGCCTTCGAAGGGATGCTGTGCGGGCTGACGGACGCGCTGGACGTGCTGCGCAGCCGGGGCGTCGAGGTGCGGCGGGTGTTCCTGCTGGGCGCGGCGGCCGGGCTGCCGGCCGTACGGGCGTTGGCGCCCGCGCTCTTCGGCGCGCAGGTCATCGTTCCGCAGCCGGCGGACTACACGGCGATCGGCGCGGCCCGGCAGGCGGCGTGGGCGCTGGGCGCGCAGCAGGGCACGCTCTCGTCGCACGAGCCGCCGCGCTGGCCGGCCGCCGCCAGTGAAGTCTTCGATCCGGGCGAGGAGTTGGCGGTGGGGCAGGCGGTGCGCCAGCAGTACGCGGCGGTCCGCGAGCAGATCCATCCGGGCGCGTTCGGGGACGGGCAGCAGGCCGACGGGCAGGCGTAGCCTCCACACGCCTCACACATCGCGTTCGCATATCCCGTACATCTCAAGGTGGACGGCGGGCCCCCCGCCGTCCACCTAAGACGGACCCGATGACCAGCATTGGGGCGGATTCGCCCGCCCCCTCGCGCCGATACCTTCTTGATCGTCAACCGCGGCGACCAGGAAGACGGGCCCCTATGTACGGCAAGGCGTTCGCCCCCGAGTACCAAGGAGCCCTCGGCTCCCGACTGTCCGTCAACTCCTCCTACGAGGAAGTGCTCGCCCTCGCCGCCGAGGAACTGCGGCGGGCCGGGACGGATCTCGAACGGGCGCGGGCCTGCCTCGCGGCGGCCGAGGCCAACCGGCGGCTGGGGCGGGTCGAGGAGGCTGGGCGCGCCTGGCGGGACAGCTACCGCCGGGCGCGCGCCGCCGAGGACCCGGCGGCGATGGCCTGGGCGCTGTGGAGCGGCGGGACGCTGGCCCGGCAGTGCGGCACGCTGCGGCTCGCCCGCCGCCTGCTGGCCGCCTCCGCCGAGCTGGCCGCCCGGGGCGGGGACCGCACCGCGCGCGGATACGCGCTCGCCGGGCTCGCGGAGACCGGCCGCATACAGGGCGACTACGCGGCCGTCACCGAACTGCACGAGCGGTTACTGGCCGAGGCGCGTGCGCACGGCGAGGCGCGGCACACGGTGTGGGCGCTGGAGGGCATCGCGCAGATGAACCGCAACACCGGCGCGTACGACACGGCGCTCGCCCAGTTCGAGGAGGCGGCGCGGATAGCCGAGACCGCGCACGACGCGCGCGGCCACGCCTGGGCGCTGCGCGGTGTCGCGGACGTGCTGTCGGTGCGCGGCGAGACCGGGCGCGCGCTCGCACTGCTGTCGCGGGCGGCGGAGATCTGCGCGGAACTGAATCTGGCGGGCGCGCTCGCCTACAACCTCAAGATGCGCGGGAACGTCCTCTTCCGCGCCGAACGGTACGCCGAGGCCGAGGAGGCGTACGCCGACGCCGAGCGCCGCTTCCACGCCATGCGCGAGCCGCGCGGCGAGTCACTGGCCCGGCTGGGGCTGGTCAAGACGCGCTCCCGCATGGGGCGTTGCCCGGAGCTGACCCGGCAGAACCTCGACGAGCTGCACCGGACGTTCGACCGTATCGGGCTGCATCACGCCCGGGAGATGGTGGAGAGGTTCCGGGCCGAGGTGTCGAATGGCGAGGATGCCGGGGGCGCCGAGGGCGTCGAAAGCGTCCGAAGTCTCCCAAGCGGCACAGTCGATGGCGGTGTCGTCGACGGGCCCGTCGCGGTGGGCTGACCGGCGGTCAGTCCAGGTAGCCGCGGAGCTGGTCGGCGAAGGCGTGGTCGCGGAGCTTGTTGAGGGTCTTGGACTCGATCTGGCGGATGCGTTCGCGAGTGACCCCGAAGATCCGGCCGATCTCCTCCAGGGTGCGGGGGCGGCCGTCGGCCAGTCCGTAGCGGAGCTGCACGACCTTGCGCTCGCGCTCGCCGAGCGTGGAGAGGACCGCTTCGAGGTGCTCGCGCAGCAGCAGGAACGCCGCCGATTCGACGGGGGACGCCGCGTCGCCGTCCTCTATGAGGTCGCCGAGCGCGACATCGTCCTCCTCGCCCACGGGCGCGTGCAGCGATACGGGCTCCTGGGCGAGGCGCAGCACCTCGGTGACCCGCTCCCCGGTGAGGTCGAGGTGGGCGGCCACCTCGTCGGGGGTGGGTTCGCAGCCGCGCTCCTGGAGCATCCGGCGCTGGACGCGCACGACGCGGTTGATCAGCTCGACGACATGGACCGGGACCCGGATCGTACGAGCCTGGTCGGCCAGTGCGCGGGACATGGCCTGCCGGATCCACCAGGTCGCGTAGGTCGAGAACTTGTAGCCGCGCGCGTAGTCGAACTTCTCGACGGCGCGGATGAGGCCGAGGTTGCCCTCCTGCACGAGGTCGAGCATGGTCAGCCCGCGGCCGACGTAGCGCTTGGCGACGGAGACGACGAGGCGGAGGTTGGCCTCGATGAGGCGGCGCTTGGCCATCCGGCCCAGCACCACCAACTTGTCGAGATCCAGGGCGAGTTGCGAGTCTAGGTCGGATGCGCTGCCGAGCCGCTCCTCGGCGAACAGCCCCGCCTCGACGCTGCGGGCCAGCTCGACCTCCTCGGCGGCGGTGAGCAGGGGGATGCGGCCGATCTCGCGGAGGTACTGGCGGAACAGGTCGGAGGAAGGTCCACTGGTGTCGGGCCGTGCTGGGGGATCGGGCAGCGCTTCCTCACCGAACATCTCGGACGCGGGCGGGTCGGCCTGTCGCACGACGGCCGGTGCCGCGTCGGTCAGGGTCTGGGTCTGCACGGGGGCGACCTCCAGGGTGATCGCTGCTCGGGCGGCAGAAGGATCGGGCACGGTTGCGGCCGAGCCGCCGTCCGTCCCGGACATCAAGAGCGGCTCCGCGGGGGACTCCGGATTCGATGGACCGGACCCGCGCTCCGAGGACTCAGGCACCACAAGCCAGTGTGGGGCACGACACACTCCCGCTACGAGGGGCGTGCGCGCACTTTCTGGGTCCGTTGCGTGACCGGTCGGCTACAGCGCGGGGGCGCGCCTCTCGCTGAGCGGAACGGAACGGGACGGCCCCGGGCGCGGGCACCTCTGAATGTGTCTTGGTGTCTCGCGCCCCGCGCCCCCGCGCCTTGCGTCTCGGCCTGGAGCGCGCTCGCGTCGGCCTGGAGCCGACCTGGAATCGGCCTGGGACCGGCCTAGAGCGCGTCCGCGCCGCGCTCGCGCAGCGCCCGGCCGTACTGCTGGAGGACCCACAGCTCGTTCTGCACGGCGGCCAAGTGGTCCGGGGCGGCCTGGGCGCCGAGGCGCACCATGCTCGCCGTCACCTCCGCGACGCGGCGCTCCACGGCCCGCAGCCGGACCTGCACCAGTTGGACGCCCGCGTACGCCTCGTCGACGGTGCGGCTGTGGATCGCCTCCACGGCCAGCTCGGTGACCATGGCGCGCACGGTGTTGTCGGGGGCCGCCTCGCGCACGCGCGCGAGGTAGTCGTCGGCGGCCTGGGTCACTCCCCCGGCCTCCTCGATGGTGCGGCGCACGGCCACGTACGGATCGGCGGTGAACTCGTCCTCGCCGTACGCGTCGAAGGCGGGGGCGACCAGCTCGGGGCGCTGGAGGGCCAGCTTGAGCAGTTCGCGCTCGGTGCGGTGGGCGGGGCTGCGCAGGTTGAGCGCCGGGCCGCGCTGGACGGGCTGGGCGGAGGCGGCCTGCGGTGCGGGCGGGGCGCCGCGGTGCGTACGGCCGCCCTGGTCGGCGCCGGGGCGCTGGCCGCGCTCGCGGGCCCAGCGGGCGAGCTGGCCGACCCGGCGGACCACGAACTGGGTGTCGAGGATGCCGAGCATGCCGGCGAGCGACACCGCGTACTCATGCTGGATGGAGCTGTTCTTGATGCCCGCGACGATGGGCGCGGCGGCTTCGAGGGCGGCGGCCCGGCCCTCGGCGGTGTCGAGGTTGTGCCGGCCGACGACCTGCCGGATCGCGAAGGCGAAGAGCGGGGTACGGGACTCCACCAGCCGCTGCACGGACTCGTCGCCCTCGGCGAGGCGCAGCTCGCAGGGGTCCATGCCGCCCGGCGTGATGGCGATGGACGTCTCGGCGGCGAACTTCTGGTCGTCCTCGAAGGCCCGCAGGGCGGCCTTCTGACCGGCCGCGTCGCCGTCGAAGGTGAAGACGACCTCGGCGCTCGCGTTGTCCATCAGCAGCCGGCGGAGGATCTTGATGTGGTCGCCCGCGAAGGCGGTGCCGCAGGTGGCGATGGCGGTGGTGACGCCCGCGAGGTGGCAGGCCATGACGTCCGTATAGCCCTCGACGACGACGGCGCGGCTGGTCTTGGCGATGTCCTTCTTGGCGAGGTCGATGCCGTAGAGCACATGCGACTTCTTGTAGAGCGGGGTCTCGGGGGTGTTGAGGTATTTGGGGCCGTTGTCGTCGTCGCGGAGCTTGCGGGCGCCGAAGCCGATGCACTCGCCGGTGATGTCGCGGATGGGCCACATCAGCCGGCCGCGGAAGCGGTCGATGGGGCGGCCGCCGCGGCTCTCCTGGGCGAGCCCGGAGAGGATCAGCTCCTTGTCGCTGAAGCCCTTGCCGCGCAGGAAGCGGGTGAGGTGGTCCCAGCCGGCGGGGCTGTAGCCGACGCCGAAGTGCTGGGCGGCGGCCTGGTCGAAGCCGCGGCTCGCGAGGAACTTCCGGCCGATCTCGGCCTCGGGGCTGTCGAGCTGTTCTACGTAGTAGAGGGCCGCGGCCCGGTGCGCCTCGACGAAGCGGATGCGCTCGCCCTGCTGGCGGCCGGGGGTGTAGCCGCCCTCCTCGTAGCGCAGGGTGATGCCGGCCAGGCCGGCGAGCCGCTCGATGGTCTCGGCGAAGGAGAGGTGGTCGATCTTCATGACGAAGTCGACGGTGTCCCCGCCCTCCTGGCAGCCGAAGCAGTAGAAGAGCCCCTTGGACGGGCTGACCTGGAACGACGGCGACTTTTCGTCGTGGAAGGGGCAGAGGCCCTTCAGGTTGCCGCCGCCCGCGTTGCGCAGCTGGAGGTACTCGGAGACCACGGCGTCGATCGGGACCGCGTCCCGGACCGCCTTCACATCGTCATCGTTGATCCTGCCTGCCACGCGTGAAGTCTACGGCCGGGGTCCGACACTCCCGAACCGCCGGGCCCCTCGGCCGCTGCTCGCCACGGTGGCTCGGGTCCCCGCCCGGCCCGAGTGGTCGGGCCTCCACCCCACCGTTCCGCCATTCCGCCGTTCCGCCGTTCCGCCGTTCAACCCCGGATCAACCGACCTTGATCATGAAGACGAGGTGCGGGCCGACGGACTCGATGACGAATTCCTCACCGACGACGGTGAAGCCCTGGTGCTCGTAGAAACCGCGCGCCGAGGTGCGGCCGTTGCACCAGACGGTCTCCGCGCCGCGGGCCGCGGCCTCCGCGAGGCCCGCCCGCAGCACGGCGACGCCGTAGCCGAGGCCGCGGACGGCCGGATCGCTGGCCATGCCGCGGAAGCGGTACGCGCGCCCGGCGCCGTCAGCGTCACCCGCGCCGCCAGCACCACCGGCACCATCAACGCCACCAGCCCCATCAACGCCCCCCGCCCCGTCCGGCAGCGGCTCCGGAAGGAAGGTGGCGCAGCCCCGTACGGCGCCGTCCTCGTCGTACGCGGCGACGTGGAAACTACGGCCGGGGTCGCCGTCCTCGGGGAAGACGGCGGCCTCCGGCGGCAGCCCCGGCCGCAGCACCGAGCGGCGCAGCTCGAAGATCTCCGCGACCGGCACCACTGCTGTACGGATGGTCATGGGCCCCAAGCTATTGCAGCAGCGAGGCCAGCGGGACCCCCGGGTCGGCGAGGGCCTCCGGGTCGGGGTGGGCGCCGGTGCGGATGAGCTGCTGGATGGGGTCGGTGACGTCCCAGACGTTGACGTTCATGCCGGCGAGCAGCCGGCCTTCCTTGAGCCAGAAGGCGATGAACTCGCGCTTGGAGACGTCGCCGCGGCAGACCACTTGGTCGTACGAGCCGGGCGGCGCGTAGCCGGAGTATTCGAGGCCGACGTCGTACTGGTCGGAGAAGAAGTACGGCACCCGGTCGTACGAGACGTCCTGGTCGAGCATGGCGCGGGCGGCGGCGGGGCCGCTGTTGAGCGCGTTGGCCCAGTGCTCGACGCGGAGCCGGGAGTCGAGCAGGGGGTGTTCGGCGGCGGCGACGTCGCCCGCCGCGAAGATGTCCGGATCGCTGGTGCGCAGCGCGGCGTCCACGGCGATGCCGCCGCCGCCCGTGCGGTCGGCCAGCTCCAGGCCCGCGCCCTCGGCGAGGGAGGTGCGCGGGGCGGCCCCGATGGCGGCGAGGACGTCGTGGGCGGGGTGCTCCTCGCCGTCGTCGGTGCGGACGGCGAGCACCAGCCCGTCCTGGCCGACGATCTCGGTGAGCCGGGAGCCGAAGTGGAAGCGCACGCCGTGTTCGCGGTGCAGGTCGGTGAAGAGCGCGCCGAGCTCGGGGCCGAGGACGGTGTGCAGCGGTGTCGGCTCGGACTCGACGACGGTCACCTCGGCGCCGTACGAGCGGGCGGCGGCGGCGACTTCGAGCCCGATCCAGCCCGCTCCGGCGATGACGAGGTGGCCGTTGTCGCGGCCGAGGGAGGCGAGCACGCCGCGCAGCCGCTCGGCGTGGGCGAGTCGGCGCAGGTGGTGGACGCCGGCCAGGTCGGTGCCGGGGACGTCGAGGCGGCGGGGCTCGGCGCCGGTGGCCAGCAGCAGCCGGTCGTAGTGGACGCTGGTGCCGTCGCCCAGGCGTAGGGACTTGGCGGCGCGGTCGAGGTGGACTGCGGGCTGGCCGAGGTGGAGTTCGATGTTGGCCTGCGCGTACCAGGACGGCTCGTGGACGAAGACGCTGTCGCGCTCCTCGTTGCCGATGAGGTAGCCCTTGGAGAGCGGCGGGCGCTCATAAGGGTGCTCGCGTTCGTCGCAGATCAGTATCACCCGGCCGGTGAAACCCTCCGATCGGAGGGTTTCGGCGGCCTTGGCCCCGGCCAGGCCCCCTCCGACGATGACGAACGTCCGGTGTGCATCCACCACTTCGTGCCTCCTAGCTCGCGCAGTACGTCTGCGCTTTCCGCCCCCCGGTCCCAATCGCCAAAGCCGAGCGTCCCGCACGGAGCGTGATGCCGGAAGAGGGACTGCGCCGGACGGCTCAGAGCGATGACACACGGTGGACGGCGATGCGCCGGCCCTTGCTGGTTACAGGGTGTCAGGTCCCTGTGACAGCCGTGCGCCCGGCCCGCCGTAACACGCTTCCGCGGGCTGCCGGCCCCGTCTCGGAGCCATGGTGTCCTGGCCCGTCGAGGCCATGGCGCCCCGGCCCGCGCGCCGGTCGCCGGAGCGCTCCTTGTCGGACCCCTTGTCGGGCTCCTTGTCGGGCCCCATCCCCGCCCAGGCCGGGTAGTCGACGTAGCCGCGCTCCGCGCCGCTGTAGTGGGTGGAGCGGTCCCCGGCGGCGGGCTCGTGGCCCAGGGCGAACCGGCTGACGAGGTCGGGGTTGGCGATGAAGGCCCGGCCGAAGGACACGGCGTCGGCGACGCCCGCCTCGACGATCGCGTTGCCGCTCTCCCGGTCGAAGCCGTGGTTGGCGATCAGCGGGCCGTCGAAGAGCTGCCGGTAGCGGGCGAACTCGGCGCGCTCGGGGGCGGCGCCGGGGCGGCTCGGCGCACGGCCGCGCAGGTGGAGGTAGCCCACCCGGCGCCGGCCGAGTTCGGCCACGACGGCGTCGTAGTCGGCGAGGGTACGGGCGTCCGCGGTGTAGGGATACGCGCCGTGCGAGGGGCTGGACGGCGGCCGGTCGGCGGCCGTCCAGTACGGCGACAGCCGCACGCCGACGCGGTCCGCGCGCCACGCGGCGCTCACCGCGTCGGCGACGTCGAGCAGCAGCCGGGCGGGGTCCGTGCCGTAGCCGTCGGTGCGGTGGTTCAGCCGCCGGTTGAGGAACTGCGCGAGCAGATAGGCGCCGTTGGCGGCGATCTCGACGCCGTCGAACCCGGCGCGGCGCGCGCGTCCGGCCGCGGCCCCGTACGCGGCGATCGTGCGCGCGATGTCCGCGGAGGTCATCGCCCTCGGGGTCAGGGTCTCCTTGCGCCCGTGCGGGGTGTGGACCGTCTCGTGCGGGTTGATCGCCGAGGGTCCGGCGGGCAGCGCGCCCCCGAGGTGATCGGGGTGCGAGTTGGCGCCGGTGTGCCAGAGCTGCGCCACGATGCGGCCGCCCAGGGCGTGTACGAGGCCGGTGACCCGGCTCCACGCGGCGACCTGCCGTTCGGTGTACAGGCCGGGGACGCCGCCGAAGCCGATGGCCTGTTCGCCGACCCAGACGCCTTCGCTGATGATCAGCCCGGCGGTGGCGCGCTGACCGTAGTAGGCGGCGTGCAGGTCCGTCGGCGTCAGGTCCGCATTGGTCGCGCGGGCCCGGGTCAGCGGGGCCATCACCACCCGGTTGGGGAGTTGGAGACCGCCGATGCGCGTGGGCCGCAGCAGCGGCTGGGGCCGGTGCCGGTGGGGTTCGGTGTGCTGGTCGTGCGGGTTCATCGGGGGTTCTCCTCGTCGCGTCGTTTCCGGTGCTGTGACGCTGACGGAGTGCGGCGCGGAAAGGTGACCGGTGAACGGCTACCCCCTCGGCGTGGAGCGGGTGGAGCCGGTGAGGCGGGTGCGCAGGGAGCGGGCGGAGGCGTCGGTGAGGGCGGCGATCTGGTCGATGACGGCGCGCAGCCGGGCCGTGTCGTCGGGCGCGGCCGTGAACAGGGAGTGGAACTGCGGGTCGAGGCCGTCGGGGGCGCGGGCGATCAGCGCCTCGGCGAGTTCGGCGATGACGACGCGCTGGTCGGCGCGGAGCTTCTGCTGGGCGGGGCGCTGCATCACGTACCGGTCGGCGACGGCCTTCAGCACGGCGCATTCGAGGCGGGTGCCGTGCGGTACGACCAGTTCGGCGCGGTAGCGGGTGAGGCGGCCCGGCCCGTACGCGGCGCGGGTCGCGCCCTCGGCGGCGAGGCAGAAGCGGCCGATGAGCTGGCTGGCGGCGTCCTTGAGGCGGGCCTGGGCGACGGCCGTTCCGTCGTAGCCGTGCGGCCACCACTCCTGGTCGAGGAGGCGGTCGAGGGCGGCGGCCAGCTCTTCGGGGTCGGCGCCGGGCGCGTACCGGTCGGCGGCGACGGCGAAGATCTCGCGCCGTTCGGGCTCGGCGAGCAGGCAGTTGGGGTCGATGTGGCCGGCGTGCAGGCCGTCCTCGACGTCGTGCACGGAGTACGCGACGTCGTCGGACCAGTCCATGACGTGCGCCTCGAAGCTCTTGCCGTCCTTGGGCGCGCCCTGGCGCAGCCATTCGAAGACCGGCACGTCGTCGGCGTAGACGCCGAACTTCGGCGAGGTGGGGTCCGAGGGGTGGCCGCCGCGCGCCCAGGGGTACTTGGTGGCGGCGTCCAGGGCGGCGCGGGTGAGGTTGAGGCCGACGCTGACCAGTTCGCCGCTGCCGGGTTCGGTGGTGAACCGTTTCGGTTCGAGGCGGGCCAGCAGCCGCAGCGACTGCGCGTTGCCCTCGAAGCCGCCGCAGCCCTCGGCGACCTCGTTGAGCGCCTGCTCCCCGTTGTGGCCGAACGGCGGGTGGCCGAGGTCGTGCGCGAGGCAGGCCACCTCCACCAGGTCGGGGTCGCAGCCGAGCGCCGCGCCCAGCTCGCGGCCCACCTGGGCGCACTCCAGCGAGTGCGTCAGGCGCGTACGGGGGCTGGCGTCCCACGCCTGGTCGCTGATGCCGGGCGTGACCACCTGGGTCTTCCCGGCGAGCCGGCGCAGCGCGGCGGAGTGCAGCACGCGCGCGCGGTCGCGCTGGAAGGCGGTGCGGCCCGGCCGCTTGTCGGGCTCGGCCGCCCGCCGCTCCAGGTCCGACGGTTCGTATCCGCCGATGCCGGGATTTTCGGACGCGGTACCCGCTGTGCCGTTCATACCCCCGACGGTAACCGCCGCCTGTGACACGAGCGACGGCGTGCACGGCGCGGTGTCCGGTTCGCGGCGGTGTCCCCGCGCGCCCGGCGGCGCCGGGGGCCGGTCCGTCCCTGGGGCGGCGGGCGCGCGCCGCCGGGCCGCCGCGCGGGGATGACGACCGGATTCAGCCCCTCCCGGCCGCCGCCCGTATACCGCCGCTCCTCAGCGCGCGTCGGGCTCCATGAAGTACTGCGCGTCGGGCTCCCCTGAGGTGCCTCGCCTCAGTGCGCGTCGACCTCCTTGAGGTACCGCGCGCGGGTCTCCTCGTCCAGGAACGAGGCGTGGAAGGAGTTGCGCGCCAGGGTGCGCAGCGTCTCGTCGTCGAGGCCGAGCGCGTCCCGTACGCCGGTGAAGTTGTCGTCGGCGTAGCCCCCGAAATAGGCGGGGTCGTCGGAGTTGACGGTGACCAGCAGGCCGGCGTCGAGCATGGCGGGCAGCGGGTGGTCGGCCAGCTTGTCGATGACGCGCAACCGTACGTTCGACAGCGGGCACAGCGTCAGCGGCGTCCGCTCGGCGGCGAGGCGGGCGACGAGCGCGTCGTCCTCCATGCAGCGCACCCCGTGGTCGACGCGGTCCACGCCGAGGATGTCCAGCGCCTCCCATACGTACGCGGGCGGGCCCTCCTCCCCCGCGTGCGCGACGCACTTGAGGCCGGCCTCGCGGGCGCGCGCGTACACCTCGCGGAACTTCGAGGGCGGGTTGCCGACCTCGGCGGAGTCGAGGCCGACGGCGGCTATTCGGTGCAGGTACGGGCGGGCGGCCTCGAAGGTCGCCAGCGCCGACTCGGCGCTCTCGTCGCGCAGGAAGCACATGATCAGGCGGGTGGAGATGCCGTGCGTCTCCTGGGCGGCGTCGAGCGCGCGGGTCAGGCCCTCGATGACGGTGCCGATCTCCAGGCCGCGCGCGGTGTGCGCCTGCGGGTCGAAGAAGATCTCCGCGTGCCGGACGCCCTGCGCGCGGGCGCGGGCCAGGTAGGCGTCGGCCAGGTCCGCGAAGTCGTCCTCGGTGCGGAGCACCGCCATCAGCGCGTAGTAGAGGTCCAGGAAGGACTGGAGGTCGCTGAAGGAGTACGCGGCGCGCAGCTCGGCCTCGGAGAGGTACGGCAGCTCGACGCCGTTGCGCGCGGCCAGCGCGAAGGCCAGTTCCGGTTCCAGCGTGCCCTCGATGTGGAGGTGCAGCTCTGCTTTGGGTATCGGGGGCACGGGGAGGATCACACCTGTTCTGCTGGTCTGCTGGTCTGCGCAGCGACGGGACGAGGGCTGCCGCTGCTGCGGCTGGAGGGAATCCCCCAGGGTAACCAGAGACCGCGCGCCGCCCGGGCTCCGGGGCTAAGCTCCCGGCTCCCCCGGCTCCCCCGCCGGCTCCACCTCGGACGCCACCCACGCCAGGTACTCCGCGCCGCCGTGGGTGATCGGCGTCGCGATGATCTCCGGGGTGTCGTAGCCGTGCGCGGTGCGGATGTGGGCCGCGAGGGCCTCGTACCGCGCGGTCGTCGTCTTCAGCAGGACCTGCCACTCGCGGGCGGTCTCGACCCGGCCTTCCCAGCGGTACACGGAGGCGATGGGCGAGCTGATCTGCGCGCAGGCCGCGAGCCTGGCCTCGACGGCGCCGCGGGCCAGGGACTGGGCGGCGGCCTCGCTGTCGGTGGTGGTCAGGACGGCCAGGAACCGGGCGCCGGGTACGGGGGCGGGGTCAGGGTCGTGGTCGGACACCGTCAGTCGCTTCCTCGGTCGGGGTCGCGGTCGTGCACCGCGTCGTCGTAGAGCTTGAAGATCTCGTCGTCGTCGATCGGGCTGTAGGAGACCTTGGACGCGTCGTCGCCGTCCGGGCCGCCGCCGTTGAGGCCGCCGAGCACGCCGATCAGCTCGCCGGTCTTCGTCTTCTCGTTGAAGTGTGCCAGCCAGGGGCTGCCCGAGGTGCCCGAATAGAAGCCGTCGCAGTCCATGCGGAGCTGCCGGTAGTCCTTGAGGCGGCTGGTCATGGCGGTGCAGCGGATGGCGCGGTCGGCCGGGTCGTCGTCGGAGTCGGGGTAGCCGATGACGGTGACGCGGTTGTCGTAGCCGGGGGTGCGGGAGAGGACGTTTGCGCCGGTGACGGCCTCGATCTGCTTGCCCTCGGCGTTGCTCTTGACGGTGGCGAAGGCGAAGTCGAGGTCGGAGCCGTCACCGTAGTCGTCCCGGCGCGGGTCGGTGAAGGTGCGGTCCACGGCCCACACCCCGTACGGCTGCCGGTCCTCGCCCTTCTGGTAGTCCGGTACGAACGCGGCCTGGTCGCCCAGTGAGCAGTGCCCGGCGGTGACCAGCAGGTTGCCCTTGGGGCTGTGCACGACGCTGGCCGTGCAGTGGTGGTTCCTCATGTCGTCGCCGACATAGAAGAGGACCCCGACCGTGGGGATTCCGTCGAAGTGGCGGGCGCTGCCCGTGATGCGCTGGGCCGGGTCGTCGGCCCCGGCCGCCGCCCCTTCACCGCTTTCTCCGCTTTCTCTGTTTTCTCCGCTTTCTCCGTCGTTCTTGGTGTCGTCCGACTCATCCTGCGGCGGGGTGGCGGCCGACATCCGCGAGGGTCCCCAGAACCGCTGGGCCTTCGCGCTCGTCCAGTCGGCGTCCCGGCCGTCGCCGTCCGGTCTGGGCACGGCCGCGGCGAGGGTCACGACATAGAGTCCCGCGAGCACGGCCCGGCCCCACCTGGCCCGGCTCCATCGGGAAAGACGCACGTACACCCCCGCCGCTTCTGGAAGGTCACCGACAGGCTAGCCGTACGCACCTGGTTCACTCCCGTACCAAAACGATTTCCTCACCGTCTTTTCGTACATGCCCCGTCCGGCGGATTGCGTCCCAACAATCGGCGAACGGCTGCGGAACAGTGGTCCGGGCGGGCACGGCGGTCTCATCCGCCCCACTGGTCATAGCCGAGCTTGGCGACCAGCCCGACGACGACCACGACCAGCACCACCCGGACGAATCCGCTGCCCCGCTTCAGCGCCATCCGCGCGCCCGTCGCGCCGCCGATGAGGTTGAACAGGGCCATGGGCGCGGCGAGCTGCCAGAGCACTGTGCCCTGCACGGAGAAGGTGATCAGGGCGCCCACGTTGGTGCAGACGTTGACGACCTTCGCGGTCGCGGAGGCCGTGACGAGGTCCATGTGCAGGATCGCGACGAGCGCCAGCACCAGGAAGGTTCCGGTGCCGGGTCCGATCAGCCCGTCGTAGAAGCCGATGCCGAGGCCCGCGACGAGGATGGCGGTCAGCACCCGGCGGCGGGTCGCGGGGCCCGTCGCCGGGGCCGTGCCGAAGGCGGGGCGCAGCAGCACGAAGGCGAGGACCGCCAGCAGGATGACCATGATCAGCGGCCGTAGCACCGCGCTGTCGATGCCTGCCGCGAAGAACGCCCCGGCCAGTGAGCCGCCCGCCGCGGCGAGTCCGATGCGCACCGCCGTCCGTACGTCCAGCGGGGCCTTGCGGGTGAAGGTGATGGCGGCGGCGGAGGTGCCGACGATCGCCACGGCCTTGTTGGTGCCCAGTACGTACGCGGGGGCGACGTGCGGGAGGCCGACGAGCAGCGCCGGGAGTTGGAGGAGGCCCCCGCCGCCTACCACGGCGTCGATCCACCCGGCAGCGGCGGCGGCCAGGCAGAGCAGGAGCAGCGTTGTCACGGATATGTCATGGATCACCGGCGTGATCGTACGGGCCGCCGCCGAACCCGACTTCGGGCCCGATACCGGGTGATCTCACCCTCGGCGCTGCCCGGACCCAGACAGCCTCCTTGACCTCGCGTTGACGCCAAGTGGAAGATTAATGGCTGGTTTTCATCGCTAGTTGTCCGACAGCCCCTCGATTTCGTCCACTTGATCAGTAGTATTTTGCCGGCCTTGATCCCTCTCATCCCCTGGTCCACGGTCGCGCCCCCGGGCTCCTGGCTGCCTCCGCCGTACACCGTTCGAGGAAATCCATGACCCAAGCGTTCTCGGTAACCGGTGCCGCCGCCGTGGCCACCGTCGCCGTCGTGGCCCTGCTGGTGATCTGCGCGGCGCTCCTCACGGCCTGGGCGCTGCGGCTGCGCGGCGCGCTGCGGGCGGCCCGATCCGACATCGGGCGCCTCTCGGCCGACAACGGGCGGCTCACGGCCGGTTCCGCGCGCCTCACGGACGACTGCGCGCGCCTGACGGAGCTGGCCGAGGGGCACGCCGCCGAGGCGGCCCGGCTCGCGGCCGTACGGGCCGACTTCGACGAGGCGGCCCGCAGGGAGCGCTCGCTGCGCGATTCGGTCCAGGCGTCGTTCGAGTCGGTGGCCAGGAACGTGCACGCGATGGCGACGGTGCAGCAGCAAGTACTGGACGGGCTCGGCCGCGAGGTCTCCGACGCCCCGCTGATGGCCCAGGTCATGGAGGCCGACCACGCCGCCGCCCAGATGACCCGCAAGGCCCAGACGCTCCTCGTGATGTGCGGGATCTGGCCGGCCCGGCGCGAGACCCGGCCCGTCACGCTCTTCGACTGCGTACGCGGCGCGCAGTCGCGGATCGTGGAGTTCGGGCGGGTGGACGTGCACGGCGGGCAGTCGCTGTACGCGATGGCGCCCGCCGTCGAGGGGCTCATGCACGCCGTGGCCGAACTGCTGGAGAACGCCACGGTCTTCTCCCCCTCCCGCACCCAGGTCGCCGTCTCCGTACGGGAGGTCGCCGCCGGGGCCGTCATCGAGATCGACGACGCGGGGCTCGGCATGCCGCCGGACGTGCTGCGCCAGGCCACCGCGCAGCTCCGCGACGAACTGGACCTGGCACAGCTGGGCGCGGTGCCGCGGCTGGGGCTCGCGTGCGTGGGCCGCTGGTCGCGGGAGCTGGGGTTCGGGGTGGAGCTGTCGACGGCGTCCGCGTACGGAGGGACGCGCGTGGTCGTGTTCATACCGCACCGGCTGCTGACCGAGCCCACGCTGGAGGAGCCGATTCCGGTCGTTGCCCCGCCGCGCCCGGCCGCGATGCCCACGTCCGTACCCGCGCCTGCCCCCGTACCCGCGTCCGCCTCCGTACCCGCGCCTGCCCCCGTACCCGCGTCCGCCTCCGTACCCGCGCCTGCCCCCGTAC
>NZ_JBFAIV010000049.1:0-9641 GCF_040654875.1 Streptomyces sp. NPDC050610 | reverse complement strand
CTCCGTACCCGCGCCTGCCCCCGTACCCGCGTCCGCCTCCGTACCCGCGCCTGCCCCCGTACCCGCGTCCGCCTCCGTACCCGCGCCTGCCCCCGTCCCCGTAGCCCCCGTCCCCGTAGCCACCTTCGAAGAGGCCGCGGCGCCGCCCGCAGTCCCGGACCAGCCGGCGCCGGGCGCCCTGCCCCAGCGCCGCAGCCGCCGCCGGCCCCCCGGCGCGGCACCGGCCCCGGCGCGGGCCGCCATGCCCGCTCCGGCTCCGCCGCCCGCCTACGAACGGCCGTGGACCCCCGAGGCGGCCGGCGCGTCCGTGGCCAGCGTGGTCCAGGGCACCCGGCTCGGCCGCGCGCAGCTCGGCGACGCCCCCGCAGCTCCCCCCGGCGCCACCCCGCCTGACACCCCGTCACCCACCGCTGCCTCATCCGCCCCAGCCGTACCCGACGCCGCCTCACCCGACGTCGACTCCCCCACCGACGAGGAAGAAGGAGGCCGCTGATGGCCGGCACCATTTCCAAACTCCCCGATGTGGGCTGGATGCTCCGCCCGCTGACGCGGATACCGGGCGTACGGCACGCCGTCGTGGTCTCCGAGGACGGCCTGCGGATGGGCCACGAATCGGCGGAGGGGCTCTCCGGCGACGTACCGCGGCTGGGGCTGGACGAGGCCGAGTCGCTGGCCGCCGCCTGTGCGGCGATGACGGTGACCAGCCGGAGCGCGGCGGCCCTGCTGTTCGGGGAGAACGCGGGCGTACGGCAGTTGATGGTCGAGTCGGAGAGCGGGTTCATCCTCTTCACCTCGGCCGGGCTGAGCGCGTCCCTCGGAGTGGCCACCGAGGCCGACGCCGATGTCGGCCTGGTGGCCCAGCAGATGCAGCTCCTGGTGGCCAGGATCGGGGCGCACCTGAGCAGCCAGCCACGGGAACCGGTCACCCCCGAGTCATGACGGGGCCCGGGGAGGAGCGGACCACCGACGCGGTGCGGCCCTATGTGATCACGGGCGGCCGAGTGGGTTCCGCGCGGGAGGAGCTGCCGCTGGAGACGCTCGTACGCGCCTCGGGGAGCGCCCCCGATCCGTCCCTCCAACCCGAGTACCGGCGGATCGTGGAACGCTGCCAGGGGCTGCTGTCGGTGGCAGAGGTCGCCGCCCATCTGGGACAGTCGCCCGCCGTGGTGCGGGTGTTGCTCGCGGACCTCATCGACTGGGGCCATATCCGGGCGAGGCCGCCCGTACCCGTCGCCGAGCGCGCCGATATGGACGTGCTGAGAAAGGTGCTTGATGGGCTCGAAGCGAAACTCTGACGTGGTGAGCGTGGCGGGTGGGACGACAGTGAGCAGCGATGCGGCGACCGCCGGCACGTCGGACGGGACCGACGGGCACGGAGCCGACGCCAACGGCGAGGCCGACGCGGTGGACGCGACGAACGCGACGGGCACTGTGGGCGCGGAAAACGCGGTGAACACTGTGGACACGGTGAACACTGTGGACACGACGAACGCGATCGACCCGGCCGGAGCCCCCGACGCGCCCGGCGCCTCCGACGTCTACGTCAGCCCCAGCGTCTCCGGCGCTGCCAAGATCCTGGTCGTCGGCCCGATGGGCGTCGGCAAGACCACGCTGATCAGCACCGTCTCGGAGATCAAACCGCTCTCCACCGAGGCCACCATGACCCAGGCGGGCGCCCGCGTGGACACCGCGCCGCCCTCCGCCAAGACCACCACGACCGTCGCCCTCGACTTCGGCCGCATCACCCTCGGCGGCGAGCTGGTCCTCTACCTCTTCGGCACGCCCGGGCAGCACCGCTTCCTGCCCGCCTGGAAGGACCTGGCGCGCGGCGCGCTCGGCGCGCTCGCCCTCGTCGACACCCGCGACCTGTCGGCCTCCTTCGACGCCATCGGCCATCTGGAGGACCTCGACGTGCCCTTCACGGTCGCCGTCAACGCCTTCCCCGACAGCGCCCTGCACGACGAGGGCGAGCTGCGCACCGCCCTCGACCTGCTCCCCCGCACCCCGCTGGTGATCTGCGACGCCCGCGAGTACAAGTCGTCCCTCAAGGCGCTGATCTCGCTGGTCACGCACCTCATCACGCTCAACACCGCCCCCGCCGCGACCGCGGCGCCGCTCGCCTCGGAGCCGTCATGACCAGCACCGCCCCGATACCGCTGTACGGGCCGACGATGGACGGCGACGCGGCGGCCCTGTACGAGCGGATGCGCGCGGAGCACGGCCCGGTCGTGCCCGTATCCCTCGCCCCGGGGCTGGACGCCTGGCTGGTCCTCGGCCACCGGGAACTGCTCCATCTCACCCGCGACGAGCAGTACTTCTCGCACGACCCGCGCCGCTGGACCCCGCTGCGCGAGGGCCGGGTGCCGCGCGACTCGCCCGTACTGCCCATGGTCGGCTGGCGGCCCGCCCTGCTGTACGCGGACGGGCAGCAGCACCGGCGGATGCGCGGGGCCGTCGCCGACGCGCTGGCCCGCGTCAACGGGCACGAGCTGATCCGGTCCGTACGGGCCACCGCCGAGCGGCTCATCGGCGAATTCGCCGCCCACGGCACGGAGGCCGAACTGGTCGGCCAGTACGCCCGCGCCCTGCCCCTGCACGTGGTCACCGGGCTGCTGGGCATCGGGCCGGAGGCCGGGCCGCCGCTGGTCGAGGCGATCACCACCACCGTCGCCGCCACCGCCGAGTCCCCCGAGGCCAGCCGCCGGATGTCCGCCATGCTGCGCGACCTGATCGAGGAGAAGCGCCGCACGCCCGGCGACGACCTGGTCTCCTGGCTGCTCGAACACTCCGCCGGGCTCAGCGACGACGAGCTGCTGCACAACATCGTGGTGACCATCGTCGCGGGCAACCGGACCACCGGGAACTGGATCGCCACCACCCTGCTGATCCTTCTCACCGACCCGGCGTTCCGCTCCTCCCTCTCCCGCGGCCACCTCACCGTCGACGACGCGCTCGACCTGGTCCTGTGGCGCTTCCCACCGACCCAGAACTTCCCCGCCCGCTACGCCACCCGTGACCTGTCCTTCGGCGGCCAGGACGTGCGCGCGGGCGACATGCTCGTCCTCGGGCTCGCGGGTGCCAACGCCGACCCCGAGGTGCTGCCCGCCGACGGCCGGCCCGTCGTCGGCAACCGCTCGCACCTCGCCTTCGGCGCGGGCCCGCACACCTGCCCGGCCCAGGACCCGGCCCGCCTGATCGCCCGTACCGCCGTGGACACCCTGCGGCACCGGCTGCCCGACCTCGAACTCGCCGTCGAGGAGTCCGCGTTGACGTGGGCCGCGTCACCATGGACGAAGGAGCTGGCGGCCCTGCCCGTACGGTTCAGCCGGCCCGCCCTCGCCGCCACGGCACTTGGAGACCCGAGATGACTGTTCCTCCCGCCGCACCCGCACCGCACCTCCTCGACACCGAAGCGGGCCAGCACGCCGTCAACGAACGGCTGCGCGCCCACGGCACGGCGGCGCCCGTGACGCTCCCCGGCGACGTGGCCGCCTTCGCCGTCACCGGCCACGAGGAGCTGAAGGAGTTCCTCGGCCACCCCGACGTCGCCAAGAACGCCTGCCACTTCGCGGCGATGCGGGCGGGCGAGATACCGCCGGGCTGGCCGCTCGCCACCTTCGCCACCGTCGAGGGCATGACCACCGCCGACGGGGCCGATCACCGGCGGCTGCGCTCCCTGGTCACCAAGGCGTTCACGGCGCGCCGCGTCGAGGCGCTGCGCCCCCGGATCGAGAAGCTGACCGAGGACCTCCTGGACCGGCTGCCCGGCGCGGTGGCCGCGGACGGCGTGGTGGACCTGCGGCAGCACTTCGCCTATCCGCTGCCGATGAGCGTCATCTGCGAACTCCTCGGCGTGGACGCCGAGCTGCACGACCGGCTGCACGAGCTGTCCAATCTGATCGTCAGCACCGTCGTCGAGCCCGCCCAGGTGCTGTCCGCCAACCGCGAGATGGTCGCGATCCTCACCCATGTCGCCGAGGTCCGCCGCGCGGACCCGGGCGACGACCTGACCAGCGCGCTGATCGCCGCCCGCGAGGAGGACGGCGACCGGCTCAGCGAGCGCGAGCTCGTCGGCACCCTGCTGCTGATGATCATCGCGGGCCACGAGACCACCCTGAACCTGATCAACAACGCGGTACGGGCGCTGTGCGCGCACCGCGACCAGCTGGAGCTCGTACGGAGCGGCGACGCCTCCTGGGCCGCCGTCGTCGAGGAGACCCTCCGCTACGACAGCCCCGTCAGCCACTTCCCGTTCCGCTACCCCACCACCGACCTGGAGGTCGGCGGCGCGGTCATCCCCGAGGGCACGCCCGTGCTCGCCTCCTACTCCGCCGCCGGGCGCGACCCGCGTACGTACGGGCCGGACGCGGACCGCTTCGACGTGACCCGGCTCGGCGGCCGCCACCTCTCCTTCGGCCACGGCCCGCACTTCTGCCTGGGCGCGCCGCTGGCCCGGCTGGAGGCGACCATCGCCCTCGACCGGCTCTTCGCCCGCTACCCCGAGCTGGACCAGGCGGTTCCGGACGCGGAGCTGGCACCGCTGCCGAGCTTCGTCGGCAACAGCACGCAGAGCCTGCCGGTACGGCTCACTCCTCTCACCCCTCTCACTCCTTAGGCCCTGCCCTTCCCATGGGTGTCATGCCCTCCGGCTGGCTAGCCTGGCCGGAACAGCGAGGCGAGGAGGGCATGTGACGGGCTGGACCGCGCACGACATCCCTGACCAGAGCGGCCGCACGGCGGTGGTGACCGGCGCCAACAGCGGCCTCGGCGAGGTGACCGCCCGCGAACTCGCCCGGCGCGGCGCGAAGGTGGTGATGGCCTGCCGCGACGAGGCGCGCGGCCGGGCCGCCGAGCGGCGCGTCCGGGAGCGCGTACCGGGCGCGGACGTGCGGTTCGCGCCGCTGGACCTCGCGAACCTCGCGTCCGTACGGGACTTCGCGGCGTCCTTCCCGGACCACGCGGGCGGCGCCGACCGGCTGGACCTGCTGATCAACAACGCGGGCGTGATGGCGCTGCCGCCGCGCCGGACGGTCGACGGCTTCGAGATGCAGTTCGGCACCAACCACCTGGGGCACTTCGCGCTGACCGGGCTGCTGATGCCGCATCTGCTCGCCACGCGTGCGGGCGCGCGCGTGGTCACCCTCTCCAGCGGCTTCCACTTCCTGGGCTGCGTGGACCCGCGCGACCTCAACATGGAGCACCGCTACCGGCGCTGGATCGCCTACGGCCGCTCCAAGAGCGCCAACCTGCTCTTCACCCATGAGCTGGCCCGGCGGTTCACGGCAGCCGGTACGGACATGCTGTCGGCCGCCGCGCACCCCGGCTACGCGGCGACGAACCTCCAGACGGCCGGCGTCCGCATGGAGGGCCGCGCGACGGCCGCGCGGATGGTCGAGGCCGTCAACGGCATCGTCGCCCAGAGCCCCGAGGGCGGCGCCCTGCCCTCCCTGTACGCGGCCACCGACCCCGGCGTCGTCCAGGACGGCTTCTACGGGCCCCGCAACCAGGTGCGCGGCGCGCCGGGCCGCTCGCTGCGCGCGCGATGGACGCTCAACGACACGACGAGCGCGGGGCTGTGGGCGGTGTCGGAGCGGCTGACGGGGGTTTCGTACGCGGCGCTGAAGGGCTGACCGGGCCGGCCCTGTGAGGCTTACTCCACTCCGGCCGCCTGGAGCAGCCGCCTGGCGCCCTCGCCGTCGATACGGTCGGTGAGGGCGCGCAGCTCCGCCGCGCCCTCAAGGAGGAAGCCGTGGGCCGCCGACCGGCGGGCGCCGGTGTCCAGGAGGTGCCACAGGAGCGGGTTCGACGCGAGGACCTTGGGGTCCAGTTCGACGCGCCGGCCGCCCGCGTCGCGCAGGATCAGCCGTGGTGCCATGCCGTCGGCGGATCGTACGAGGGTGAGCACGTCGGTCCGTACGAGCCGCTCGCGCAGCAGACCGCGTACGGCCAGCCAGCCGTCGCCCGCGCGCACGCGCGGCGGGAAGAGCACCACGAAGAGCAGCAGCGCGATCCCCGCCCAGCAGCCCGCGCGCGCCGCGTCGAGGCCGCCCCGGCCGAGGTCGATGAGGATCAGCAGCGCGCCGAGCGCGCCGGAGCAGTACACGGCGGCGCGCAGGTCGCCCGCCCAGCACCGGTCCGTGACGAGGACGCCGCCGGACCGGCCCGGGGGCGCGGTGCGCTGCGCGCGGCCCCGGTGCTGCCGTGTCGAACCGAGCTCTCGTCGCCGTCCCATGCGGGGACGGTAGATCCGCCGCTCGGGCCCGTACGGCGGTGTTGACGCTTCGCTGACGTGCGCGCCGGAGAGCTTGACGCCGTTCTGACACCGCTGTCGTGCGGGGGCGCGCCTTCGCCCGGCGGCGGCGTCAAGGACGCGTGAAGATCTCGGCGCCGCGCGCCAAGACGCCGCCAAGGCCCTGCGCCCGGCCGCCTGATCGCGCTCACGCTGGTCCTCCCACTTCACGGAGGTATGCGAAGAGATGTCCACGCTGGCCAAGAAGCAGCAACCGGCCGCCGGGACCGCCGAGGAACCCCCGGGCGGTGGGCCCGCGGCGGAGGACCGACATCGGCTGACGGCCACTCAGGGGCTGGCGGCCCTGTCCCTGGACGCGATGGCGTCCGTGGCGTACGGGCCGGAGGCCATCGTCCTCGTACTGGCCGCGGCCGGGGCGCACGGCCTCGGCTTCACGCTGCCCGTCACGCTGGCGATAGCCACCCTGCTCGCGGTACTGGTCGCCTCGTACCGGCAGGTCATCGCAGCCTTCCCGGACGGCGGCGGCTCGTACGCGGTCGCCAAGCGCCACCTGGGCCGCCGCACGAGCCTGGTCACGGCGGCGTCCCTCGTCCTGGACTACGTCCTGAACGTGGCCGTGTCGACGACGGCCGGCGTCGCGGCCCTCACCTCCGCCTTCCCCGCCCTGTACGGGGACCGGGTGTGGCTCTGCCTGGGCGTGCTCGCCCTGGTCACGGGCGTCAACCTGCGCGGGATCGTCGACTCGGCGAAGGCGTTCATCGTGCCGACCGCCGTCTTCGTCGGCTCGATCCTGACGATCGTGGCGGTGGGCCTCTTCCGCTCGTCCCCCGCGAGTACGGCCGCGTCCGCCGGTCACGCGTCGGTGCTGGGCCACAGCGCCACGGGCGTCGGCGCGCTCCTGCTGCTGAAAGCTTTCGCCTCCGGCTGTTCGGCGCTGACGGGCGTAGAGGCGGTCGCCAACGCGGTGCCGAGCTTCCGCGCCCCGGCGGCCAAGCGCGCGCAGCGCACGGAGATCGCCCTGGGGGCGCTGCTGGGCGTGATGCTGATCGGCCTGTCCGTGCTCATCGGCCGCTTCCACCTCCAGCCCGTCGAGGGCGTGACGGTCCTGGCGCAGCTCGCGGACGCCTCTCTGGGTCACAACTGGGCGTTCTACGTGGTGCAGTTCGCGACCGTGGTCCTGCTGGCCCTGGCGGCGAACACCTCCTTCGGCGGCCTGCCGGTCCTAATGGGACTGCTGGCCCGCGACAACTACCTCCCCCACGTCTTCGGCCTCAAGGCGGACCGCCAGGTCCACCGGCACGGCGTACTGGCCCTGGCCGCCGTCTCCGCCGCCCTGCTGGTCTTCTCCGGCGGCGACACCAACACGCTGGTGCCGCTCTTCGCGATCGGCGTGTTCGTGGGCTTCACCATCTGCCAGGTGGGCATGGTCCGCCACTGGCGGCAGGAACGTTCCGCCAGGTGGCGCGGCAAGGCCGCGCTGAACGGCTTCGGCGCACTCCTCACCGGCGTTTCGGCGGTAGTGGTAACCGCCACCAAGTTCGCCGACGGAGCCTGGCTGATCGTCCTGATGCTGCCGGTGTTCGTCCTCGCCTTCGAGACCGTCCACCGCGCGTACGCCCGCATCGGCACCCGCCTCGGCCTGGGCCGCGTCCCGGAACCCCCGCACCGCTGCCACTCGGTGGTGATCGTCCCCGTCTCCCACCTGTCCCGCCTCACCAGCGAGGCGCTGACAGCAGCTGTGTCGTTGGGGGACGAGGTACGAGCGGTGACGGTGACTCAGCCGGACGCGGAGGGCCGGCGAGCGGCGGAGTCCCTGCGCCGCGACTGGGAGCTGTGGCAGCCAGGCGTTGATTTGATCGAACTGCCGGCGCCGACGCGGGCCTTGGGCCGTCCCATCGTGGAATACGTGCAGACCATGACCGACCGGCATCCGTCGAACCGGGTCACGGTGCTTATCCCGGAGGTGGAGCCGGTGCATGTGTGGCAGCGGTTGCTTCAGAACCAGCGGGGGGCGGTGATGGCGCACGCGGTGCGAAGGGATACGGATGCGGTGATTTGTCGGTTGCGGTTTCGGTTGGGGTGAGGGGCGGGCATCCCCCGCATACGCGGGGACCATCAGCATCAGGGGGCGCGGCCCGCGCCGGCCGTGGGGCCACCCCCGCATACGCGGGGACCATACTGCGTGACCTGCTGCTTCAGGTCGGCAAACCTAGGTTTTTAACCACTTGCGTAGACTCCGACATAAGCCGCAAACCACCACCTCTGGGCCGCATACCTACCGTTGGAACAACGAGAGCAGCCCCACCAGAGTGCCCGCGACGCCAGGCAGCGTGGCGGGCGTCGGCAGCGGCCGAGGGCCCTGCCCCACCGCCGCCACCCGCTGCTCCAGGTCTGCCCCCTGCCGGCTGGCATGGTCGCCGCAGCGCTTGGGCAGGGCGCGCCTGTCGTCTGCTCAGACGGAACCAACCTCCACGGTGCCGCCCAGCCGCTTCGGATCGGGCGGCGGGGCGCGAACGTACGGCGTCGTCCAGGGCGTAGAACGCGTCTGTGATCGGTAGCCGGACCTCGTCGGGGAGGTGGGCTTGGTGGGCGTAGACGATGGTTCGGGCGTCGTCGAGGGCTCGTGTGCACATGGCGAGTTGCAAGGTCTCCATGGCTTCGCCGAGTCCGGGGCCGATCTCCAGGGCGGCGTGCGGCGGGTGGCGGTTGCCGGGGTGGTTCACGACTCGGGTTCCTCGGCGTCGAGGTCCGCACCCGCTGCGATCAGGGCGCGGACGGCGGTCGAGGGACTCAGGGCAGTGCCCGGTGGGATCACCCAGTGGGCCCGTGGCCCATCCCAGGTGTGAGGTGCGGGCAGGCCCATGTAGTGGGCTTCGCGGTCGGTGGTGGTGACGCACTCCGCTGCCGCGTTCCATGTGGCA
This sequence comes from Streptomyces sp. NPDC050610, assembly GCF_040654875.1. Taxonomy (NCBI): domain Bacteria; kingdom Bacillati; phylum Actinomycetota; class Actinomycetes; order Kitasatosporales; family Streptomycetaceae; genus Streptomyces; species Streptomyces sp. NPDC050610. Next base: position 470 of record NZ_JBFAIV010000049.1, on the reverse strand, counting down.
GCGGTGCCGGGTGGGACGAGGACTACGTAGGTTTCGCGGTGGAGGAAGACGGGGCCAGTGACGCCGAGGCGGTGGAGTATCGCCCGTACCCGTCCGACGTCGCTGCCGTCAGCCACGGCGTGCACCAGTGGAGCGGGCAACTTCACCGCGTCCCAGGACGGCCCGACCAGGAACAGGGCGACGCCCCTGCGCCACCACTCATCCTCGGCCGCGTGCGCCGCCGCCCGGTCGGCGGTCAAGAGCCGGGCCGCTGTGTGGTCCTGCCCCAGAGTGATCATCAATTGCCCTCCCAGCATGCTTCCGCGCCACGGTCTGGGTGGGCGCCATGCTCAGCGCTCGCATGCGCGCGTCGCCCTTCCGCTGTCGGTTCTCCTAAGTGGGTGTTCTGTGAGCCTTCGCTCGGGTTCACTTTGTCGGGCGGGGCATGGTGAACAGGCCGGGTTCGGGCTCGGTGAGGATGCCGCGGCTCA
>NZ_JBFAIV010000048.1:0-48200 GCF_040654875.1 Streptomyces sp. NPDC050610 | reverse complement strand
GCACGCCGTACAGGTCGATGACCAGCGTGATGAGGTGCGCGACGGGAAAGCCGGAGAGCAGTACGGCGAGCCCGGCCGTCTCGACGCGTCGGCCGGGTCATCCATGTGACGGCCTCAGCTGTCGCAGCGGCCCCGGTCCGCGGCCTCCAGCGCGAAGTCGGACACCTTGTCCCGGTCGTCGAAGGCGATGCGGTAGCGCTCGCCGTGTTCACCGCCCGGAGCGGGCGTCTCGAAGATCCAGTCGTCGATTTTCTTCAGCCGGGGATAGGCGGCCTTGACCCGGTCCAGACCGGTGCCCATGGTGACCCCCTCTGGTGTGCGGATCAGATGGGTCCCCGTGATCATCGCTACGCCCTTGCGGGATTCGATGAAAACGCCGCCGCCGGGATTCGGCTTCCCCTCGGCGGGGCGCAAATGGTAAATGGCGCAACCGCCGCCGCTCTGCTTGTCCACCAGCAGGCCGGTCTGTTCCGCCTCATGCTCGGATTGCCCGAGATGGAGGCTCTTGTAGCCGTTCGGCCCCAGTACGCCGCCGCCGGGCGCGTCGGCCGACGCCGCGGCGCTGCCGAGCGGTGTGAGCAGCAGCAGCCCGGCCGTCGCCGTGGTCGCGAAGATGCGCTTCATCATGAGCTCCGTACCCCTTCTGGTGTGATCCCTACGGGCGATCAGCGACGGCGATCGTTCTCCGGCCACCTCGCCGGCGTGTCCCAACCGCTCCTCCCGCGCTCACCGGTCGCCTCACTCGCCTCGCCTTGGACCACGTACCCGAGCGGCATCCGGCCACACCGTCCGCCGCTGTCGCGCCTTGCGATATCGGGTTGCTACACCGGCCCGGCACGATCTCAACTGCACGTCCCGTAGCGGCTGCCAAAGGGCGTAGATCAGTCCGCAGGTGACCGGCGCGCTCTTGAGCACCCGCTGAGAGCACCGAACTTATGGCCCGACTCGCTGCGAAGGAGCCCTGAGGCGCGATGGTGCATGGAACCGGTTCCGGCTCGCCCCTGTTGTGGATGCTGAGCGGCAGCGGCAGCGGCAGGGAGTCGCTGGCGGCCCGGGCACGGCGCCTGCGCGAACACCTCCGCGGCCGGGAGGACTGGCGCCCGGCCGATATCGGGCTCGCCCTCGCCGGTACCGCGCTCACCGGAAGGCGGCACGCCGCACTGGTCGCGGACGACCGGACCGGATTCCTGGACCTCCTGGAGGCGCTCGCCGACGGCCGGGGCGCGCCCGGACTGGCCGAGGTCGAGGGCGGGGGTGGGCGTGCGGGGCGCGGGACGGCGTTCGTCTATCCGGGCCAGGGCGCCCAGTGGCCCGGCATGGCGGCCCGGCTGCTGGAGACCTCCCCGGTCTTCCGGCGCCGGATGGACGACTGCGCCCAGGCGCTGGAAACCTTCACCGACTGGTCCCTGATCGACCTGCTGCGCGGCGCGCCCGACGCGCCGGACCTCGGCCGCGCGGACGTCGTGCAGCCCGTGCTGTTCGCGATGACGCTGTCGCTGACGGAGCTCTGGCGCTCGTACGGAGTGGAGCCCGGCGCGGTGCTCGGCCACAGCGTCGGCGAGATCACCTCCGCCGCCGTGGCCGACGCGCTGTCCCTGGACGACGCGGCACGGGTCGTCGCGCTGTGGAGCCAGGCCCAGGCGACGCTGGCCGGCCGGGGCGAGATGGTCTCCGTCATGGCGGCGGCGGAGGAACTGGCCCCGAGGCTGGAACGGTGGTCCGGCCGACTGGTCGTCGCCGCGGTGAACGGCCCCCGCTCCGCGATCGTCTCCGGCGACGCCGACGCCGCCGAAGAACTGCTCACGGACCTCGCGCGGGCCGGTGTGCACGCTCGGAAGGTCGCCGTGGGGCTCGCCGCCCACTCCGCGCACATCGACGAGATCATCCCCCGGATGCGTACGGACCTCGCGCCCATCCGGCCCCGCCCCGCCAGGCTTCCCTACTACTCCGCACTGACCGGCGGCCTCCTGGAGACCCCGGTCCTGGACGCCGACTACTGGTGCCGCAACCTGCGCGGCCGCGTCGACTTCGCCTCGGCCACCCGCGCCCTGCTCGCCGACGGCTACGGGACGCTGCTGGAGGTCAGCCCGCACACTGTGCTCACCTCCGCCATGCAGGGCAGCGCCGAGGAGAGCGGCGCCGACGCACACGTCATGGGGACGCTCCGGCGCGAACAAGGGGACCTCAAGAGGTTCCTGACCTCGCTGGGCGAGCTGTACGCGCACGGCGTCGCGCCCGACTGGCAGGCGGTGTACGCCGGCCACGACGCCCGGGCCGCCGAACTCCCCCGACACCTTGGCGAACCGGCCAGCGAGGAATTGGACGGCGAGGGACCGGATGGCGAGGGGCCGGGCGGCGAGGGGACCAATCGTGCGCGGGTGGCCGTCGACGCTCCGGGGAGTGGACTCCGCGCCGAGTTGGCGGCGCTCCCGGCGGCCGGGCGGCGCGCGGCGCTGCTCAAGCTCATCGGCCGCGAGGTCGCCGGACTCATGGGCCGGACCGGGCCCGTACCGGCGGACCAGCCGTTCCTCGACCTCGGCTTCGACTCCGTCACGGCCGTGGAACTGCGCAACCGGCTGAGCGCGGCCACCGGGCTGCGGGTACCGGCCACCGCGGTCTTCGACCACCCGACACCCGGCGCCCTGGCCGAGGCGCTCCGCGTCGAACTGGACGGTGACCATGCTGGTGTCGCCGATGCCGCCGCCGAGGCGGCGGAGCTGACGACTCTCGGGGCCTCCGACGAGGACGACCCCGTCGTGATCGTGGGGATGGCATGCCGCTATCCCGGCGGCGCCGGCACCCCCGACGAACTGTGGCAGCTGGTGTCCGACGGCGCCGACGCCGTGACGCCCTTCCCGACCGACCGGGACTGGGACACCGCGGCCCACTACGACCCCGAACCGGGGCAGCCCGGCCGCTATTACCAGCGCGAAGCGGGCTTCCTGCACGACGCGGCCGAATTCGACGCCCGCTTCTTCGGCATCTCGCCCCGTGAGGCCCTGGCCATGGACCCGCAGCAGCGGCTGCTGCTGGAGACTGCCTGGGAGTCGTTCGAACGGGCCGGCATCGACCCCGCCACGCTGCGCGGCAGCCGGACCGGAGTGTTCGTCGGCGCGATGACCATGGACTACGGGCCCCGCCTCCAGGACGGCGGCGAAGTCGGCGGACACCTGCTCACCGGCAACACCGGAAGCGTCGCGTCCGGCCGACTGGCCTACACCCTCGGCCTGGAAGGCGCCGCGATCACCGTCGACACGGCCTGCTCCTCGTCGCTGGTGGCCCTGCACCTCGCGGCCCGCGCCATCAGCTCCGGCGAGTGCGCGATGGCACTGGCCGGCGGCGCGACCGTGATGTCCACCGTGGGCATGTTCGTCGAGTTCAGCCGCCAGGGCGGCCTCGCGCCGGACGGCCGCTGCAAGGCGTTCGCGGCGGACGCCGACGGGTTCGGCCTGGCCGAGGGTGTGGGGATGCTGCTGCTGGAGCGGCTGTCGGACGCGCGGCGGTCGGGGCATCCGGTGCTGGCGGTGGTGCGGGGGAGCGCGGTCAATCAGGACGGCGCGAGCAACGGTCTGACAGCTCCCAATGGGCCTTCTCAACAGCGAGTCATCCGTGCCGCGTTGGCGGATTCCGGGCTGCGTGCGGCGGATGTGGATCTGGTGGAGGCGCACGGTACGGGGACCCGGCTGGGTGATCCGATCGAGGCGCAGGCACTGCTGGCGACGTACGGTCAGAACCGCTCGCCCGAACGGCCGTTGATGCTCGGGTCGCTCAAGTCGAACATCGGCCACACGCAGGCGGCGGCCGGTGTGGGCGGTGTGATCAAGGCGGTGCTGGCGATGCGTCACGCGGTGATGCCGAAGACGCTCCATGTGGACGGGCCGACGCCGGAAGTGGACTGGTCGGCGGGCGCGGTGGAGCTGCTGACGGAGTCCCGGCCGTGGGATTCATGGAATTCGCTGAATTCGCTGAATTCGCTGAATTCGCGGGAGGAGTCGGCTGGTCGTCCGCGTCGGGCGGGGGTGTCGTCGTTCGGCGTGAGCGGCACCAACGCGCACGTCATCCTCGAAGAGGCACCGCCGGAGCCCGACGAGATCGCGGCCGACGAGACGGTGCCGGATGAGACGGCGTCCGACGAGGCGGTGCTGGGCGCGGAGAGGGACGGGGCGCCGTGCGGCGCGTCGACTCTGGCGTGGACCCTGTCCGCCAAGAGCGAGCAGGCGTTGCGCGACCAGGCGCACCGACTGCTCGAAGCCCAGGCCGGGTTGAGCGTCGCGGACGTGGGCTACTCCCTGGCGACGGGAAGAGCGGCTCACCAGCACCGGGCGGTACTGGTCGGCGCGGACGCGCACGACTTCCGGCAGGGCCTGAACGCCTTGGCGGCGGGCTCCGGCGTCCCCGGACTCGTGCAGGGGACGGTCGCGGCGAGCGGCGAGGTGGCTTTCGTCTTCCCTGGTCAGGGTTCGCAGTGGGTGGGGATGGCGGCCGAACTGCTGGACGTGGAGCCGGTGTTCGCTGCTCGGGTGGCGGAGTGTGAGTTGGCTCTGTCGTCGTTCGTCGACTGGTCGTTGGAGGATGTTCTACGGGCGCGGGCTGGCGCTCCGTCGCTTGAGCGGGTTGACGTGGTGCAGCCGGTGTTGTTCGCGGTGATGGTGTCGCTGGCAGCGGTGTGGCGTTCGTACGGCGTGGAGCCGGCCGCTGTCGTCGGTCACTCTCAGGGGGAGATCGCTGCCGCCTGCGTTGCCGGGGCGCTGTCGCTCGATGATGCGGCTCGGGTGGTTGCGCTGCGGAGCAAGGCGCTGCGCGCCTTGTCGGGGCGTGGCGGGATGGTGTCTGTGGCGTTGCCTGCTGCTGAGGTGGGGGAGTGGCTGGCCGACTGGGACGGCAAGCTGTCCGTCGCGGCAGTCAACGGCCCTGCCTCCACCGTCGTGTCGGGTGACGCGGGCGCGTTGGACGAGCTGCTGGAGCGGGCCGAGGTGCGGGAGGTGCGGGCCCGGCGCGTGCCGGTGGATTACGCCTCGCACTCCTCTCATGTTGAGGACATTCATGACCAACTCCTTTTGGAGCTTGCTGATGTGATGCCCCAGCAGACCGACGTTCCGTTCTACTCCACGGTCACCGGAGAACTGCTGGAGTCCACCACAGTCCTGGACGCCGAGTACTGGTATCGCAACCTGCGGCAGACGGTGCGTTTCGAGGAGGCGACGCGGGCCCTGCTGGCGGAAGGGTTCCGGTTCTTTGTGGAGCCGAGTGCGCATCCGGTGCTGGCGGTGGGGGTGCAGGAGTCGGCGGAGGCGGCCGGGGTCGAGGCGGTGGTGCTGGGGACGCTGCGCCGTGATGACGGCGGCCGGGATCGGCTGCTGCTGTCGCTCGGGCAGGCGTGGGCGAGCGGGCTGCCGGTGGACTTCTCCGGCACGTACCCGGGTGCGCGCCGCGTGGACCTGCCGACCTATCCCTTCCAGCGCGAACGCTTCTGGCTGTCCTCGGCCTCGTCCTCGTCGGCTCCTGCCTCTGCCTCTGTCTCCGCCTCCGCGGCTTCCGCTGATGACCTCTTCGAGGGGCTGGAGCGGCAGGACCCCGCGCAGCTGTCCAAGACGCTCGGGGTCAGCCTCGAAGCCCTGGGCGAGGTGCTTCCCGCCCTGTCCGCCTGGCGTTCCGTGCAGACGCGCGAGCGGCGCGCGGACTCGTGGCGCTATCACGTCGGCTGGCGTCCGGTGCCGGTCCCGCCCGGTGCCCCGCTCGCCGGCCGTTGGCTGGCGGTGGTCCCCGAACTCCCCGGCGCTCCCGCGAGCGATGCCGTGGCCGGGGTCCTCGACGCGCTCACCGGCGTCGGTGTCGAACTGACCCTGGTCACCGCCGCCGGTCCGGGCGCGACACGGGAGGAACTGTCCGCCGCACTGACGGAAGCGGCCCGGACGGGCCCTGGTCCGGCCGACGTATCCGCGACGAATGCGGCGGCCCCGGCGGGCGCGTCCCCGGCCGACGTGCCCCCGACGGACGCTCCTCCGGCCGACGCACCCGACACACCCGACGCCCCCGACGAACGGCCGATCGCCGGAGTGCTCTCGCTCCTCGCCTGGGAGGAGCGGCCGCATCCCGAACTCCCGGAATTGCCCGGTGCGTTGTCGCTCACTCTCGCTCTGGCGCAGGCGCTCGGGGACGCCGGAATCGATGCCCCGCTGTGGCTGCTGACCCACGGTACGGCGGTCGTGGGCGGGGCCGAGCGGCCCGGCGCGCCCGCTCACGCCGCAGTCGCCGCCCTCGGTCGTACGGTGGCGCTCGAACACCCCCAGCGGTGGGGCGGGCTCGCCGACCTGCCGGCGGCGCTCGACGAGCGCGCGGCCCTCCGGCTGTGCGCGGTGCTGGCCGGCGCGGCGGCCGGCGAGGAGCAGGTGGCGGTGCGCTCCACCGGAGTGCACGGGCGGCGGCTGCTGGCCGCGCCCCCGCGACCGTACGCGACCGGCGGGCGCTGGGAGCGGGGCGGTACGGCCCTGGTGACCGGCGGTACCGGCGGCGTCGGCTCGTACACCGCCCGCCGACTCGCGGCGCAGGGCGCCGAACGGCTCCTCCTGGCCAGCCGCCGCGGCGCCGAAGCCCCCGGCGCGGAGGAACTGCGCGCGGAACTCGCCGAGCTGGGTGTGGCAGTTGACATCGCGGCCTGCGACATCGCGGACCGGGAGGCGCTGGCGGCGCTGGTCGAGGGCATCCCGGCCGACGCCCCGTTGACCGGTGTCTTCCACGCTGCGGGCGTGCTGGACGACGGGCTGCTCGACGCGCTGACCCCCGGGCGGCTCGCCGTTTCGCTGCGGGCCAAGCTGACAGCCGCTCAGAACCTGCACGAGGTCACGGCGCACCTCGACCTCTCCGCGTTCGTCGTCTTCTCCTCGGTGATGGGTGTCGTCGGCAACGCCGGACAGGGCAACTACGCGGCGGCGAACGCCGCGATGGACGCCCTGATCGCGCTCCGCCGTGCCGACGGCCTCCCTGGCACCTCCATCGCCTGGGGCGCGTGGGCCGTTGCGGGGATGCTCGACGACGAAGTCGCCGCACGGCTGCGGGACTTCGGGATGCCGGTGATGGACCCGGAGTCGGCCGTCACCGCGATCGACCGGGCCGTGGCGGAGGACGACGGGCTCGTCCTGGTGGCCGACGTCGACTGGCGGCGGTTCGCCGAGGGGACGGGGCTGCGCTCCAGCGCACTGCTGGCCGAGCTGCCGGACCCGGGGGCGGAGACGGGCGCGCCGGAGGCGGCGGTCGGGGCCGCTCCGGGTGGCCGGGACGTTACGGGCGGCGGTTCCGTGCGGGCGCGGCTGGTCGCGCCGGCGAGTGCTGAGGACCGAATCCAGTGCGCCACCGACCTGGTGCGCACTCACACGGCCGCCGTGCTGCGGCACCGTACGGCCGACGCGGTACGGCCCGCCGAGGCGTTCGCCGCGCTGGGCCTCGACTCCCTGACAGCGGTGGAACTCCGCAATCGGCTCGGCGTCGCGACCGGCCTCAAGCTGCCCGCCACCGTGGTGTTCGACCACCCCACACCGAGCGCGCTCGCCGAACGGATCATCAGCGAACTGGCCGCCCTTGGTGAGTTGAGCGGGACCGACGCCGCCGCCCGCTCCAAGCCCGGCCCGGTGGCGAAGGATGGGACCGCGCCGGAACGCCCGTACCACGACGACCCCGTAGTCATCGTCGGCATGGGCTGCCGGTTCCCCGGGAACGTCGAACGCCCGGAGGACTTCTGGGCGTTGCTCGCCGACGGGATCGACGCGGTGGGGGACTGGCCACTGGACCGGGGCTGGGACGCCGAGGGGCTGTACGACCCCGACCCCGACCACCCGGGCACCACCTACAGCGATCAGGGCGCCTTCATAGCCGACGCCGGCGGCTTCGACGCCGAGTTCTTCGGGATCTCGCCGCGTGAAGCCCTCGCCATGGACCCGCAGCAGCGGCTGCTGCTGGAAACCTCCTGGGAAGCCATTGAGGGGGCCGGGCAGGACCCGACCGCGCTGAGGGGGCGTCAGGTCGGCGTGTACTTCGGCACCAACGGACAGGACTACCTGGCCCAGTTGGAGGGCGCTCCGGGCGCGTCCGAAGGGCATTTCCTCACCGGCAACACCGCCAGCGTCCTCTCCGGCCGGGTCTCCTACGTCCTCGGTCTGGAAGGGCCCGCGCTCACCCTCGACACGGCGTGCTCGTCCTCCCTCGTCGCCCTCCACCTGGCGGTGCAGGCGCTGCGCCGCGGCGACTGCGAGCAGGCGCTCGCGGGCGGCGTCACCGTGATGAGCACGCCCAAGCTCTTCGTGGAGTTCAGCCGCCAGCGCGGACTCGCGCCCGACGGGCGGTGCAAGGCGTTCTCCGCGGACGCCGACGGCACAGGCTGGGGCGAAGGGGCGGGCGTGCTGCTGCTGGAGCGGCTGTCCGCCGCCCGGCGCCACGGCCACCCCGTGCTCGCGGTGGTCAGCGGCACCGCCGTGAACCAGGACGGGGCGAGCAACGGACTCAGCGCGCCCAACGGGCCCGCCCAGCAGAACGTCATCCGCGCCGCCCTCGTCGACGCCGGACTGCGGCCGGAGGAGGTCGACGCGGTCGAGGCGCACGGCACCGGGACCCGGCTCGGCGACCCCATCGAAGCGCAGGCGCTGCAAGCCGTCTACGGAGCGCGGCGGCCCGCGGACCGGCCGCTGTGGCTCGGTTCCGTCAAGTCCAACATCGGGCACACACAGGCGGCGGCGGGCGTCGCGGGCGTCATGAAGATGGTGCTGGCGATCCGCAACGGCGAATTGCCCAGCACCCTGCATCTCGGCGACCCCAACCCGCACGTCGACTGGTCCGCGGGCGGAATCCGGCTGCTCGCCCAGCGGACGCCCTGGCCGGAGAGCGGCGGTACGCGCCGCGCGGGCGTCTCCTCCTTCGGCATCAGCGGGACCAATGTCCACGTGGTCCTGGAACAGGCCCCGGCGGGTACGGGCGACAGCGCACCCGCCCGTAGCCTCGGAGGCTCGTCCGGCAGCAGCCTTCACGAGGATGCCGATGCCGATGCCGCCGCCACCGCCGCCGAGGGCGGCGACCGCCCGGCTCCCCGGCCCCTGCCCGTACCGCTGCTGCTCTCCGCCGCGACCCCGCAGGCGCTCCGGGCCCAGGCGGCATGCCTCCACGCCCACCTCGCCGACCGACCGGACGCAGACCTGGCGGACGTCGCCTACTCGCTCGCCTCCGGCCGGGCCGCGCTGGAGCACCGCGCGGCGGTCCTCGGCACGGAGCCGGAGTCCGTGCTGCGGTCGCTGCGGGCGTACGCCGACGGAGGCCGCCCGGCTTCGGTGCTCACCGGCTCGGCGGGCCTGCCCGGGCGCACGGCCTTCCTCTTCCCCGGGCAGGGCAGCCAGCGCGCGGGCGCCGGCGCACAGCTCTACCGCCGCGACCCCGTCTTCGCCGACGCGCTCGACGAGGTGCTCACCGAACTCGACCCGCACCTCGAAGTGCCGTTGCGCGACGTCCTGTTCGCCGAGGACGGCATGCCCGAAGCGGAGCTGCTGGAGCGGACCCGCTACACCCAGCCCGCGCTGTTCGCGCTGGAGACCGCGCTGTTCCGGCTCGTACGGCACTGGGGCGTACGGCCCGATCTGCTGATGGGGCATTCGATCGGCGAGGTGGCCGCCGCACACGCCGCGGGCGTCCTGGACCTGCGCGACGCCTGCGCGCTCGTCGCCGCACGCGGCCGGCTGATGGACGCGCTGCCCGAGGGCGGTGCGATGGCGGCGATCGAGGCCGAGGAGGCGGAAGTCCGGGAGACGATCGCTGCCGGATCGTCAAGTGACCTTGCCCCGGCGGACATCGCCGCCGTCAACGGGCCCGACTCCACCGTGGTGTCCGGTGACGCGGAAGCGGTGCTGCGGCTGGCCGAGGAGTTCCGCTCCCGTGGCCGCCGCACCAAGCGACTGGCCGTCAGCCACGCCTTCCACTCCGCGCGGATGGACGGGATGCTGGACGAGTTCCGACGCGTCGCCGAGGGCCTGACGTACTCCGCGCCCCGGATCGCCGTGGTCTCCAACCTGACCGGCGAGCCGGCCGCCGCGGAAGAACTGTGCTCCCCCGACTACTGGGTACGGCACGTCCGCGGCACCGTGCGGTTCCTGGACGGCGCCCGGCGGCTGCGGGCCGAGGGCGCGACGACGTTCCTGGAACTGGGGCCGGGCGGGGTGCTCTCCGGCATGCTGCACGGCTGCCTGGAGCACGCCGACGGCTGCGAGACGCTGCCGATGCTGCGCGAGGGCCGGCCTGAGACGGCTGCTGTACGGGGCGCGCTGGCGGGGCTGCATGTGCGCGGCGTACCGGTCGACTGGCCGACCGGCTGGCGCGGCATGGACGTACGCCGCGTCACCCTCCCCACCTACGCCTTCCAGCGCAAGCGCTTCTGGCCCGAACCCGCGCCCGCGCCCACGGCAGCCGGGACGGCGCCCGACGAACTGTGGAACCTGCTCGATGGGCTCGACGGGCCCGACGGCGTACGGGCCTTCGCCGCCGAACTCGGTCTGGACGAGGGCGCGGCGCTGGAGGACGTACCACGGGCCCTCGCGTCCCGTCGGTCGCGACGCGCCGCCGATGCCGCCGCCGACCGCCTGCGCTACCGCGTCGGCTGGCAGCCGCTCCCCGCACCGGCCGACGCCACCCGCCTCTCCGGCACCTGGCTGCTCGTCACCCCGGCGGACGGGCCGGGCGGCACGGAACACGCCCTCGCCTGCGAACACGCCCTCGCTCGGCACGGTGCCGAGGTCACGGTCCTGAGGGTCGCGGCCGGGACCGGGCGCGCGGAACTGGCCGGGCTGCTGCCGACGGACAAGGCGGCCGACATCACGGGCGTACTCTCCCTGCTCGCTTTCGCCGACGACGGCCGTCCGGACCCCAACCCGGACCCGGACCCGGGCGCGCCGAGCGCTGCCCTGGCGGCGACGCTTCTGCTCATCCAGGCGCTGGGCGACCGTGAGGTGATCGCGCCGCTGTGGTGTGTCACGAGCGGGGCCGTGACGTTGGACGGGGCTGCGACACCGGACGGCACCCCCGCACCGTACGAACCACCCCCCGTCAACCCCGTACAAGCCCAGCTCTGGGGCCTCGGCCGAGTCGCCGCGCTGGAACACCCGGACCGCTGGGGCGGCCTGGCCGACCTCCCCGGTGCGTTGAACGACGCCGCGCTGGACGGGCTGTGCGCCGTGCTGGCCGTGCTGGACGGCGAGGACCAGGTGGCTGTCCGCGCCGTAGGGCTCTTCGGTCGTCGGCTGGACCGGGCGCCGGTCCCCGCCGGACCTGCCGCCGAGCGCTGGAAGCCGCGCGGCACCGTGCTCGTCACCGGCGGTACGGGCGGCCTCGGCGCCCACGTGGCACGGCGACTGGCGGCGGACGGCGCCGAGCACCTCGTACTGCTGAGCAGGCGCGGCCCGCGGTCGCCGGGCGCGGCCGAACTCGCCGCCGAACTGTCGGCGCTCGGCGCCCGTAGCACCGTCCTGGCCTGCGACGTCGCCGACCGCGCCGAGCTGACGCGGGTAGTGGAGGGGCTGCGGGCGGAGCACGAGACCGTACGGGCCGTCGTGCACACGGCGGGACTCACCTCGGACACCAGGATCGAGCACTGCACCCTCGACGACGTGGTCCGGGAGACCGCCGCCAAGACGCGCGGCGCGGACAACCTGGACGCCCTGTTCGACGGGCCGTCGCTGGACGCCTTCGTCCTCTTCTCCTCGATCTCCGCGACCTGGGGCAGCGGCGGCCAGGCCGCCTACGCGGCGGCCAACGCCCACCTCGACGCCCTGGCCGCCGCGCGGCGCGCCCGCGGGCTCGCGGCGACCTCCGTCGCCTGGGGCCCCTGGTCCGGCGCGGGCATGGCGCACGGCGACGTCGGCCGGCAGTTGCGGCGGCACGGCCTGGTGCCGATGGAGCCGGCGGCGGCGCTGGCCGCGCTCCAGCGGGCGCTGACGTTCGGCGAGAGCGAACTGGTCGTCGCCGACATGGACTGGCAGAGCTTCACGCCGACGTTCCTGTCGGCCCGCCCCAGCGCGCTGCTGCGCCGCCTGCCGGACGCCGCTCCGGCCGACGACCGCCCTGAGGACCGTACCGAGGGCCCCGGATCGGACGCCCACGACGTGTGGCGGCGGGAACTGGCGGAGCTGCCCGAGACCGAGCGCGGGCACCGGCTGCGCGAACTCGTACGCGCCGAGGCGGCGGAGGTGCTCGGCCACGACACGACCGGCTCCATCGCGGCCGACCGGCCGTTCCGTGACGCGGGTTTCGACTCGCTGACCGCCGTCGAACTGCGCAACCGGCTGATCGCAGCCACGGGCCTGCCACTGCCGCTGACCACGGTCTTCGACCACCCGACGGCCACCGCGCTCGGCGACCACCTGCTCGCCGAACTGACCGGCGCCGCGCCGCCGCTCCATGTCCCAACCACGTCACCCGTACTGTCCACGCCGCCCGCACCGGCCGGCGAACCGCTCGCCATCGTCTCGATGGCCTGCCGCTTCCCCGGCGGCGTCCGCTCGCCCGAGGACCTGTGGCGCCTGGTGACCGACGGCGTCGACGCCATCGGGGACCTCCCGGCCGACCGTGGCTGGCCGCTGGCCGAGCTGTACGACCCGGACCCCGAGCGGCAGGGCACGTTCTACGCCACGGGCGGCGGATTCCTGGACGGCGCGGGCGAGTTCGACGCCGAGTTCTTCGGAGTCTCGCCGCGCGAGGCCCTGGCGATGGACCCGCAGCAGCGGCTGCTGCTGGAGACCGGCTGGGAGGCGCTGGAACGGGCCGGGATCGACCCGGCCTCCGTACGCGGCGACCAGGGCGGCGTCTACGTGGGCGTGGCCTCCCAGGGGTACGGGACCGGGCCGCACGACCCGGCGGCCGACGTCGAAGGGCACCTGCTCAGCGGCACCGTCACCAGCGTGGCGTCCGGCCGGATCTCCTACACCCTGGGCCTGGAGGGGCCCGCCGTGACCGTGGAGACGGCCTGCTCCTCCTCCCTGGTGGCCCTCCACCTCGCGGGGCAGGCGCTGCGGTCCGGGGACTGCTCGTTCGCGCTGGTCGGCGGGGCCGCGGTGATGGCCAGCCCGGACGTCTTCGTGGAGTTCAGCCGCCAGCAGGGGCTGTCACCCGACGGCCGCTGCCGGTCCTTCGCCCAGTCGGCGAACGGTACGGGCTGGGGCGAGGGCGTGGGCGTACTGCTCGTCGAGCGGCTGTCCGACGCGCGGCGCCTGGGCCACCCGGTACTGGCGCTCGTACGCGGCACCGCCGTCAACCAGGACGGCGCGAGCAACGGCCTGACCGCGCCCAGCGGCCCCGCCCAGCAGCGGGCCATCAACGCGGCGCTCGCGGGCGCCGGACTGTCCGGCTCGCAGATCGACCTCGTGGAAGCGCACGGCACCGGCACGACGCTGGGCGACCCCATCGAGGCGCAGGCGCTGCTGGCGACGTATGGTCAGGAGCGGCCAGCAGAACGGCCGTTGTGGCTCGGGTCCCTGAAGTCGAACATCGGTCACACGCAGGCCGCCGCGGGCGTCGCAGGCGTCATCAAGACCGTCATGGCCCTGCGGCACGGGGTGCTGCCGCGCACGCTGCACGCCGAGGAGGCGTCGAGCCGGGTGGACTGGTCCGCGGGCGCGGTCCGGCTGCTCGCCGAGTCCCGCCCGTGGGACGCCGGGGACCAGCCGCGCAGGGCCGGCGTCTCCGCCTTCGGGATGAGCGGCACCAACGCCCACGCCGTGCTGGAACAGGCGCCCGAGGCCGCGCCGGTCGCGCGTGACGCGGCTGTGCCGGTCCTGGACGGTGCGGCTGTGCCGGTACCGCTTCCGCACGGCGGTGCCTTGCCTGCGTCTCGCGTCGATGCCGCAGCCTCTGCCTTGGACGCAGGACACACCGTTACGCCCGCCCCGGCGCTTCCCGCCGCCGTCCCGTGGCTGCTCTCCGCCCGTACCCCCGGCGCGCTGCGACGCCAGGCGCGGCAGCTGCTGGCCCGGGTCGAGGCCGACCCGGACGTGCGGCCCGCCGAACTCGCCAGGGCGCTCGCCACGACCCGTACGGCCTTCCCCTGCCGGGCTGCTTCCGTCGGCGCCGGCCGGGAGGAGCTGCTGGACTGGCTCGGCGCGCTCGCCGAGGGGGCGCCCGCGACCGGTGCGGTGCAGGGCCGCCGGTCCAGGGGCGGCCGGACAGCCTTCGTGTTCCCCGGACAAGGGTCCCAGTGGGCGGGCATGGCCTCCCAACTGCTGGGTGACGAACCGGTGTTCACGGACTCCATCGAGAGGTGCGCGGAAGCCCTCGCCCCCTATACGGACTGGTCGCTGACGCAGGTGCTGCGGAACGACCCTGACGCTCCGTCACTCGACCGGGTCGATGTCGTGCAGCCGACGCTGTTCGCCGTGATGGTCGCGTTGGCCGAGTACTGGCGCGCCATCGGCGTCCGGCCCGACGCCGTGATCGGCCACAGCCAGGGCGAGATCGCCGCCGCCTGTATCGCGGGCGCGCTCTCGCTCCAGGACGCGGCCATGGTGGTGGCGCTCCGCAGCAAGGCGCTGCTCCGCCTGGCGGGCCGGGGCGGCATGGTGTCCGTCGCCGCGCCGGAGGAGCGCGTCCGCGGCCTGCTCTCGGACGGTGACGGGAGCTGCGTCGCCGCGGTGAACGGTCCGGAGGCCGTGGTCGTCGCGGGCGAGCCGGACGGGCTCGCCGCGCTGCTGGCCGCCTGCGTACAACACGGTCTGCGGGCCCGGCGCATCCCCGTCGACTACGCCGCCCACTCCGATCAAGTCGCAGAGATCAAGGGTGAGTTGCTGACTAAACTGGCCCCGGTGTGCCCGCGCTCCTGCGTCGTGCCGCTGTACTCCGCGGTCACCGGCGGGCCCATCGAAGGCTCCCTGCTGAACGCCGACTACTGGTACCGGAACCTGCGCGAGCCCGTCGACTTCGCGGGTGCCACCCGTGCCCTTCTGGCGGCGGGGCACGACCTGCTCATCGAGGTGAGCCCGCACCCGGTGCTGCTCGCCGCGGCCGAGAGGGTCGCCGAGGAGTCCGGCCGGGCGATGGCGGGCGTGGGGACGCTGCGCCGCGACGACGGCGGCCGGGACCGGCTGCTGGCCTCCTCGGCGGAGGCGTGGGCGGCCGGCGCCCCGGTCGACCGGGCCGCGCTGCTGCCCGAGGCCGGTGAGGATGATGAGGGCGCAGAGGCCCGGCCCGTACCGCTGCCGACCTATCCCTTCCAGCGGGACCGCTACTGGCTGCCCACACCGGGCCGCAGCGGCATCTCCGCCGCCCCCGAGCCGGTGCCTGCCGACCCGTCGGCCGCTTCAGCCCCCTCAGCCTCCTCCACCCCCTCGGCCTCGGCTGCCAAGACTGCCGAGGCTCCTCAGGCTTCCCCGGCTGTCAAGGCCTCCCCGGCCGACCGTGCGGCGGGCCTCGCGGCAGCCCCCAGCACGTCGGTCCCCAGCGCGGCAGTCCCCAGCACCTCGGCCCCCTCGCCGGAGCACGCGTCGGCGGCCGACGAAGAGGAGCCGCCCGCCGCCCGGCTCGCGGCCCGGCTGGCGTCGCTCGACGGGCCGGGACGCCGCCAAGCGGTCCTCGACCTGGTCACCCGGCACGCCGCCGCGGTGCTCGGCCACCCGGGCGCCGGCGCCGTGCCGCCGGACCGCGCCTTCTCCGAGGTCGGCTTCGACTCGATGCTCGCGATGCGGTTCCGCAGCCAACTGTGCACGGCCACCGGGCTGTCCATCCCCCCGACGGTCGTCTTCGAACACCCCACGCCCGCCGCGCTCGCCGACCACCTCCACGACGAACTGAGCGCCGTCGCCGCCCCCGCGCCGGCCCGGCTGACCGAGCTGGACGACCTGGCCGCCAAGCTCGCCGCCCTGACGCCGGGCGCGCCCGGCACCGAGGGGATCGGCGACCGGCTGAACGACCTGCTGCGCGAGTGGACGCGGCGCGTCGGCCCGGCCGCCGGGCCCGGCGGCTCCGGCGGCGGCCCGTTGGAGACGGCCGCCGGCCACCCTGCCGACGAGACGGCCACGGCCTCGGCGGACGAACTGTTCGCACTGCTCGACGACAACTTCGGCATGGCCTGAGAGCTGAGAGAGAGCTGACACCGATGTCCGACGCCCAGAAACTGGACGACAAGAAGCTGCTCGACTACCTCAGGCGCGCCACCGCCGACCTCGGCGAGGCCAAGCGGCGGCTGCGGGACGCCGAGGAGGCCCGGCACGAGCCGATCGCCATCGTCGCCATGGGCTGCCGCTATCCGGGCGGCGCCGACACGCCCGAGCGGCTCTGGGACCTCGTCGCCGGCGGCCGCGACGCCATCACACGATGGCCGGTCGACCGGGGCTGGGACACCGAGGCCCTGTACGACCCCGACCCCGAGCGGCCCGGCACCTCCTACACCCGGCACGGCGGCTTCCTCCACGACGCCTCGGAGTTCGACGCCGAGTTCTTCGGAATCTCGCCGCGCGAGGCCCTGGCCATGGACCCGCAGCAGCGGCTGATCCTGGAGACCGCCTGGGAGACCGTGGAACGGGCCGGGGTCGACCCGACCTCGCTGCGCTCCACCCCGACCGGCGTCTTCCTCGGCGCCATGGGCAACGACTACGGTGCGACGTCCCGTCAACTACCGGAAGTACAAGGGCTGTTGGACACCGGAACGGCCAGCAGTGTGGTCTCCGGACGCGTCGCCTACACCCTGGGCCTCGAAGGGCCCGCGGTGAGTGTGGACACCGCCTGCTCCTCCTCCCTGGTCGCCCTGCACCTGGCGATCCGGGCGCTGCGGGCGGGCGACTGCTCGCTCGCCCTGGCCGGCGGCGTGGCGGTGATGGCCACCCCCGACGCCTTCGTCGCCTTCAGCCGGCAGCGGGCGCTGTCCGCGGACGGCCGCTGCAAGGCTTTCGGCGCGGGCGCGGACGGCACCGGCTGGTCCGAGGGCGCCGGAGTGCTGCTGCTGGAACGGCTCTCGGACGCGACCCGCAACGGCCATCCCGTACTGGCCGTGGTCCGCGGCTCCGCCGTCAACCAGGACGGCGCGAGCAACGGCCTCACCGCGCCCAGCGGCCCCGCCCAGCGACAGGTGATCCGGGCCGCGCTCGCGGACGCGGGGCTGTCCGCCGCAGACGTCGACGCGGTGGAGGCGCACGGTACGGGGACCCGGCTGGGCGACCCGATCGAGGCGCGGGCGCTGCTGGCGACGTACGGTCAGGACCGCCCGGCCGAGCGGCCGTTGTGGTTGGGTTCGCTGAAGTCCAACATCGGCCACACCTCCGCCGCCGCCGGTGTGGGCGGTGTGATCAAGACCGTACTGGCCATGACCCACGGCGAGCTGCCGCCGACCCTGCACGCCGCCGAGCCGACGCCCATGGTCGACTGGACGGCGGGCGGGGTCCGGGTGCTCACCCGGGCGGAGCCGTGGCCGGAGACCGGCCGCCCGAGGCGGGCGGGCGTCTCCGCGTTCGGCGTCAGCGGCACCAATGCCCACCTGATCCTGGAACAGCCCCCCGAGCCCGCTGCGGCCGCCGCGCCCGGCACGGCGGACGGCGAAGGGCGCGGCACGGCGGACGTCACCGCGCTCGGCACAGCGGACATCACCGGGCCCGACACCCCCGACGCTGCCTCGGGCGCCCCAGGTGACGCCGCGACCGTAGCGGCGAACCTCCCGTGGGTGCTCTCCGCCAGGAGCGAAGAGGCCCTGCGCGACCAGGCGCGGCGGCTGCTGAGCCACCTGGACGGCACCGCGCCGACGCGGCCCGAGGAGATCGGCCGCGCTCTCGCCACCACCCGCGCGTCCTTGAAGCACCGGGCCGCCGTCGTGGGCGCGGACACCGCCGAGCTGACGGCCGGGGTACGGGCGCTGGCCGACGGCGCACCCGCACCGCACCTCGTTCAGGCAGGCGTCGAGACGACCGGCCGCACCGTGTTCGTCTTCCCCGGCCAGGGTTCCCAGTGGGCCGGGATGGCCGCCGAACTGCTCGACGCGGAGCCGGTGTTCGCGGATCGCATCGCGGAGTGCGAGCGGGCACTGTCGCCGTTCGTCGACTGGTCGCTGGAAGCCGTGCTGCGCACGCGGCCTGACGCCCCGTCGCTGGAGCGGGTCGACGTCGTGCAGCCGGTGCTGTTCGCCGTGATGGTGTCGCTGGCCGCGCTGTGGCGCTCGTACGGCATCGAGCCGGGCGCCGTGGTCGGGCACTCCCAGGGCGAGATCGCCGCCGCCTGCGTCGCCGGAGCCCTGTCGCTCGATGACGCCGCGCGCGTCGTGGCGCTGCGGAGCAAGGCGCTGCGCGCCCTGTCGGGGCGCGGCGGCATGGTGTCCGTGTCCCTTCCCGCCGCGGAGGTGGGGGAGTGGATCGCCGACTGGGACGGCAAGCTGTCCGTCGCCGCCGTCAACGGCCCCGCCTCCACCGTCGTGTCGGGTGACGCGGACGCGTTGGGCGAGCTGCTGGAACGGGCCGAGGCAAGGGAAGTACGGGCCCGTCGCGTACCGGTGGACTACGCCTCGCACTCCGCGCACGTCGAGGACATTCACCAGCAACTCCTGTCCGAGCTGGCGGAACTGACGCCCCGACGGTCCGACGTCCCGTTCTACTCCACGGTCACCGGAGACCTGCTCGACACCACGGCCCTCGACGCCGAGTACTGGTACCGCAATCTCCGCCGGACCGTCGAGTTCGAGAAGACGACGCGCACCCTGTTCGACGCCGGGTTCCGGTTCTTCGTGGAGCCCAGCGCGCACCCCGTCCTCACCTTCGGCGTGCAGGAGACCGCCGACGCCGCGGGCGTCGCCGACTCCGGGCAGGGGCCCGCCGTCGCGCTCGGCACACTGCGGCGGGACGACGGCGGCCGGGACCGGATGCTGCTCTCGCTCGGGGAGGCGTGGGCCAACGGGCTGTCGCCCGACTGGGGACGGGTGTTCCCCGGCTCCGGCGGCGGGCACGTGGCGCTGCCGACGTACGCCTTCCAGCGCAAGCCGTACTGGCTGCGGGACCCCGACGGCGGCGCGCGCGGCGGGACGGCCGAAGCCGGCGGAGCGGACCAGGACGGTTTCTGGGAAGCGATCGGCGGCGGCGACCTCGACCGGCTGACCTCGACCATCGGCGTCGCCCCGAACGACCCCCTGAGCGTCGTGCTGCCCGCCCTGACCGACTGGCGGACGCGGCGTCAGGAGCGGTCCGTGGTGGACTCCTGGCGCTACCGGCTGGACTGGAGGGCCCTGCCCGAGGGCGCGCCCGCCGCACTGTCCGGTACCTGGCTGGTCCTGTCGTCGGCCGCCCACGCCGAGGACGCGCGCTCGGCCGACTGCGTACGCGCCCTGGAAGCGGCCGGGGCCACCACCGTGCGCCTCTTCCTCACCGAAGCGGACACCGACCGCGCGACCCTCGCCGCGCGCCTCGCCGACACCGACCGCGCGACCCTCGCCGCGCGCCTCGCCGACACCGTGGACGCGATGGACGCGACCAACGGCTCGATTGACGTCTCGGTCGGCGGTCCGGTCGGCGGTCCCGTCGCGGGAGTGCTGTCCCTGCTGGGCCTGGACGAGAGCCCCCACCCCGTCCACCCCGCCGTCCCCATGGGCACCGCGCTGAACCTGGCCCTGGCACAGGCCCTCGGCGACGCCGCAGTCGAGGCGCCCCTGTGGTGGGCCACCCGCGGGGCCGTCGCGACCGGCCCCGACGACGGACCGGTCAGCGCCGCCGCGAACCTGCTCTGGGGCCTCGGCCGGGTGGCCGCCCTGGAGTACCCCCGCCGCTGGGGCGGCCTCGTCGACCTCCCCGAAACCCTGGACGACGCCACCGCCGCTCGACTCTGCCGGACCCTGGCCGGCGGCCTCGGCGACGAGGACCAGGTGGCCGTGCGCGCGTCGGGCTGCCACGGCCGCCGCCTGGTACGGGCCCCGCTGGGCGACGCCCCCGCGCCCCGCGACTGGCGCCCCCGCGGCACCACCCTCATCACCGGCGGTACGGGCGGCATCGGCGCCCAGATCGCCCGCTGGCTGGCGCGACGCGGCGCGGAGCACATCGTGCTGGTCAGCCGGGGCGGCCCCGACGCGCCCGGCGCCGCCGAACTGTCCGAGGAACTGACCGGCCTCGGCGCCCGTACCACCCTCGCCTCCTGCGACGTCGCCGACCTGGACGCGCTGCGCTCCCTGAAGGAGGGCCTGGAGCGGGACGGCTGTGAGATCCGCACCGTCCTGCACGCCGCGGGCGGCGGGTCGCTGGTGCCGCTGCCCGACACCGACCTGGACGAGTTCGCCGAGACGCTGCACGCGAAGGTCGGCGGGGCCCGCAACCTGGACCTGCTCTTCGACGGGGACTCGCTCGACGCGTTCGTGCTGTTCTCCTCGATCTCCGGAGTGTGGGGCAGCGCCATCCACGGCGCGTACGCCGCCGCCAACGCCTACCTCGACGGGCTGGCCGAGCGCCGCCGCGCCCGCGACCTGGCCGGAACCTCCGTGGTGTGGGGCATCTGGAGCCCCGAGGACGGCGGCGGCATGGCCGCCAACCTCGTCGAGGAGGAACTGCGCGGGCACGGCATCCTCTTCATGCCGCCCCCGGTGGCCATCACCGGCTTGCAGCAGGTGCTGGACCACGACGAGACCGTGGTGCTCGTCGCCGACGTCGACTGGGACCGCTTCGCCCCCGTCTTCACCTCGGCCAGGCCCAGTCCGCTCATCAGCGAACTGCCGGAAGTACGCGCTATTTTGACGGAAGCTCAGGAGGAAGGGTCGGCCGAGGTCGGGGCGACCGCCGCGCTGCGGACCAGACTGCTGGCCCAGTCGGCGGCCGAGCGCCACCGGACGCTGGCCGACCTGGTCCGTACGCACGCGGCCGGCGTGCTCGGCCACGACTCGCCGGACGCCGTCACGCCGGGCCGCGCCTTCCGCGAACTGGGCTTCGACTCGCTGACCGCCGTCGACATGCGCAACAGGCTGGGCGCCGCCACCGGCCTCAAGCTGCCCGTCACCGTCGTCTTCGACTACTCCTCGGCCACCGCCCTCGCCCGCCACCTGGGGACGCTGCTCCTGGGGGATGGGGGCTCGGGCGAGGAGATCGCGGGGCAGGGGACGGCTGCCGATACCGCCGGGGCCCTGCCCGTACCGGCGGCCCCGGCGGTGGACGACGACCCGATCGCCATCGTCGCCATGAGCTGCCGCTATCCCGGCGGCGTACGGACCCCAGAGGACCTGTGGCGCCTGGTGGCGGAGGGGCGGGACGCCGTCACCGAGCTGCCCGCCGACCGCGGCTGGGACCTCGACGACCTCTATGACGCCGACCCCGACCGCCCCGGCAAGAGCTACGCGGCGGCGGGCGGCTTCGTGCACGACGCCGGGCGGTTCGACCCCGCGTTCTTCGGGATCTCCCCGCGCGAGGCCCTGGCCATGGACCCGCAGCAGCGGCTGCTCCTGGAGACCTCCTGGGAGGCCGTCGAGCGCGCGGGCATCGACCCCGCCACCCTGCACGGCACCCGCACGGGCATCTTCGCGGGCGCCTCGTACCAGGGCTACGGCGGCAGCATGCGCGACGTGCCCGACGAGCTGGAGGGCCTGTTCATCGCGGGCATCTCCACCAGCGTCCTGTCCGGCCGGGTCGCCTACCAACTGGGTCTCCAGGGGCCCGCGATCACCGTGGACACCGCCTGCTCCTCGTCGCTGGTCGCCGTGCACCTGGCGGCCCGCGCGCTGCGCGCGGGCGAGTGCACGCTGGCCCTGGCCGGCGGCGCCACCGTCATCGGCACCCCCCTGTCCTTCACCGGCTTCAGCCGCCAGCGCGGGCTCGCCGAGGACGGCCGCTGCAAGTCCTTCGCCGCCTCGGCGGACGGCTTCGGCATGGCCGAGGGCGTCGGACTGCTGGTCCTGGAGCGGCTCTCGGACGCCCGCCGCAACGGCCACCCGGTGCTCGCGCTGGTGCGCGGCTCCGCCGTCAACCAGGACGGCGCCAGCAACGGCCTGACCGCGCCGAGCGGGCTGGCGCAGCAACGGGTGATCCGTGGAGCCCTCGCCGACGCCGGGCTGTCCGCCGCCGACGTGGACGCCGTCGAGGCGCACGGCACCGGCACCCGGCTCGGCGACCCCATCGAGGCCGACGCGCTGCTGGCGACGTACGGTCAGGACCGGCCCGCCGAGCGGCCGTTGCTCCTCGGGTCGCTGAAGTCCAACATCGGTCACAGCCAGGCCGCCGCCGGGGTCGCGGGCATCATGAAGATGGTGCTCGCGATGGAGCACGGCGTGCTGCCCCGCACCCTGCACATCGACGAGCCGACCCCCAACGTCGACTGGACCACCGGCTCCGTCTCGCTGCTGACCGAGGCCGCCTCGTGGCCGGAGGCCGGCCGGCCCCGCCGGGCCGGGGTGTCCTCCTTCGGCCTCAGCGGCACCAACGCGCACATCATCGTGGAGCAGCCGGAATCGATGCCGGGATCGGTGCCGGGATCGGTGCTGGAGCCGGAGCCGGAATCGCAGCCGGTTTCTGGGGCGGGCCCAGTGTCCGAATCCGAGGCTGTCTCCGACACCGCCTCCGACACCGTCCCCTGGGTCCTGTCCGGCCGTACCCCCGACGCGCTCGCGGCCCAAGCGGCCCGGCTGCACTCCTATCTGACGGAGCGTCCCGCGATCTCAGTGCAGGACGCCGGATACTCCCTCGCCACCACCAGGACCGCCTTCGAGCACCGCGCGGCCGTCGTCGGGGACGACCGTGAGGCGCTGCTGGGCGGGCTCGCCGCCCTGGCGGCCGGGGAACGCGCCCCCGGCGTGGTCAGCGGCACGGTGGCCCGGTCGGACCGGACGGTGTTCGTCTTCCCCGGCCAGGGCTCGCAGTGGACCGGCATGGCGCGCGAACTCCTCGATCGCGCCCCGGCCTTCGTGGAGCGGATCGCCGCCTGCGAACGGGCCCTGGCCCCGCACCTCGACTGGTCGCTGATGGACGTCCTTCGGGACGCGCCGGACGCGCCGCCGCTGGACCGGGTGGACGTGGTGCAGCCGGTGCTGTTCGCGGTGATGGTGTCGCTGGCCGACCTGTGGCGCTCGTACGGGGTCGTCCCCGACGCCGTCATCGGCCACTCGCAGGGCGAGATCGCCGCCGCCTGCGTCGCGGGCGCCCTGTCCCTGGAGGACGCCGCGAGGATCGTCGCGCTGCGCAGCAAGGCGCTCCGCGCGCTGACCGGGCGCGGCGGCATGCTCTTCGTGCCGCTCCCCGCCGAACGCCTCCGCGAGCGGCTGACCGCCTGGGACGGCGTGCTCGGCGTCGCCGCCGTCAACGGGCCGACCTCCGCGACGGTCTCCGGCGACCCGGCGGCCCTCGCCGAACTCCAGGACGCGCTCTCCGCCGACGGCGTGCTGTGCTGGCCGATCCCCGGCGTGGACTTCGCCGGGCATTCCGTCCAGGTCGAGGAGATCCGCCAGGAACTGCTGACCATCCTTGCCGAGGTCCGGCCGCGCCCCTCCCAGGTCCCGTTCTACTCCACGGTCACCGGCGGGCTGATCGACACCGCGGCCATGGACGCCGAGTACTGGTACCGCAACCTGCGGCAGCCCGTGGAGTTCGCGCGGACCGTGGACGCGCTGCTCGCCGACGGGCACGGGGTGTTCGTCGAATGCAGTACCCACCCCGCCCTCGCGGTCTGGCTCCAGGAGGCGATCGAGGCCGCCGGAGCCAGCGGCGGTGTCGTCATGACGCTGCGTCAGGACGAGGGTGGCATGGGCAGGTTCCTCGCCTCCCTAGCCCAACTTCACGTTCTCGGCGCACCGGTGGACTGGGAGTCCGTCTTCGCGGGTTCCGGAGCGCGCGTACGGCCGCTGCCCACCTACGCGTTCCAGCAGCAGCAGTACTGGTTCACCGCCGCACCCGCCGCGTCGGATTCCGGCGGCGATCAGGACGCACCCGCCCTCGACAGCGGATTCTGGGACGCCGTCGAACGGGAAGACCTCGACGCCCTCGCCGACACGCTCCGCGTCGACGACGCGGAACTGCGCTCCTCCCTGGCCGGCGTCGTCCCCGCGCTCTCCGACTGGCTCCGCGAGCGCCGCGGCCACTCCACCATCGGCGGCTGGCGCTACCGCGTCACCTGGAAGCCCCTGCCGACGGAGGGCGCGCCCGCCCTCCACGGCACCTGGCTCATCGCCGTACCCGCCGGAACCGCCGACGGCCCCACCGCGACGGCCTGCGTACGGGCCCTGAGCGCGCACGGGGCCGCGCCGGTCCTGATCGAAGCGGGCCGGGACGCCGCCGACCGCGGCCGTTTCGCCGAACTGCTGCCGGACGACATGTCGTCCGAGGTCCCCGCCGGGGTCCTCTCCCTGCTGGCACAGGACGAATCGCCCTACGCCGAGGGCTCCGGAACGCCGACCGGGCTCGTCCTCACCGTCGCCCTGCTCCAGGCGCTCGGCGACGCCGGATTCGACGCGCCCGTCTGGTGCGCGACTCAGGGCGCGGTGTCCATCGGCAAGTCCGACCGGCTGCGCAGCGCCACGCAGGCCCTCGCCTGGGGGCTCGGCGGGGTCGCCGGGGTCGAGTACCCGCAGCGCTGGGCCGGGCTGATCGACCTCCCCGAGCACCTGGACGACCGGGCACAGACCCGGCTCGCCGAAGTGCTGTCCGGCACCGGAACCGGCCCGAAGGCCGGTTCCAGGTACGGGAAGGACCGCCTCAACTACGGCAAGGACAGCCTCAAGCGCGGCAAGGACGGGATCAAGTACGGCATCGACGGCGAGGACCAGCTCGCGCTCCGCGCCTCCGGAGTGTTCGGCCGTCGGCTCGCCCCCGCCGCCCTCGGCGACACAACACCCGCCCGCACCTGGACCCCTGACGGCACGACACTCATCACCGGCGGCACCCGCGGCCTCGGCGCCCAAGTCGCCCGCCACCTCGCCCGCAACGGCGCCCCCCACCTGCTGCTCACCAGCCGCCGCGGCGCCGGCACCCCCGGCCTGGACGATCTGCTCGCCGAACTGGAGCAGCTCGGCGCCGAGGTGACGGTGGCCGCCTGCGACGCCGCGGACCGGGACGCCCTGGCCCGGCTCCTGGCGGACATCCCGGCCGGGCAGCCGCTGCGGGCCGTCGTGCACGCGGCGGGCGTCCTGGACGACGGGGTGATCGACTCGATCACCCCCGAGCGGGCCGCCGGCGTCCTGCGGCCCAAGCTGGACGCCGCCCACCACCTCGACGAACTCACCCGCGACCTGGACCTGACCGCGTTCGTACTGTTCTCCTCGCTCGCCGGCACCCTCGGCGGCACCGGGCAGGGCAGCTACGCCGCGGCCAACGCCTACCTCGACGCCCTCGCCCAGCAGCGCCGCGACCGGGGCCTGCCGGGCACCTCCGTGGCCTGGGGCCTGTGGGCCGGGGACAGCCTCGCCGCCGGGGCCGTCGGCGAGCGGCTCGTACGCAACGGACTGCCCGCGATGGACCCCGAACTGGCGACCGCCGCCCTCCAGCAGGCCCTGGACCACGACGACACCCGCGTCCTCATCGCCGACTTCGCCTGGGACCGCTTCGTACGGGCGTTCACCGCCCTGCGCCCCAGCCCCGCCATCAGCGAACTCCCGGACGTACGACGGGTGATGGACAAAGCGCGGCCCTCCGGCGGCGGGGACCCGGGAACCGAATCTCCGGCCCGGCGGCTGGCCGGACTGCCCGCCGCGGACCGCGACCGCGCCCTCCTCGACCTCGTACGCACCGAGGTGGCCGAGGTGCTCGGCCATCCCGGGCCGGAGGCGGTCGACCCCGACCGGGCCTTCAAGGACATCGGCTTCGACTCGCTGACCGCCGTCGACCTGCGCAACCGCCTCGCCGAGGCCACCGGGCTGCGGCTCTCGGTCACCCTGGCCTTCGACTACCCGACCGCGACCGTACTGGCCGGGCACCTGCGCACCGAACTGCTCGGAGCCTTCGGCGCACCTGAGGCCGAAGAGCAGCCCACCGCGCCCGATGAGCGGCCCGACGCCGCACCGGACGAAGCGAGTGGCGACGACCCGATCGCCGTCGTCGCGATGAGCTGCCGCTTCCCCGGCGGCGTCGCCACCCCCGAGGAGCTGTGGACGCTCCTCACCTCCGGCGGTGACGCCATCACCGGCTTCCCCACCGGCCGGGGCTGGGACCTCGAAGGGCTCTACGACCCCGACCCGGACCGGGTCGGCAGCACCTACGCGCAGGAGGGCGGCTTCCTGCACGACGCCGACCACTTCGACCCGGCCTTCTTCGGGATCTCCCCGCGCGAGGCCCTGACCATCGACCCCCAGCAGCGGCTGCTCCTGGAACTCTCCTGGGAGGCCGTCGAGCGCGCGGGCATCGACCCGCTGGCCCTCAAGGGCAGTGCGAGCGGCGTCTTCGTCGGATGCAGCCACCACGACTACGGCTCACGGGTCGCCGAACCCTCCGAGGAGTCCGAGGGCTACCTCGGCATCGGCAGCGCGGGCAGCGTGGCCTCCGGCCGCATCTCCTACAGCCTCGGCTTGGAGGGCCCCGCCGTCACCGTCGACACGGCGTGCTCCTCGTCGCTGGTCGCGGTGCACCTCGCCGCGCAGGCGCTGCGCGCGGGCGAGTGCGTGCTGGCCCTGGCCGGGGGCGTGACCGTGATGTCGACGCCCGGCGCGTTCGTCGAGTTCAGCAGGCAGCGGGTGCTGGCCGCGGACGGGCGCTGCAAGCCCTTCGCGGCCGCCGCCGATGGCACTTCCTGGGCCGAGGGCGCCGGACTGCTGGTCCTGGAGCGGCTCTCGGACGCCCGCCGCAACGGCCACCCCGTGCTTGCGCTGGTGCGCGGCTCCGCCGTCAACCAGGACGGCGCCAGCAACGGCCTCACCGCGCCCAACGGGCCCTCCCAACAACGCGTGATCCGCCAGGCCCTCGCAGGCTCGGGGCTGTCCGCCGCCGACGTGGACGCCGTCGAGGCGCACGGCACCGGCACCAAGCTCGGCGACCCCATCGAGGCGCAGGCGCTCTTGGCGACATACGGTCAGAACCGGCCCACGGAACGGCCGTTGCTCCTCGGCTCGCTGAAATCCAACATCGGTCACAGTCAGGCCGCCGCCGGGGTCGCGGGCATCATCAAGATGGTCCTCGCGATGCAGCACGGCGAACTGCCGCACACCCTGCACATCGACGAGCCGACGCCCTACGTGGACTGGTCGGCCGGGTCCGTACACCTGCTGACCGAACGCACCGCGTGGCCCGAGACCGGCCGCCCGCGCCGGGCGGGCGTCTCCTCCTTCGGCGTCAGCGGCACCAACGCCCACACCATCCTCGAACACGTCCCGGCCCCGGAACCGGCCGCCGCCCCCGATTCCCCAGCCGACGGCCCCGAGGGCGGGGACCCGCAGCGCGCCGTCCTGCCCTGGCTGCTGTCCGGCCGGAGCGCCGAAGCCCTCCAGGCCCAGGCCGGACGCCTCCTCCAGCACACCCGCACGCACTCCGCCGACCCCGCCGATCTCGGCTACTCTCTCGCCGCGCACCGCAGCGCCTTCGAGCACCGCGCGGTCCTCACCGGCGAGAGCCGGCCCGCGCTGCTCGCCGCCCTGGCCGCGCTCGCCGCCGGCGAGCCGTCGCCTGACCTGGTGCGGGGCGTCACCGGCGGCGCGGGCAAGACGGCCTTCCTCTTCCCCGGGCAGGGCAGCCAGCGCACCGGTATGGGCGCCGGGCTGTACGCGCGCCACCCGGTGTTCGCCGACGCCTTCGACGCGGTCTGCGCGGAACTCGACCCGCTGCTCGACCGCCCCCTCCGCGACGTGATCAACGCGGCCCCGGACAGCCCCGACGCCGGACTGCTGGACCGTACGGCCTACACCCAGCCCGCCCTGTTCGCCCTCGGAGTCGCCCTCTACCGGCTGGTCGAGCACTGGGGCATCACCCCCGACCAGCTCCTCGGCCACTCCGTCGGCGAGCTGGCCGCGGCCCACGTCGCCGGGGTCCTCACGCTGCCCGACGCCGCCGCGCTCGTAGCGGCCCGGGGCCGGCTGATGGAGGCGCTGCCGCCCGGCGGCGCGATGGTCTCCCTCACCGCCTCCGAAGCGGACCTGCTGCCGCTGCTGGCCGGCCGGGAGGAAGAGGTCAGCGTCGCCGCCGTCAACGGCCCCGCCTCCACCGTGATCTCAGGGGACGAGCAGGCCGTCATGGAGATCGCCGCGCAGGCGGAGGCGCTCGGCCGCAAGACCAAGCGGCTGCGCGTCAGCCACGCCTTCCACTCCCCGCGCATGGAACCGATGCTCGCCGAGTTCCGCGAGGTCGCCGCCCGCGTCGAGTACGGGCGGGCGGCCGTCCCCATCGTCTCCGACCTGACCGGAACCACGGCCACCGACGAACAGCTCGGCTCCCCGCAGTACTGGGCCGACCACGTACGCGGCACCGTCCGGTTCCTCGACGGCCTGCGCCACCTGGAGCGCCGAGGCGTCACGAGCTACCTGGAACTCGGCCCCGACGGCGCGCTGAGCAGCATGGGCCAGGACTGCCTGGGCGACGCCTCCGACGGCACGGTGCTGGTGCCGCTGCTCCGCAAGGACCGCCCCGAGCCCGCCGCCCTCACCACCGCCCTCGCCCGGCTGCACGTACACGGCGCAGCCGTCGACTGGCCCGCCGTCTTCGCGGACAGCGGCGCCCGCCCCACCGCGCTGCCCACCTACGCCTTCCAGCGCCTGCCCTACTGGCTCGCCGCCACGGCCGCGACCGCCGACCTGCCGGCCGCCGGACTGCGCCCCGCCGAACACCCGCTGCTCGGCGCGGCCTGCCGGCTCGCCGACTCCGGCACCTCCCTGTTCACCACCCGGCTCTCGGTCCGCAGCCACCCCTGGCTCGCCGACCACGGCGTCTACGAAGGCGTCCTCTTCCCCGCCACCGCCTTCCTGGAACTCGCCCTGCACGCCGCCGACCAGGTCGGCGGCGCCGTCGTGGAGGAACTCACCCTCGAAGCGCCGCTGCTGCTCCCCGAGACCGGCGCCATCGCGCTGCAACTCGCCGTGGGCCCGCCCGACGGCTCCGGAACCCGCCCGGTCACCGTCCACGCCAGGCCCGACGACGCCCTGCCCGACGACCCCTGGACCCGCCACGCCAGCGGCCTGCTGGCCGAAGCGGACGAGCCCGCGACGGACAAGCACGCACCGGACGGCGCACCGGACAACGCACCGGACCGCACAGCCGACCGCGCCGAGGACTTCGCGCTCTGGCCGCCGGCCGACGCCGTGCCGCTGGACGCGGACGGGCTCTACGCACGGTTCGCCGAGGGCGGATTCGCCTACGGACCCGCGTTCCAGGGGCTGCGCGCCGCCTGGCGGCGCGGCGACGAGGTCTTCGCCGAGGCGGCCCTGCCCGCCGCGCAGCAACCGGACGCCGGACGGTTCGGACTGCACCCCGCGCTCCTCGACGCGGCCCTCCACGCGCTCGTATTCGACGTGCTCGAAGGCCCGGCCAAGGGCTGGCTGCCGTTCTCCTGGAACGGAGCGCGGCTGCACGCCTCGGGCGCGAACACCCTCCGGATCCGGCTGACCCCGGCGGGCCGCGACACCGTCGCCGTGACGGCGGCCGACCCCACCGGCCGCCCCGTCCTCTCCGCCGCCTCCCTCGTCCTGCGGCCCGTCTCCGCCGACCAGGTCAAGGCGGCCCGCAGCGGCCACCACGAGGAACTGTTCCGCCCCGAATGGCACGCCCTGCCCCAGCGGCCCGACGCGTCCGAGTCCACCGCCGACTGGACCGCGCTCGGCGCCCGCGCCCCCTGGTGGCAGCACACCCCGGTCCGTACCGCCGCCGGCCTCGCCGCACTCGCGGCGCAGACCGACGCCGGTGAACCCGCGCCCCGCCTCGTCCTGGCGACCTCCCCGCCGTCGGCGGCCGACAGCGCGGACGCCGTACGGACCGCCGTCGCCGACGTCCTCGCGCTGCTCCAGGAGTGGCTCGCCGACGAACGGTTCGCCACCGCCAAGCTCGCCGTGGTCACCTGCGGAGCGGTCGCCGTCGACGCCGGGGACGACGTCCGCGACCTCGCGCAGGCGGCCGTATGGGGACTGGTGCGCACCGCGCAGACCGAGCATCCCGACCGGTTCGTGCTGGTGGACGTCGACGCCCACGACGCCTCGCCGGCCGCCCTCGCCGGGGCCCTGGCCTCGGGCGAACCGCAGCTCGCCGTACGCGCCGGGACCGCGCACGCCGCCCGGCTGGCGCGCGTACCGCTGTCCGCGCCCGAACGCCGCCCCGGCTGGGATCCGCAGGGCACCGTACTGATCACCGGCGGCACCGGCGCCATCGGCTCCCACCTCGCCCGCCACCTCGTCACCGAACACGGCGTGCGGCACCTTCTGCTCACCAGCCGCACCGGCCCGACCGCCGAGGGCGCGGCCGACCTCCTGACCGAACTGGCCGCACTCGGCGCCGAGGCCGAGGTCGCCGCCTGCGACGCCGCCGACCGCGACGCGCTCGCCGCACTGCTGGCCGGCATCGACCCGAACCACCCCCTCACCGGCGTGGTGCACGCGGCGGGCGCCCTCGCCGACTCGGTCCTCGCCACCATGACGCCCGCACAGCTCGACACCGCGCTGCGCCCCAAGGTGGACGCCGCGATCAACCTCCACGAACTCACCGCCGGCCTCGACCTCTCCGAGTTCGTCCTGTTCTCCTCGATCGCCGGCGTCTTCGGGGGCATGGGCCAGGGCAACTACGCGGCGGCCAACTCCTTCCTCGACGCCCTCGCCCACCGGCGGCGGGCCCAAGGGCTCCCCGGCGCCTCCCTGGCCTGGGGCCTGTGGGCCAACGGCGGCGGCATGACCGGCGGGCTGAGCGAGGCCGACCTCCGGCGGATCGCCCGCGGCGGCATCGTCGCGTTCACGCCCGCCGAGGGCCTGGCCCTGTTCGACGCGGCGGGCGCGGTCGCCGAACCGGTACTGCTGCCCCTGCGCCTCGACACCAGGGCCGTACGCGCCCAGGCCGACACCCAGGGCGTGCCCCCGCTGCTGAGCGGCCTCGTCAGGGCGTCGGCCCGGCGCGGCGCCGCGAGCGGCGGCGAGGGCGAGACCGGCCCCGACACGGCGGCGGCGCTCCGCAAGCGGCTCGGCGGGCTCAACGAGGCGCAGCGCAACCGCGTCCTGCTCGAACTCGTCCGCTCGCACGCCTCGATGGTCCTCGGCTTCACCGGCGCCGCCGCCGTGGAACCCGGCCGCGGCCTCCTGGAGATGGGCTTCGACTCACTGACCGCCGTCGAACTGCGCAACCGCCTCCGCGCCGCCACCGGCCTCCGGCTCCCGGCCACCCTGCTGTTCGACTACCCGACGTCTACGGCCATCGCCGGACACCTCGCCACCGAGTTCGTACCCGACCCCGCCGCCGGACCCGGCCCGGTTCCCGGCCTCTCCGAACTGGACCAGCTGGAGCGCGCGATCGACGGCGGCGACCTCAACGGCACCGCCCGCGCCACGCTCACGGAACGGCTGCGGAAGCTGCTCGGCGGGCTCGACCCGGACGGCGGCGCCTACGGCGACGGCGGCGGCAGCAACGGACGCAGCGGTGATGGCGAGAACGGCGGCAACGGCAACGGCAACGACAACGAGAAGGGCACGACGATCGAGGACCGGATGGACGGCGCGACGGACGACGAGCTCTTCGACCTCATCGACAACGAACTCGGCTCGTCATGACGCGGACCAGGCACCAGACCCCACCCCGGCCCAGCAAGCGGAGCAAGGTGACTGACGATGGTGAATGACGACCGGCTGCGCGACTACCTCAAGCGGGTCACCGCCGACCTGCACCGCACCAGGCAGCGCCTCAGCGACGCGGAGGCCAAGGACCGCGAACCCATCGCGATCGTCGCGATGAGCTGCCGCTACCCCGGCGGCGTGGAGAGCCCCGAGGACCTGTGGCGGCTGGTCGCCGCCGGCACCGACGCGATCACCGCCTTCCCCGCCGACCGCGGCTGGGACCTGGACGCGCTCGACGACCCCCGGCAGGAACGCCCCGGCACCAGCTACGCCTCGCTCGGCGGCTTCCTCGACGGCGTCGGCCGGTTCGACCCCGGCTTCTTCGGCATCTCGCCCCGCGAGGCGCTGGCCATGGACCCGCAGCAGCGGCTGCTGCTGGAGACCACCTGGGAGTCGTTCGAACGGGCCGGCATCGACCCCGCCACACTGCGCGGCAGCCGGACCGGCGTCTTCGCCGGCGTCATGTACCAGGACTACGCCGTGCGGCTGCGCCACGCGCCCGACGACGTCGCGGGCTACCTCGGCAGCGGCAGCTCCGACAGCGTCGCCTCCGGCCGCGTCGCCTACACCTTCGGCCTGGAGGGCCCCGCGGTCAGCGTGGACACCGCCTGCTCCTCCTCCCTGGTCGCCCTGCACTTCGCCTGCCAGGCGCTGCGCCTCGGCGACTGCGCGCTGGCCCTGGCCGGCGGCGCGATGGTGATGTCCACGCCGGTGCCGTTCGTGGAGATGAGCCGCCAGGGCGGCCTCGCCCGGGACGGCCGCTGCAAGTCCTTCTCCGCCCGCGCGGACGGCACCGGCTGGGGCGAGGGCGTGGGGATGCTGCTGCTGGAGCGGCTCTCGGACGCCCGCCGCAACGGCCACCCCGTGCTGGCCGTGGTCCGCGGCACCGCCGTCAACCAGGACGGCGCGAGCAGCAGGCTCACCGCGCCGAACGGCCCCGCCCAGCAGCGCGTGATCCGCCAGGCGCTGGACAACGCGGGCCTCGCACCGTCCGAGGTCGACGTCGTCGAGGCGCACGGCACCGGCACACCGCTCGGCGACCCGATCGAGGCGCAGGCGCTGCTGGCGACGTACGGCCGCGACCGGCCCGACGGGCAGCCGCTGCTGCTCGGCTCGCTGAAGTCGAACATCGGCCACACGCAGGCGGCGGCCGGCGTGGGCGGTGTGATCAAGACCGTGCTCGCCATGCGGCACGGCGTGGTGCCGCCGACCCTGCACGCCGAGGACCCCTCGCCCCAGATCGACTGGTCCACGGGCCAGGTGCGGCTCGTGACGGAGGAGGCGCCCTGGCCGAAGACCGGCCGCCCGCGCCGCGCCGCCGTCTCCTCGTTCGGCGTGAGCGGCACCAACGGCCACGTCGTACTGGAGGAGGCGCCAGCTGCCGAGGCGCTGGTAGAGGACGGACGCGACGACGGCGAGGGCGTACTCCCCTGGGTGCTCTCCGGCCGCACCGCCGAAGCCCTGCGCGCCCAGGCCGTACGCCTCCGGGCCCACCTCGACGCCCACGCCGGGTCGCGCGTGGCGGACGTGGGCTACTCCCTGGCGACGGGGCGGGCGGCGCACGAGCACCGGGCAGTGCTGATCGGCGCGGAACCGGACGACTTCCGGCACGGCCTGGCGGCCCTTGCGACGGCCTCGGCCGCCCCCGGCCTGGTGCAGGGGACGGTCGCGGCAACCGGCGAGGTGGCTTTCATCTTCCCCGGTCAGGGGTCGCAGTGGGCAGGGATGGCGGCCGAACTGCTGGACGCGGAGCCGGTGTTCGCGGCGCGGGTGGCGGAGTGTGAGTCGGCTCTGTCGCCGTTCGTCGACTGGTCGTTGGAAGATGTTCTACGGGCGCGGGTTGACGCTCCGTCAATGGATCGGGTTGACGTGGTGCAGCCGGTGTTGTTCGCGGTGATGGTGTCGCTGGCAGCGGTGTGGCGTTCGTACGGCGTGGAACCGGCCGCTGTCGTCGGTCACTCTCAGGGTGAGATCGCTGCCGCCTGCGTTGCCGGGGCGCTGTCGCTCGATGACGCGGCGCGGGTGGTGGCGCTGCGGAGCAAGGCGCTGCGTGCCTTGTCGGGGCGTGGCGGGATGGTGTCCGTCGCCCTGCCTGCGGGGGAAGTGGGGGAGTGGCTGGCCGACTGGGACGGCAAGTTGTCGGTCGCCGCCGTGAACGGTCCCGCTTCCACTGTGGTGTCGGGTGGCGCGGGCGCGTTGGACGAGTTGCTGGAGCGGGCCGAGGCGCGGGAAGTACGGGCCCGGCGCGTACCTGTCGACTACGCCTCGCACTCCTCCCATGTCGAGGACATTCGCGAACAACTCCTTTCCGAGTTGGCGGATGTGACGCCCCGACAGGCCGACGTGCCGTTCTACTCCACGGTCACCGGAGAACTGCTGGAGTCCACCACGGTCCTGGACGCCGAGTACTGGTACCGCAACCTGCGGCAGACGGTGCGCTTCGAAGAGGCCACCCGCGCGCTGCTGGCCGACGGCTACCAGGTCTTCCTCGAATCCAGCCCGCACCCTGTGCTCACCGTCGGCGTGCAGGAGACCGCCGACGGCGCGGGGAGCGCCGCGACGGCCGTGGGCACCCTGCGCCGCGACGACGGCGGGCGGCGCCGGCTGATGGAGTCGCTGGCCGAACTGCACCTGCGCGGCGTCCGGGTGGACTGGGAAACCGTCTTCGCCGGGCACTCGCCCCGCCGCGTGGACCTCCCCACGTATCCCTTCCAGCGCGAGCGGTACTGGCTGGAGGACGGTGCGGCCGAGGCCGCCGACGTGACCTCGGCGGGGCTGACCCCCGCCGGCCACCCGCTGCTCGGCGCCGTCATCGCCCTGGCCGACGCCGACGGTCTGCTCCTCACCGGCCGGCTGTCCGTACAGAGCCACCCGTGGCTGGCCGAACACGCAGTGCGGGGCGCGATCCTGCTGCCGGGCACCGCGTTCCTGGAGCTCGCGGTACAGGCCGGCGACCGCGTCGGCTGCGCCCGCGTCGATGAACTCACCCTGGAAGCGCCCCTGGTGCTGCCCGAACACGGCGCGGCGGTACTGCGGCTGACCGTCGGCGCGCCGGACGTTCGGGGCCGCCGGCCGCTGAGCCTGCACGCCCGTCCGGACGGGCCGGACGGCGACGACGGCGAGTGGGTGCGCCACGCCTCCGGCATCCTGGCTCCGGAGGCGGCGGAGTCGGCCGACGTGTTCGACGGCTTCGAGCCGGGCTCCTGGCCGCCGGCCGGCGCGGAGCCGATCGGCGTGGCCGGCACGTACGAGCGCTTCGCCGAGGGCGGGTTCGTCTACGGACCGGCGTTCCAGGGGCTGCGGGCCGCCTGGCGGCGCGGTGACGAGATGTTCGCCGAGGTGGCCCTGCCGGACGGGCCGCGCCCGGACGCCGACCGCTTCGGGCTGCACCCGGCGCTGCTGGACGCGGCGCTGCACGCCACCGGCCTGCCCGGCTCGCCCGGCGCCCAAGAGCACCCCGAGGGGCGGTTGCCGTTCTCCTGGACGGGCGTGACGCTGCACGCCTCGGGGGCCACCGCCCTGCGGGTCCGGCTCGCGCCGGACGGGCGCGACGCGGTCTCGCTCACGGCCGCCGACCCGACCGGGCGGCCCGTCGCGACGGTCGAGTCCCTGGCGCTCAGGCCGGCCGCCGCCGGGCAGCTCGCCACCGGCCGTACGGGCTTCCACGAAAACCTGTTCCAGGTCGAATGGGCTCCCGCGCGCCCGGCCCCCACCGCCCTCGCGGGGCCGCCGCCCGCTGTCCGGACGGATCTGGAGTCGCTGATCGCGGCCCTCGACGGCGGAGCGCCCGTACCGGACGTCGTACTGCTCTCCCGTGGGCCGGGCTCTCTCGCCGCACCCACCGAAGGCGACGGCTGCGGCGACGAGACGCCCGCCACCGTACGGGCGGCCGTGTGCCGGGCGCTCCAGGCCGTGCAGACGTGGCTCGCCGACGACCGGCTCGCGGACTCGCGCCTCGCCTTCCTCACCAGGGGCGCCGTCGCCGTGACCGACGACGAGCACGTACCGGACCTCGCGCACAGCGCCGTGTGGGGCCTGGTGCGCTCCGCCCAGACCGAGCACCCCGGCCGCTTCGTCCTCCTCGACCTGGACGACGAGGAACCCGAGACCTCCGCGGCGATCGCTGCGGCGCTCGCCTCCGCAGAACCCCAACTCGCCGTACGCGACGGCCAGATCCTCGCGCCCCGACTCGCCAAGGTGCCGGCCGACGAACCTTCGCGGCCCGCCGCCCTCGACCCGGACGGCACGGTGCTGATCACCGGCGGCACCGGGCTGCTCGGCTCGCACATCGCCCGGCACCTGG
Source organism: Streptomyces sp. NPDC050610 (assembly GCF_040654875.1). Classification (NCBI taxonomy): domain Bacteria; kingdom Bacillati; phylum Actinomycetota; class Actinomycetes; order Kitasatosporales; family Streptomycetaceae; genus Streptomyces; species Streptomyces sp. NPDC050610. The sequence goes on along the minus strand of NZ_JBFAIV010000048.1, from coordinate 12,234 downwards.
CGGCCGAGCACGGCGTCCGGCACCTCCTGCTGCTCTCCCGCAGCGGCCCGGCGGCCGAGGGCGTCGACGAGCTGCGCGCCGAACTGGCCGCGCTCGGCGCCGAGGCCGACATCGCCGCCTGCGACGCCGCCGACCGCGACGCGCTCGCCGCCCAACTCGCCAATCTGCCCGCCGAACACCCCCTGACCGCCGTGGTGCACACGGCGGGCGCACTGGACGACGGGATCGTCTCCGCGCTGACCCCCGAGCGCCTGGACACCGTCCTGCGCCCCAAGGCCGACGCCGCCCTCAACCTGCATGAACTGACCCGCCATTTGAACCTGTCGGCCTTCGTGCTCTTCTCCTCCGCCGCCGGCACCTTCGGTGGCCCCGGCCAGGCCAACTACGCGGCGGCCAACGCCTTCCTCGACGCCCTCGCCCAGCGCCGCCGCGCCACCGGGCTGCCCGCCCAGTCCCTCGCCTGGACCCTGTGGGACCAGCGGTCCGCCCTGACCGGCCACCTCGCCGACGCCGACGTACGCCGCCTGGCCCGCTCCGGCATGCCGCCGCTGACCACCGAACAGGGCCTGTCCCTCTTCGACACCGCCCGCACCGCCGACCGGGCGACCATGGTGCTGATGCGGCTCGACACCGCCGCCGTACGGGCCCGGGCGGCGACCGAGGAACTGCCGCCGCTGCTGCGCCACTTGGTGCCCGTACGGACCCGGCGGGCCGTGGCGTCCGGCGGCGAGACGGCCGACGGCGGAGCCTTCCAGCAGCGGCTCGCCGCTCTCGACGGCCAGGGGCGGACCCGCCTGCTGCTCGACCAGGTCCGTACCCAGGCCGCCGCCGTCCTCGGCCACCCCTCGCCCGACGCGCTCGACGCGAGCCGGGCCTTCCGCGAACTCGGCTTCGACTCGCTGGCCTCCGTCGAGCTGCGCAACCGGCTCAACGCGGTGACCGGCCTGCGGCTCCCCGCGAGCCTGGTGTTCGACCACCCCACCCCCGAGGTGCTGGCGCGCTACCTGATCGCGGAACTGACGGAGACTCAAGCGGCCGCGTCGGCAACGCCCGTGCTCAAGCCGGCGGTGGAGGACGACGACCCGATCGCGATCGTCTCCATGGCCTGCCGGTTCCCCGGCGGAGTCCGCTCGCCCGAGGACCTGTGGCGGCTCGTCGCCTCGGGCGGGGACGGCGTCTCGGAGTTCCCGGCCGACCGGGGGTGGCCGCTCGACGAGCTGTACGACCCCGACCCGGACCGCACCGGCACCTCCATCACCCGACAGGGGGGATTCCTCTACGACGCGGCCGAGTTCGACGCCGAGTTCTTCGGAATCTCCCCGCGCGAGGCCCTGGCCATGGACCCGCAGCAGCGGCTGCTGCTGGAGACGGGCTGGGAGGTCTTCGAGCGGGCCGGTATCGACCCCGCGTCGCTGCGCGGCGCCCCGGCGGGCGTCTTCGTCGGCCTGATGCAGCAGGACTACGCGGCCCGGCTGCTCCCGTACATCCCCGACGACGTCGAAGGGTTCCTCGGCACGGGCAACTCCGGCAGCATCGTCTCCGGCCGCCTGGCCTACGTCTTCGGGCTCGAAGGCCCCGCCGTCACCGTCGACACGGCCTGCTCCTCGTCGCTGGTGACGCTGCACCTCGCGGCCCGCGCCCTGCGCTCCGGCGAGTGCTCCATGGCGCTGGCCGGCGGCGTCAACGTGATGTGCAGCCCCGAACTGTTCGTCGAGTTCAGCCGCCAGGGCGGCCTCGCACCCGACGGCCGCTGCAAGCCCTTCGCCGCCGGCGCCGACGGCACCGGATTCGGCGAGGGCGTCGGGATGCTGCTGCTGGAGCGGCTGTCGGACGCACGGCGGCTGGGGCATCCGGTGCTGGCGGTGGTGCGGGGGAGCGCGGTCAACCAGGACGGTGCGAGCAATGGTCTGACGGCCCCCAATGGCCCATCGCAACAGCGAGTCATTCGTGCGGCGTTGGCGGATTCCGGGTTGCGTGCGGCGGATGTCGACCTGGTGGAGGCGCACGGCACGGGGACGCGACTGGGCGACCCGATCGAGGCGCAGGCGCTCCTCGCGACGTACGGTCAGGAACGCCCAGACGGCAGTCCGTTGCGTATCGGGTCGCTGAAGTCGAACATCGGGCACACCAGCGCCGCCGCCGGTGTGGGCGGTGTGATCAAGGCGGTGCTGGCGATGCGTCACGCGGTGATGCCGAAGACGCTGCATGTGGACGGGCCGACGCCGGAGGTGGACTGGTCGGCGGGTGCGGTCGAACTGCTGACGGAGTCCCGCCCGTGGGATATCGCGGGTCGCCCGCGCCGGGCGGGAGTGTCGTCGTTCGGCGTGAGCGGCACCAACGCGCACGTCGTGCTGGAAGAGGCTCCAGATCCCACGGCCACCCCCGAGCCCGCGCCTGCCTCCGATTCCGCGCCCGCCTCCGATTCCGGTCGCCCTTCGGCGGTCGGCCCCGTGGCCTGGCCGCTGTCGGCGAGGAGCCCGGAAGCCCTGCGGGCCCAGGCGGCGGCGCTGCTGGCCGCGCTGGAGCCCGACGCGGACGGGCCCGGCAGCGGAGACCCGCTCGACATCGGGTACTCACTCGCCGCGACACGCGCCGCGCACGGACATCGCGCGGTGGTCGTGGGCGCGCCGGACGACCTGGCCGCCGGGCTGGCCGCCCTGGCGCAAGGGACCCCTGCGGGCAACGTGGCGACAGGATCGGCCTCCGGCGCGGGCCGCGCGGTGTTCGTCTTCCCCGGCCAGGGATCGCAGTGGGTAGGAATGGCCGCTCAACTTCTTGACACAGAGCCGGTGTTCGCGGATCGCATCGCAGAGTGCGAGCGGGCTCTGTCGCCCTTCGTCGACTGGTCGTTGGAAGATGTTCTACGGGCGCGGGTTGACGCTCCGTCAATGGATCGGGTTGACGTGGTGCAGCCGGTGTTGTTCGCGGTGATGGTGTCGCTGGCAGCGGTGTGGCGTTCGTACGGCGTGGAACCGGCCGCTGTCGTCGGACACTCCCAGGGCGAGATCGCTGCCGCCTGCGTTGCCGGGGCGCTGTCGCTCGATGACGCGGCGCGGGTGGTGGCGCTGCGCAGCAAGGCGCTGCGCGCCTTGTCGGGGCGTGGCGGCATGGTGTCTGTAGCCCTGCCTGCCGCTGAGGTGGGGGAGTGGCTGGCCGACTGGGACGGCGAGCTGTCGGTCGCCGCCGTGAACGGCCCGGCCTCAACTGTCGTGTCGGGTGACGCGGGCGCGTTGGACGAGCTGCTGGAGCGGGCCGAGGCGCGGGAGGTGCGGGCCCGGCGCGTACCTGTCGACTACGCCTCGCACTCCGCGCACGTGGAAGAGATCCAGGAGCGGCTGGCGAAGGAACTGGCCGTCGTCGCCCCGCTGCCCGGCGAGGTGCCGTTCTTCTCGACCGTCGATGCGGCGTGGGCCGACCCCGCCATGCTCGACGCCGAGTACTGGTACCGCAATCTGCGGCAGACCGTGCGTTTCGAGGAGGCGACGCGGGCGCTGTTGGCGGAGGGGTTCCGGTTCTTTGTGGAGCCGAGTGCGCATCCGGTGCTGGCGGTGGGGGTGCAGGAGTCGGCGGAGGCCGCCGGGGTCGAGGCGGTGGTGCTGGGGACGCTGCGCCGTGATGACGGCGGCCGGGACCGGCTGCTGCTCTCGCTCGGGCAGGCGTGGGCGAGCGGGCTGCCGGTGGACTTCTCCGGCACGTACCCGGGTGCGCGCCGCGTGGACCTGCCGACCTATCCCTTCCAGCGCGAACGCTTCTGGCTCGACGTCCCGACCACGAGCTGGGACGTCGCCTCCGCCGGGCTCGGCGCCACCGGGCACCCGCTGCTCGGCGCGGCCTTGGAGGCCGCCGACTCGGGGGAACTGGTGCTCAGCGGCCGGCTTTCGTTGCGCACCCACCCCTGGCTCGGCGACCACCGGGTGTCCGGCACCGCCCTGCTCCCCGGCACGGCGCTGCTGGAACTCGCCCTCCGGGCCGCCGTCGAGGCCGATTGCCCCGTGGTCGAGGAGCTGACCCTTCAGGCGCGCCTCGCGCTGCCCGAGGAAGGCGCGGTACTGCTGCAAGTACGCGTGGCCGAAGCGGGCGACGACGGACGCCGGGCGCTGAGCGTGTTCGCCCGGCCCCACCGGGGCGAGGGCCGGCCCTGGGCCCCGTACGCCACCGGCGTCCTCGCGCCGGCCTCGGCCGCCGCGCCGAGCGGTCCGGGCCTCCTGATGTGGCCCCCGGCCGACGCCGCGCCCATCCCGGTGGGCGATCTCTACGGCCGCTTCGCCGAAGCGGGCTACGGCTACGGCCCGGCGTTCCAAGGCATCCGCGCCGCCTGGTCGCGGGAGGGCGAGATCCTCGCCGAGGTCGTCCTCGACGGACGGCAGCAGGCCGACGCGGCGGCCTGCGCCGTGCACCCGGCACTGCTGGACGCGGCCCTCCAGACGGCGGCGCTGCTGCCGGGGCAGGACGGACAGGCCCGGCTGCCGTTCAGCTGGACCGGAGTCACCAGCCGTGCCACGGGAGCCACCGCGCTCCGGGTGCGCCTCACCGCCGACGGCCCCGACGCCATCGGCCTGACGGTCTACGACCTGACGGGTCAAGAGGTGCTGTCCGTCGACCAGTTGGCGCTCAGGCCCCTGACGGCGGACGCGCTGCCCGCCGCCACGAGCGCCGCCCGGGACCTGCTGTTCCACCTCGACTGGACACCCGTCGCCGGAGCCGAGACCAGTACGTCCCTGGACCGGGCGTCCAGCGCGGGTTCCGAAACCGGTGCGCCACCGGACCGGGCGTCCGCCACGGACTCCGAGACCAGCGCGTCACGGGACCGCGCCTCCACCTCGATCTCCGAAACCGGCGCCCCGCCCCTCGACTGGGCCGCTCTCGGGGACGCCGTCCCCGGGCTCACCTCCTGGCCGGACGTCGATGCACTACGCACCGCCCTGGACGCAGGGGCCCCGCTCCCCGGTCTGATCGTCGCGGCCTGCCCGACCGCCGACCTCGCCGACCCGGCCGACCGGGTGCACGCCACCGCCCGAGCCTGCCTGGACCTGGTGCGGAGCTGGCTGGCCGACGAGCGGCTGGCCGAGGCGCGGCTGGCGCTGCTCACCAGGTCCGCCGTGCGCACCGGCAGCGGTGACCGCCCCGCCGACCTCGCGCAGGCAGCCCTGTGGGGCCTGCTGCGCACTGTGCAGACCGAGCACCCGGACCGCTTCGCCCTGATCGACCTCGACCAGCCGGTCACCGCACCGGACGACCCCGCGCTCCACGCCGCGCTGACCGCCGACGAGCCGCAAATCGCCGTGCGGGCCGGGGTGCTGATGACACCTCAACTCGCCGCTGCCAACCATGCGGACGGTGTGCTGAGCCCCCCGCCGGGCGAGAGCGCCTGGCGGATCGGCACCGCCGGCACCGGCACCCTGGAAGACCTCGCGCTCGTCCCCGCCCCCGAGGCCATGGCGCCGCTGGGCGACGGCGAGGTGCGTATCGCGGTGCGCGCCGCCGGGCTGAACTTCCATGACGTCGTGGTCACCCTCGGGCTCGACCCGGACCAGCAGACGCTGGGCAGCGAGGGCGCGGGCACCGTCCTGGAGGTCGGCCCGGGGGTGGACGACCTGGCCCCCGGCGACCGCGTCATGGGGATCTTCGGCGGCTCCTTCGGACCCATCGCCGTCGCCGACCGGCGGACCGTCGCGTGCATCCCCGCCGGCTGGTCCTTCGCCCGCGCCGCGTCCGTGCCCGTCGTGTATCTCACCGCCTACTACGGCCTGTTCGACCTCGGCGGCCTGCGGGCCGGTGAGTCCGTGCTGGTCCACGCCGCCGCCGGGGGCGTCGGCATGGCGGCGGCGCAGCTCGCCCGGCACGCGGGGGCGACGGTGTTCGGCACGGCCAGTCCCGGCAAGTGGGACGTCCTGCGGGCCGGGGGACTGGACGACGAGCACATCGCGTCCACCCGGACCGTCGAGTTCGCCGACCGGTTCCTCGCCGCCACCGGGGGCCGTGGCGTGGATCTCGTACTCGACAGCCTGGCCCGTGAGTTCGTGGACGCGTCGCTCCGGCTACTGCCGCGCGGCGGCCGGTTCGTGGAGATGGGCAAGACGGACGTCCGCGACGCCGACGAGGTCGCCGCGCGCTGCCCCGGCGTCCGCTACCGGGCGTTCGACCTGATGGAGGCCGGACCGCGGCGCATCGGCGAAATGCTCGCCGAAGTCCTCGGCCTCTTCGAGCAGGGGGCGCTCGCCCCGCTGCCGGTCCGCGGCTGGGACGTGCGGCGCGCTCCCGAAGCCGTACGGTTCCTCAGCCAGGCGAGCGGAGTCGGCAAGAACGTGCTGACGCTGCCCGCGCCGCTGGACCCGGACGGCACCGTACTGATCACCGGCGGCACCGGCACCCTGGGGCGGCTCCTGGCCCGCCATCTGGTCGCCGAGCACGGGGTGCGCCACCTGCTGCTGGCCGGCCGCCGGGGCCCGGCCGCCGACGGGGTTTCCGAGCTGCTGGCGGAGCTGGCCGGGCTGGGGGCCGACGCGCGGGCCGTCGCCTGCGACGCCGCCGACCGCGAAGCCCTCGCCGCGCTGCTGGCGCAGGTTCCCGAGGCGCACCCGTTGACCGGGGTCGTCCATGCCGCCGGGACGCTCGACGACGCCCTGGCCGGCAACCTGACGAGCGATCAACTCGACGCTGTACTAAGGCCGAAGACGGACGCGGCGCTCGCGCTGGACGAGCTGACGCGGGACGCCGACCTGGCGGCCTTCGTCCTGTTCTCGTCCGGTGCCGCGCTCTTCGGCGGAGCTGGGCAGGGCAACTACGCCGCCGCCAACGCCGTGCTCGACGCCCTCGCCGCCGAGCGCCGCGCCGAGGGGCTGCCCGGCCTGTCCATCGGCTGGGGCCTGTGGGAAGAGCGCAGCGCGATGACGGCCGGGCTGAACTCCGCCGGTCTCCAGCGCGTCGCGGGCGGCGGCGCGGGAGCGCTCACCACGGCCGAGGGCCTGGCCCTGTTCGACGCCGCCCTAGGCTCGGCGCACCCCTACCTGCTGGCCGCCAGGATCGACCCCGCCGCCCTGCGCGGCGCGCAGCCGGTGCCGCCCGTGCTGCGCGGCCTGGTCCGTACCCCGCGCACGGCGGCGACCGCCGCCGCGCCGCAGGCCCGGCACGTCGCGTCCATGGCGGAGCAGCTCGCCGCGCTGTCCGAGGCGGAGGCGCACCGCGTCCTGCTCGACCTGGTACGCGGCAGCGCGGCGGCCGTACTCGGCCACACCTCGCCGGACCTGGTACGGCCCGCCCGCCCCTTCAAGGAGATCGGCTTCGACTCCCTCACCGGAGTCGAACTGCGCAACCGGCTGGCCTCGTCCACCGGGCTGCGGCTCCCGGCCGCCCTGGTCTTCGACCACCCCACCCCGGAGGCGCTGGCCCGCCACCTGACCGAGCGGACAGCGGCGGAACGCCCGTCCCCGGCGGCGGCCGTCCTTGCCGAACTCGACCGCCTGGAGGCGCTGATGACCGGCCTGCCGCCGGACGAGGCCGTACGGGATGAGCTGGCGGAGCGGCTCCGCGAGACGCTGGCCCGGCTGGCGCCGGACGCCGGTATCGAGGCGGAACCGGCCGCCGAGGTGCTCGCCGACCGGATCGAGTCGGCGAGCGACGACGAGATCTTCGCGTACATCGACCGGCAGCTGGGCGCCTCATGAGCCCCGCGCGCACCTCTCGACCCCCGGCCCCCTCTACGCCCTGTAAGCGCCCTCATTCCCCTGCTCCGCGGACTCCGCGAGACGGCATCAACGACGAAAGCGGCGGTTCCCGGTGAGCGATCAGAGGCTCCGCGACTACCTCAACCGTGTGACGATCGACCTCCAGAACACGCGGCAGCGACTCCAGGACGCCGAGTCCAGGGCCCACGAGCCGATCGCGGTCGTCTCGATGAGCTGCCGCTTCCCCGGCGGCGTCCGCACCCCCGACGACCTGTGGGAACTCCTCGCCGCCGGGCGCGACACCGTGACCGGACTGCCCGCCGACCGGGGCTGGCCGACCACCGACCTCGCGGCCGGCGGCGTGCCCGCGCAGGGCGCGTTCCTGGCGGACGCCGCCGACTTCGACGCGGAGTTCTTCGGTATCTCGCCCCGCGAGGCCGTGGCGATGGACCCCCAGCAGCGGCTGCTGCTGACGACGGCCTGGGAAGCCGTCGAACAGGCCGGCATCGACCCGCTGTCGCTGCGCGGCAGCCGGACCGGGGTGTTCGCCGCCGCCATCGACCAGGGATACGCGACCCTCGGCGCCGACGCGTCCGAAGCCGTCCAGGGCTTCCTGATGACCGGCAACTCGATGAGCGTGATGTCCGGACGCGTCTCCTACGCGCTGGGCCTGGAAGGCCCGGCCGTCACGGTCGACACCGCCTGTTCGGCGTCGCTGGTCGCCCTGCACCTCGCCGCCCGCGCCCTGCGCGCCGGCGAATGCTCCCTCGCCCTGGCCGGCGGCGTCAGCGTGATGTCGCTGCCCGCCGTGTTCGTGGAGTTCAACCGGCAGGGCGCCATGGCCCCCGACGGCCGGTGCAAGCCCTTCGCGGCCGCCGCCGACGGCACGGGCTGGGGCGAAGGCGTCGGGATGCTGGTACTGGAACGGCTGACGGACGCCCGTACCAACGGCCACCCCGTACTCGCCGTCCTCCGCGGCTCCGCCATGAACCAGGACGGCGCGAGCAACGGTCTCACCGCGCCCAACGGCCCCTCCCAGCAGCGCGTCATCCGCGCCGCGCTCGCCGACGCCCGCCTCACCGCGGCGGACGTCGACGCCGTCGAGGCGCACGGCACCGGCACCACCCTCGGCGACCCGATCGAAGTCGACGCGCTGCTGGCGACGTACGGTCAGGAACGGTCCGCCGAGCGGCCGTTGTGGCTCGGATCGCTGAAGTCCAACATCGGCCACACCCAGGCCGCGGCGGGCGTCGCGGGCGTCATCAAGACGGTGCTCGCGCTGCGCCACGGCGTGCTGCCGCGCACCCTGCACGTCGACACGCCGACGCCGCACGCCGACTGGTCCGCGGGCGGGGTGGAACTGCTCACCGACGCCCGGCCGTGGCCGGAGACCGGCCGCCCGCGCCGCGCCGGAGTCTCCTCCTTCGGCATGAGCGGCACCAACGCCCACCTCGTCCTCGAAGAGGCGCCCGTATACGAAGAGGCGCCCGCGCTAGACGAAGCCCCTGCTGCCGGTCCCGAGGCGCCCGCCGCGCCGCTGCCGACGACGCCCTGGGTGCTCTCCGGCCGTACCCCCGCCGCCCTCCGCGACCAGGCGGCCGCGCTCGCCGGCCGCCTCGACGCCGACGATGACCCGGAACCCGCCGACATCGGACTCTCCCTCGCCACCACCCGCGCCGCCTTCGAGCACCGGGCGGTACTGCTCGGCGACGGCCTCCCCGAAATCCGCGACGCGCTCGACGCACTCGCCCGCCCCGGCCCCGCCGCCGCACCCGGCCTCGTACTCGGCGCCGGCCCGACCGCCGAAGGGCGCACCGCCCTGGTCTTCCCCGGCCAGGGCTCCCAGTGGGCGGGCATGGCCCGCGAACTCCTCGACTCCAACCAGGCGTTCCGCGACCGCGTCGACGCCTGCGCCGCCGCCCTCGCCCCGCACACCGACTGGCCGCTCCTGCCCGTACTGCGCGAGGAGCCCGGCGCGCCGTCCCTGGAGCGGGTCGACGTGGTGCAGCCCGCGCTGTTCGCGGTGATGGTGTCCCTGGCCGCCCTCTGGGACTCCTGGGGCGTGCGGCCCGACGCCGTGGTCGGCCACAGCCAGGGTGAGATCGCCGCCGCCGTCGTCTCCGGCGCCCTCACCCTCGACGACGGCGCGAAAGTGGTCGCCCTGCGCAGCCGGGCGCTGCGCGCCCTCGCCGGCCACGGCGGCATGGCCTCCGTGTCCCTGCCCCAGGACCGGGTCCGCGCCGAGATCGCGCCGTGGGGCGAGCGGCTGTCCGTCGCCGCCGTCAACGGCCCCGCGGCCGTCGTCGTCTCCGGCGAGGCCGCGGCCCTGACCGAACTCCTCGCCCACTGCGAGCAGCGGGGCGTACGGGCCAGGGCCGTCCCCGTGGACTACGCCTCGCACTCGGCCCAGGTGGCGCGCATCGAGGACCGGCTGATGACCGAACTGGCCGGCGTACGGCCGCTGCCCGGCCGGGTGCCGCTCTTCTCCACCGTCACCGGCGACTGGCTGGACACCACCGCCATGGACGCCGGGTACTGGTACCGCAACCTGCGGCAGACCGTGCGCTTCGAGACCGCCGTCCGCGCCCTCGCCGAGCAGGGCTTCGACGTCTTCCTCGAATCGTCCCCGCACCCCGTGCTGACCATGGCGATCCAGGACACCGTCGAAAGCGCCGCAGGCGCCGCGGCCCCGGCAGCCACCGCATCCCCCGCAGACACGGCGAACGTCGCGAAGGACGCGGACGCCTCGGCCCCCGCGTGCGGCGCGGTGGTCGCCGGGACCCTGCGGCGCGGCGAGGGCGGGCCGCGCCGGGCGCTCGCCTCGGCCGCCGAACTGTGGGTCGCGGGCGTCGCCGTGGACTGGGCCGCCGTCTACGCCCGCACCGGCGCGCGTACGGTCGGCCTGCCCGGCTACCCCTTCCAGACCCGGCGCTACTGGCTCGAACCGGACGACGGCGCGGAGCCCGGGCACGGCACGGCGGCCGCCGACCCGGCCGACACCGACTTCTGGCGGATGGTCGAGGACGGCGACCTCGCCGGCACCGCCGACCGCCTCGCCGTCGACCCCGAACCCCTGGACCGGGTGCTGCCCGCCCTGCGCACCTGGCGGCAGCGACGGACCGAGGCGGCCGCCATCGACTCCTGGCGCTATCGCACCGACTGGCAGCCCCTGTCGGAACCCCCCGGGCGGACACCGGACGGCAGCTGGCTGGCGGTCCTCCCGGCGGGCCATGAGGAGGACGAGCGGGTACGAGGGCCCCTCCAGGCGCTGACCGCGCTCGGCGTCGACGTGCTGCCCGTCGAACTGGCCGCCGCCGACGTGCGGCGCGACGCCCTCGCGGCCAAGCTGACCGCGACCCTGGCCGGGCGCGCCCCGGCGGGAGTGCTGTCCCTGCTCGCCGCCGACGGGCGGCCGCACCCCGAACACCCCGCGCTGCCCGGCGGCGCGGCCCTGACCGTCGCGCTCGTACAGGCCCTCGGCGACCTCCAGGTCACCGCGCCCCTGTGGTGCGCCACGCACGGCGCCGTGTCGACCGGCCCGCACGACCCCGTCACCGACCCGCACCAGGCCCTCGTCTGGGGCACCGGCCTGGTGGCCGCCCTGGAGCTCCCCGCGCGCTGGGGCGGCCTCATCGACCTGCCGCCCCGCCTCGACGACCGCGACCGGACCCGGCTCGGCGCCGCGCTGGCCGGTGCCGCGGGCGAGGGCGAGGACCAGCTCGCGCTCCGCGCCGGCGGCCTCCTCGCCCGCCGCCTCACCCGGGCCCCCCGGGCCGCGGGCGGAGGGCAGCCCTGGCGGCCCCGCGGCACGGTCCTGCTCACCGGCGGCACCGGCGCGGTCGGCCCCCACCTCGCCCGCTGGCTGGCCCGGGGCGGCGCCGAACACGTCGTCCTGCCCGGACGACGCGGCCCGAACGCCCCAGGAGCTGCCGAACTCGCGGCGGAACTCGCCGAGTTCGGCACCAGGGCCTCCCTGCCCAGCTGTGACCTGACGGACCGTGACGCCGTCCAGGGGATGCTGGCCGCGCTCGACGCCCAGGGCGACCCGGTCACCGCCGTCGTGCACGCGGCGGCCTTCATCGCGCTCGCCCCGCTGGAGACCCACCCGCTGTCCGCCTTCGAGCAGATCGTCGCCGCCAAGGCCGCCGGAGCCGCCCACCTCGACGCCCTCCTCGACCGCGACCTCGACGCCTTCGTGCTGTTCTCCTCCATCGCCGGGGTCTGGGGCAGCGGCGACCACGGCGCGTACGCCGCGGGCAACGCCTACCTCGGCGCCCTCGCCCAGCACCGCCGCGCCCGCGGCCTGCGGGCCACCACCGTGGACTGGGGCGTCTGGCAGGCCGAGAACCCCTGGCAGGACCGGGCCGCCGGACAGGACGCCGGCCTGTTCAAAATGGAGGAGCACGGCCTGCCCCGCATCGACCCCGGCCGCGCCGTCACCGCCCTCCAGCAGGCCCTCGACGACGACGAGACCACCGTCGCCGTCGCCGACGTCGACTGGGAGCGGTTCACCGCCGTCTTCACCTCCGCCCGCCCCAGCCCGCTGCTCACCGGCGTCCCCGACGTGCGC
>NZ_JBFAIV010000047.1:0-50641 GCF_040654875.1 Streptomyces sp. NPDC050610 | reverse complement strand
ACCCGTCACGGGCGGAGGGACCGGCCGACTGCCCGCCGCAGGAGAACTGGCAACCTCAGTTCGAACCGCGGCAGCAGCCGGTCTACTCAGCGGACGGCGCATCCCGCGCCCGCAGGTCTTCTACGATTGGCGGCAGATCCCGACGGCCGACGAACTGCCGGCGGGCGGGCAGCTCGCGGAGTGTCCGGCCGCTGCTCGCGGTTGCGCCGTTGGGAGTCACTGCTCCACCCCGCTGTACGGGAGCAGCTCCCGCAGCACCCGGGCGAGCCCGCAGGGGTAACTGCGGCTCGACGGGGCCAGTTCGACGGGCACCGCCAGCAGGGCTCGGGCCCCCCGGATCGCCAGGCGCGCGTCACGTATGCCCGCCGAGTCCGGCCACTCATCCCGCAGCCGCGCCTCGGTGAGCTGAAGCAGCCTGGTGACGGAGGCATACAGACAGTTGCGCAGACCCCGGGCCTCTACTGCGGTCAGCGGCGCATCGGAGAGGGCACAGTCGATGGCCTCGCGGACACGGACGAGATCGACGGCGGTCGTCATCGGTCGCCGCTCTCTGCCGCTGCCGACACTTGGAGGGTGGCGAAGGTGTGCTTCCCGTCGGCGCTGGTTCCCCAGGTGTCGAACAGCTCCTCGACCAGGATCAGTCCCCGGCCGTGCTCATCATCGAGGGAAGGTTCCAGGCGTTCTGGGCGCGCCGGGGTGCCGTCGCAGACGACGATGTATAGCGTGCCGTCGGCGGCGTACATCATGTAGAGACTGACATCGCCATGGGCCATGGCGTTGGTGACCAACTCGCTGACCACCAGCACCACGTCGTCCGCAACCGCCTCCAGGCCCCAGTGAGCGAGTATGCGGCGGCACGCCTCGCGGTACAGGCGGACCAGCTTGGGGCTGATCTCGGTCGCCAGGATCATCTCCCGAGAACTCCGCGGCCACGTGGCCTCAGCCATCGGCGGTTCGTGCGTCTCCAGGCTCCTTGCGTAGGGGGGTGGGCCTTCCTCGCGGCGGGGAGTGGCGGCGAAGGCGGTTTCCTCCAGTTCCTCCAGCACGGTCATGCGAGGCTCCTCCACGGCGATACGGGTGGCTCCGCCCGAGGCGGGGGTACATAGCGGCCACGGCGCGTTCCTCAACGAGATCGGGTGGCGCTGAGGAAGTTGCTCAGACTCCGCGAAAGTGGTCGGGCAAGCCTGAACAATCGGCACATGCAGCGGGGGTGCTCGCTGGCCGCTGCACGACAGCTTGCCAGCAGAAGCGATACCGTGGGACATCCACCGCAGAATTCTGCATCGGACTTTGAGCGGTGAACTCCGTTATCCCGTGGGAGGGTTCGCGCGAGGCCGGAATCGTTCGCGCTGCTGCGGGATATGCGTTGCCAACGTGGAACATCCCAGGTCAGACTGATAGCTAACACCGGGAGGAACCAAGATGACCGGGCCGATCGAGTCGGCAACACCAGCACTGTGTCGGTTCATTCTCGGCAGCGAGCTACGTCGGCTGCGGATCGAGTCAGCCATGACGGCAGCCGCAGTCGCCAAGCGGTTTCACTGGGGAGCTTCCAAGGTGAACCGCTTGGAGACGGCAGCCAATGGCAGGGTCCCGGTGCTCGATGTCCGGGTGCTGTGCCAGTTGTATGGGGCATCGGCGGAGACAACGGCGATGTTGGAGGGGTATGCCCAGGTCACGACGAGCAATCGGGACTGGTGGCAGTCTGAGGAGTACCGACCTGTCATCAAGCCGGGGTTCAAAGCGTTCTTGACAGTGGAATCCACAGCACAATCCACGCACACCTACGAGAGCGAGTTCGTCCCGGGGCTCTTGCAGAACGAAGCCTACGTTCGCGCGATTCACCAGCGCGGTCACACAGGGCTCGATGAGGAGACCATCGACAAGCTCGTCGCCGTACGAGTAATGCGACAGGAGGCGCTCCAACGCACCCTGGCTCCCCTCAAGCTGACGGCGGTCATCAACGAGGCTGTGCTGCGCCGGAGGGTGGGTGGCCCTCGGGTCATGCGTGACCAGCTCCTACACATGATCGAACTGGCTGCGCTTAGCAACATCAAGTTGCAGGTCGTGCCGTTCTCGATCGGGGTACATCCCGGAATGAACGGTCCCTTCGCCACTTTCAGGTTCCGTGACAGCGCCTTCAAACCGATCGTCTACGTCGAGAACCTGGCGTCGGCAGGCATCAGCCGCCGAGAGGACGACGTGGAGAAGTACGAAGAGGCGTTCAGCGACCTTCAAGCTGTCGCACCGGGGCCCGAAGAGTCCCTGAAAATGATCGAACAGGCAAGCAAGGAGCTTTGATACTGATGTTCACACCCAGGGCCGACAACCTGGCCGGGGCTGTCTGGTTCAAGTCCAGTTACAGCAACAACCAGGGCGGCAACTGTGTCATGGGCGCTCGCATGGACGACGGGATAGCCGTATGTGACTCCAAGAACCCGGCAGGCCCCGCACTGCTGTTCAGCGGATCGGCCTGGGCTGAGTTCGCTTCCGCCCTCAAATCAACGGGGCTGGGCGAACGGCAGTACTAGCCGACGCGCACACCGGCTGTCGGGCGGGGCTCTCTCTATTGAGGGCCCCGTCGTCGTGCGCATGCCGATGGCCCGCGGGTCAACGGCAGGAGCAGGTTGCCCTTCGGCTCGCCCTGCTGGTGATCTGCGACGGCAACCCCCGGCAGCGTCGAGGCGGATCGCTTCGACGCACTGAGTGAGCCCGTGCGCTCTTGCCGCCGTACACGCTCTCAGCGCACAGTGTTTTTGCCAGGCCCGAATTCCCGCTGTCGCGCGGGGCGTTGGCTTGTCCATCCAGAGAACTGGAGGGAGTGCAGGCAATGGAAGATGCACCCGTAGCACCCGCACGTCGTGAGGCTCTGGTTCGGGCGGTGGAGGCCCTGACGAGTGTGCAGGACCGGTTCGACACCAGCCGCTCCGACCCGCCGCCCCATGCGACCGGCGACGCGCAGCCGGACGGTGACGGCCTGAACCACCCCGCCGAGTGAGAGGTGTCCAGGAGCCCCACGGCTCCCCCGCTCGCAGGCTCCTGTACGGACATGCCCCACCGCCCGACATCAGGGAGAGCGCGTGCAACACCGGCTGGTCAGTGCTGTCGAGAAGGCGCTCGGGTGGAACGGGACCGGCCCGCTCGGCACCGGGTTCGTCCGCGGCCACATCAGCGACCCGGGCCTGATCGAACGGCTGCTCACGCCGTCGCGGTTACTGGACCTGATGATGCGGCGCAGCGTCGCGCACCCGCAGATCCGCGCGTTCCGGGACGGCGAGCAGCTGCATACCGACACCTACCTCACCACCCAGACCACGCGCCGTGGCCAGACGGTTCCCATGGCCAACATGCGGCGTCTGGGGCAACTCCTCACGGCCGGGGCCACGCTGGTTCTGGACCAGGCCAACGTCTTCGACCCGACGATGGAGGTCGCCTGCCGCGCCGTGCAGTGGTGGGCGCGCGAGCGCGTCCAGGTCAACGTCTACCTGACGACGAACGACGCATCGGGCTTCAATCTGCACTGGGACGATCACGACGTGCTGGTCGTCCAGCTCTCCGGCGAAAAGACGTGGGAGGTGCGCGGGGCGTCCCGGCCGGTGCCGATGTACCGTGACGCGGCTCGCAACGACGAGCCGGGCCAGGACAGCGTCTGGTCAGGGGTGATGCGGGCCGGGGACGTGATGCACATCCCCCGCGGCTACTGGCACCAGGCCACCCGCACCGGCCAGGGTGCCGGACACAGCCTGCACATGACCCTCGGCATCACCCAGCGCACCGGCGTGTCCTGGCTCGCCTGGCTGGCCGACTGGTCCCGCGAGAGCGAACTGTTCCGCCACGACCTGGACCGCTGGGCAACCGCCGACGCGCAACACCGGCAGCAGCA
The DNA here is from genome assembly GCF_040654875.1 of Streptomyces sp. NPDC050610. Classification (NCBI taxonomy): domain Bacteria; kingdom Bacillati; phylum Actinomycetota; class Actinomycetes; order Kitasatosporales; family Streptomycetaceae; genus Streptomyces; species Streptomyces sp. NPDC050610. The sequence goes on along the minus strand of NZ_JBFAIV010000047.1, from coordinate 46,758 downwards.
GGGCCTGGCCGAAGCCGCCGCCCGCCTCATCGAGGCCCGCGGCACGGCGGAGTTCCTGGACGCCGTCCAGCACGACGCCGGCCCGGCCCGGCACGTGCCGTTCGTCGCCGCCTTCGGCCCCCTGGAGGGGGCCGTGTGCATCACCGAGTTCCCGCCCCGGATCCGCGAGCTCGGCGCGGAGGTGGAGGTGACCGCGGCGGGCAAACGCCTGGTCTTCGACCCGAAGGCGGTGCCCGCGCTGCGGCTGCTGCTGAGTGGCCGGCCCGTACGGCTGGAGGAAGCCGCCGCCCGCGCGGTCGCGGAGGTGATGACGGTCGCCGAGATCCTGGTCGAGGAGGAACTGTGCGCACCGCTGACCCCCGAATTGTCCTCGGGCTACACCGGACTCGTCCCACCCGCGCCCTGCTGACCGCAGCTCTGAACCTCGGCGTCACTGCCCTGGACACCGCCTTCAACTACGGCAGCTTCGCCTCCCACACCACCCTGGCGCAGTACAGCGACCTGCTCCCCGAGTTCGGCATCTCCACGAAGGTGGGCTTCTTCCCGGGAGGGTCCGGCGGCGCGGAGCACAGCCTCGCTCCCGAGCGGCTGCGCGCGGCCGTCGAGCAGTCCGCACGGGAGCTGGGGCGTGAGCCCGACACCGTGCTCCTGCACAACCCGGAGCGCGCCCTGCACCACCGCCCGCCGGAACATGGTCACGAGCTGCTGGCCGCCGCGTGCGCCGCCCTGGCCCGCGCGAGGGCAGACGGCCTGTGCCGCTCGTGGGGCATCGCCACCTGGAACCCGGCCCCGCTGCTCGCCGCGTACGGCCGTGACCTGCCTGTCCTGCCCGTCCTCATGGTGCGCGCCGGCCTGCTGGTGGGCATCGCCACACTGGACGCCGCCGACGCCCTGACCAAGCGGTGGCGGCCGACGGCACGGTGGGGGATGAGCCCGTTCGGCGGGGACGCCGGCGCGCCGGTGTGGCAGCGGGTCGCCGCGCACGCCTTCCTCCAGGACCCCAGCGCGAGCATGTCACCTGCCGCGGCCGCCTTCCGGGCGGCCTACCGCCTGCCCGAGGTAAGCGCCATCGCCGTCGGGACCACGAACCCCGAACACCTCAGGGACCTGCACGCCGCGCTGCGCATCCCGGTGGAGGACGCCGCGGTGGCGCACTACCGGAGCCTGCTGCGCGAACGGGCGGTCGTCACCGGAGTTCCGCGATGAGCTGTCGAGCCGCCGTACGGGCAGGTTCCAGCTTGGGGTCAGCCACGTCAGCGTAGGGCCCGGCGATCTTCGCGCAGGCGAACAGCATCATCAGCCGGCCATCCCGACTCCCCAGATCCGCACGCCGCTCGTACCGCACCCGTCCGGCCAGCTCCGGCACCGCCAGCGACGCCGCCCACAGCGAAGCCGCATCCAGCCCCCGCGGCGCCGCGCCCCAGTCCTCCCAGTCGAAGAGGCAGCAGGTCGGGCCGGTGACGTTTGCCCAGTTCAGGTCAGCGTGCGCCGGATGCCAGCGTTCGACGGTCGTATCCACCGCCGCGCCGAAGGCGTCGGTGATCAGGCTGGTGACGCCCTCCTGTGTGATGGTCACGGTGTCCGGCGTCGCCACCCGGGTCGTCGCGGCCCGGGCGAGTGCGTCCAGCGACGAGTTCAGCGTCCGCCACCAGGAGTCCGGCAACGTCGGAGCCGCGGTGAGGGTACCCCCTGCCGGCTTGACCGGCGCGTCCGGCAGCAGCGTCGTCTCATCCGCCCGCCATACCGCCGAGCCGTCCGGGGCGCGCCAGGCCAGTCCGGCAAGCCACTGCGGCATCGCGACCCCGGTCAGCGCAGCCGCGGCCTCGGTGCCGTTCCAGCCCTGCCCGTCAATCCGGCCTGCCGCACGGCGCTCCACCCGGACCCAGGTATCACGCTCCGTCCGCACGCCCACGCTGCGGCGCTTGCGTACCATCGTGCTCCGCTCCAGCCGCGTCCCGAGACCCTGTTCGACTCGGTCGAGGACATCATCGACGGGCTGTCTTCTGAGATCGACGACGGGCTGGGGAGTCACTCGCCCAATGTGACACAGCAGGGGCAGAACGAGCCGCTTGCCGCCGCCGGAGCGAGCGCCGGCTGATCAGCGGAACGCTCCATACGGCAAGCCTCCGCTGGCACATTGCTGGAATACATATGTTCGATGATGGGTCAGGTGGGTCACGACGTAGCGGTGCTGGGTGCAGCTAAGGGCGGTGGCTTCATCGGCGGACACCGCGGCACCGCCCCGGCGCGCGAACCGACGAACAACCGGCGAAACCACGAGCGTTGTTCCTGCCAGATGCCGCACGCCGTACGCTCGGAAGGTTCGTCGGCACTTTGGCGGAAGGGCCCCGATGGGACAGACCGGCGGCCGGTTGCCCAACACCCTCCTGAGCCACTTCATGGACCGGGCCCAGCTCTCCAACGCCCAGCTCGCGCAGGCGGTCACCGCGGGGGCGCGGGCCGCAGGGCACCGGCACATCAACCCGGACGAGAGCCGGGTACGGCGCTGGCGCGCAGGGGAATGCCCGCGACCGCCCGTGCCGCTGCTCATCGCCCAGGTCCTCGGGGCCCGGCTGGCACTGCCGCTCACCCCGGCGGACGTGGGCCTGCCCGGGCCGCAACAGCTCCCCGGCCACGGCGCCGATCTGCCGTGGCAGCCGGCCTCCACCATCGCCGCCATCGCTGCCCTGACCCGGAGTGACCTGATGCTGCCGCACACCCGCACCAGCCACGACGCCGCACAGATCCACAGCGCCGACGCCCTCCTGGAACCGCTGCGCCGCTGGCCCTCCGCGAAGCCTGCCACCCTGCCGAACACCACGGCCCGCCCCGGCATGCTGGGCACCGCCCAGGTCGAATCGATCGAGGCGCTGACCGCCGCCTTCCGCGACGCCGACAACCAGCACGGCGGCGTGCTCTCACGCCGGGCCGTCGTGGCGCAGATGAGCGAGATCAACGATCTGCTCGCCACCGCCTCCTATACCGAAGCCACCGGCCGCCGCCTCTTCCGCGCCGTCGCCGACCTGGGCAGCGTCGCCGGATGGATGTCCTTCGACGCCGGAGCCCACGTCAGCGCCCAGCGCCTCTTCGTCACCGCGGTGCACGCCGCCAGCGAAGGCGGCGACCGCCAACTCGGCGCGCACATCCTCCAGTGCATGGCCCGCCAGATGTCCCACCTCGGATATGTCGAAGACGCCCTCGAACTCGTCGCCCTCGCCCAGTACGGAGCCCGTCGGCATGCCGGTCCCGGCACCCGCGCCATCCTCGCCGCCCTCCACTCCCGCTTCAGCGCCATGCGCGGCGACCTGGAAGAGAGCCAACGGGCCGCCGGGGAAGCCGAAGACGCCTTCGCCCGCATCCGCCCGGACGACGAGCCGCCGCACACCGCCTTTTTCGACGAAGCGGAACTCTGCGCCACCCTCGGCGTCGCCCATCAGATCGCCGCCAAACACGCCTCCGGCCCCCACCGCACCCAACGCGCCGACCAGTCCCTCACCCTGCTGAACAACGCCCTGCGCCTGCGCCCCGCAGGCCGCGTCCGCTCCCGCGCCTTCGACCACATCGGCCTCGCCCGCACCCACCTGGCCGTCGGCGAACTGGCCGGAGCCTGCCAGGAAGCGACCACCGCACTCACCATCGCCGAGGGCCTGCACAGCACCCGCATCGCCGACCGCCTCAGCGAACTCCACGAAGAAACCGAACCCCACGCCGCCAGCGGCGACATCTGCGCCCTGCGCGAGCGCCTGGAAGACGCGGTCTCCACCGCACGTTGAACGGAGACGCTCCCGTCTGCTCGCCCACCTCGGCTGCGTGGAGGCCGAACAGGCAGCCACCGACCTTCGATCCCCGGCACCCCCTGCTGCCCCTGCACCGTGGCCCCACCGGTGACGGGGCGGGGCATGGCGGCGGGCGGCGCGCTGGCTAGCGTGCGCTGCCCCAGGCGCACGGCAGATAGGTGATGTCCTGGATGACTCCGCGTGATTGGCGGGTGGGTGGTGCGGTGGCTCGGATGTCGGGGATGCGGGTGAGGAGTTCGGTGAGAAGTGCGGTGAGTTCCCGGCGGGCGAGGTGGGCGCCGATGCAGTAGTGGGGGTTGGGGGTTCCAAAGCCGACGTGGGGATTGGGTTCTCGCAGGATGTCGAATTTCTCGGGGGCGTTGAAGGCGGATTCGTCCATGTTGGCGGAGGCGAAGTAGAGGATGACTTTGTCGCCGGGCTGGAACGTGTGCTGGCGCAGTTGTACGGGGCGGATGACGTTGCGCCGGGTCCAGGCCGCGGGGGATGTGTGGCGGATGAGTTCTTCGACGGCGGAGGGGAGGCGGGCCGGTAGATCACCGAGCAGGAGCCTGCGCTGTTCGGGGTTTTCGGTGAGCAGGACGAGTGCCTGGGAGAAGGTATTGCGCACTGTTTCGTTGCCGCCTCCCACCAGGGTGAGGAAGAAGGAAGCCACTTCGGTCTCGTTGAGGGTTTCTTCTCCGGGCAGCCCTGTGACGAGCGCGGAGACGAGATCCTCTGTCGGGTGGGTGCGGCGCTCGTGCACCAGGTCGCTCATGAGGGTGCGGAAGGTGGCGAGCGCTTCGGTGAGTTCGTACGGGTCGAGGCGGCTGTCGATTTCGTTGAAGCGTTGGAGCGTGTCGACGGCCCGCAGTGCGTCCGCGCGCGCCGACCGGGGTATTCCGGTCATGGAGCAGATGATCTCCAGCGGAAGGCGGCCGGCCGCGTGCTGGACGAAGTCGCAGGGGCCACGATTCAGGAGGTCGTCCATGATGTGGCCCGCGGTCGCGCGCATTTCGGCTTCGAGCCTGTTGATGGATTTCCGGGTGAAGGCGCGCGCCACGATTTTTCGGAGACGAGCGTGCCGGGGGTTGTCCATGTTGATGAGGGATGCCTCGTCCTGGCGCATCTGCGGTGGCGTGGAGTCCAGGGTGAGGGCGGTTGGTTCGGAGCTGAAGGCTTCGGTGTTCCGGCCGGCTGCCACGACGTCGTCGTAGCGGGTGAGGGCGTAGAAGCCGTCATCCATCTGCCAGGTTCCCGATGCGGGGCGACGCAGGAAGGGCGGGGTGTCCATGGCGCGTAACCGCGCGAAGACCGGGTTCCGGTCGTGCGGCTGACGTTCCCAGAAAGCGGGGGACAGCGGGTTGTCCGCGTCGCGGGAGGGCCGGTATTCCTCCGGGGCGAAGTGGGCGGTCGTGGTCTGACCGCCGTGGTGCGCTGTGCGCTGGTCGTGCGTCATCGGTGCACCTTCCCGCCCGCGTGCATCTCGCGGGCGACGCGGTCGTAGTCGACCCGGCGGAACAGGGCGTGCGCGAGGTCGGGGGCCTGCGCGGCCAGCGACGCGCTGAGCCGTACCGGAAGGGGGGAGACGACGGTCTCCCCGCGGTCGCGCTCGATGGCGCGGGTGGTCGCGCGGGCGATTTCTTCGGGACTGTTCGATCCTCCGGTCCAGCGCGGCAGTTTCACCTCCGGCTTGGTGGAGTGCGGCTCCCGGATATAGCCGGGGAGAATGGAGGAGACGCCGACGTTGTGGGGGCGGAGTTCCTGCCGCAGGGCACGGCTGTAGCCGCGGAGGCCGAATTTCGCGCAGTTGTACATGGAGAGACGCTGGGAGGCGTACTTCCCGGCCACGGAGAGGATGAACACCAGGTGTCCGCTCTGCTGGGCGACCATGTGCTCGGCTGCCAGGCGCGTCAGGTGCACGGGGGATCGCAGGTTGATGTCGAGCAGGTAGTCGACTTCTTCCGCGGTGAATTCGGATAACAGCCCGAAGGCCAGCATCGCGGCGTTGGCGATGACGACGTCGACCTCGCCCGCGGCCTTCATGAGGCGGCGGACTTCCTTGGGGCTGGACAGATCGGCCGCGACGGCGCGGGCGTCGAGTTCTTTGGCCAGCGGGTCGAGGACGTCCGGGCGGCGTCCGGTGAGCACCAGGTCTGCGCCTCGTTCGGCCATCTCATGGGCCAATGCCTGGCCTAGGAGTCCGGTGGCGCCGGTCAGAAGAACGGTGGATCCGTGGATTCGCATGCTTGCTCCATGGGTTGCCGGGGGCCGCGTGCCGGGATCTGCTCCGCGGCAAGCGGCCCGTCCGATCAGGGAATCTCCACTCCGACCTGGCGGAGCAGCGACAGCATGTCGTAGTACTCGTAGCACTTCACGACTTTGCCGTCACTGTCGTACTCGTAGGTGCTCGAACCGTGCAGGATGACGCTGCTCCCTCGTTTTCCCTTACTGACGAGCGGGAAGGGGGAGAAATCTCCTGTCAGCGTGGCTTTCATCCACCAGCGGTGCACGCACGCACGGTCCGTCGCGATGATGTCATCGTTCCCGAACGTCATGTCGGAGAATGCCGCGAACCACTCCGTGGCGTATTCCATGAACTCGTCGGCGGTGGAGGACGCCTTCCCGGTGCCCCAGTCCTTGTAGTCCAGCCGCTCGTCTGTGAGTGAGGCCGGGAATTCTTTTCCGGTGTTGAACGCGTCGACGATTTGTTTGACTTGCTCGATGTGGTCTTGCGCTGTTGCCATGTGCCCTTTCCTCGCTTCAGGGGAGGGTGCGCAGAAACTTCCGCAGCGCGTGGAGATAGTCGGCGGTGCGGCTGTGGTGGATGGTGTGGTCTGCTCCGGGGACCTGTGCGAGACGGCCGTGTTCGGGCAGGTACCGGCGGGCACGCCCCCAGGCGAGCGGGTCGATGCCGGGGCGGACGGCCGGGTCGGCGCGCAGCACGAGAACGGGCGCGGTGACGCGGGCGAGCAGTGGCAGCAGGTCACCGGCGGCGGCGCCGTCCGCCATGATGCTGTGAAAGATCTCAGGGGTGGTGTGGCGCAGGCCGTCCAGGGTCGCCTCGGCCGCGGCGGAGTTGTGGCATGGGGACATGCCGCGCACGACGGTGGCCCGGCGATGGTCGGGCAGGCCCATCAACTCCTCTCCCGCTGTGGCGAATTCGCGCAGGAGCGGTGAGGCGAACGAGGACGGCGGCTCTTCGAGGACCAGGCCGGACAGGGCGCTCGTGTCCGGGGTGTAGTTCGCCCGGGCAGCCAGGGCGAGGGCGACGGCGGCGCCCCAGGAGTGCCCGATGAGGACCGGGCGGATCAGGCGAAGTTCCCGGAGGAACGCCGCGAGGTCGTCGGCGGCCTGACGGAAATCGTAGTGGCCGCGAGGAGGGTGGGGGCTGGCGCCGTGCCCCCGCTGGTCCAGGGCGAAGACCTCGGCGTGCCGGGCCAGTTCAGGCCCGATGCGGTGCCAGGTGGCGGCGGAGTCGAGGGCTCCGTGCAGCAGGACGAGCGGGGGGCGCCCCGCGCCCGGCCCCGTCCAGTGCCGGCAGTGGAATCGTCCGGCGGGCAGGTCGACGTACAGGCTCCTCACGGGGCGCTCCCTGGGAAGGACGGGGCGGGCGGTGCGGGGCGGCGGTCTACTCGGCGATCATCGTGCGGTAGCTCCACCTGTAGACCGGGTGCCGGGAGGCGCGGGTGGCGGCCTCATCGAGCTCGTAGTGCTCGTAGCCGTTGCGCCAGCGGATGGTCAGCCGTTCCGGGTCCTGCCGGTCGGGCGGTCGCGGGTGCCGGACCAGTTCGGGAGGGCCGTCGACGAGTCGGTAGCGGGCCGTGCGGGTCATGGTTCACCTGCCCAGATGGTCGTTGAGGTTGGTCAGGATGTTCTCCACGAGGGCCTCCACGGTGGGCGAGGTCCAGATGACGATGCGCGGGATGGCGGCCTGCAGCGTCCGCTCCAGCCGTACGCGCAGTTCCAGGGCCATCAGCGAGTCCAGACCGAGCGAGGAGAGCGTCGTGGTGGGGCCGATGGCGGCCGGGTCACGGCGCAGGATGGTGCCCAGTTCCTCGGTGATGTGGGCGCCCAGCACCTCGTACCGCTCGGCGGCCTCGTCAGCGGTGCGCAGCGTCCGCAGCAGGGAGGCGTCCGCGCTCGCGCCGTCGTGGGCGTCGTCCATCAGGTCGGCGAAGAAGGAGTTCCCCGCCAGGGCGCTGAAGGAGGCCAGCCAGTCGGTGAACGAGGTCGGCGCGTAGCCGGTACGGCGCCGGGCGTGCGCCAGGAGGTACTCGAAGGCGGCGACGCCCTCGGCGGGAGGAATGGAGGCGTAGCCGCGCTGTTCCAGCGCCACGCCGCGCCCGTATTCACTCCAGATCCCCCAGTTGATGCCCTTGGTCTCGACGTGTCCCTGTGCGGTGCGCCAGGTGAGGAATTCATCCAGCCAGGAGCTGGCAGCCGCGTAGGAGCCCTGTCCGGGCGCGCCGAAGAGGGAGGCGATGGAGGAGAAGCCCACCCACCAGTCGGGAGTGTGCTGCCGGGTGGCCTGGTGCAGGCGCCAGGCTCCCAGGGCCTTGGGCCGCCACACCCGGTGCAGGATGCGGGGGTCGAACCGGTCGACGGTGATGTCCTCGACGACGGCGGCGCCGTGCAGCACCCCCCGCAGTACGTATCCGCCGTCGGTGGCCGCGGCCACCAGGCGCTCGGCCACGTCTTCCTCGGCGATGTCGCCGGTGACCACCGTGACGCGGGTGCCCGCCTCGCGGAGCGGGTCGAGGACCTGGCGGGCGTAGGGGCTGGGTTCGCGGCGGGAGTTGAGGACGATGTGGCCCGCGCCGCGTTCCGCGAGGTGCGCGGTGATCAGCAGCCCGAGTCCGCCCAGCCCGCCGGTGATGATGTAGCTGCCGTCCGGGCGGGCGAGGGGGATCTCCTCGGGCGGCAGCACGGCCGTGGCCGTACCGTCCTCCGGCCAGGTGAGCACGACCTTGCCGATGTGCTCGGCGTTCGCCAGCGTGCGGAAGGCGGTCTCCGCGTCGTCGACGGGGAAGGCGGTGCACGGCAGTACGGGCAGACGTCCGGCGGAGATCTCGTCGAGGACCTCGGTGGCCAGGCGGTGGACCAGGCCCAGGTCGACATGGCACAGCAGGGCCAGGTCCACGCTGTGGAAGGTGATGTTGCGGCGGAAGGGGTACAGGCCCAGGCGGGTGTCGTTGTAGATGTCCTTCTTCCCCACCTCCACGAAGCGGCCCTGCGGGGCCAGCAGATCCACGCTCGCCTTCTGGGCCGGTCCGGCCAGCGAGTTGAGCACCACGTCCACCCCGTGCCGGCCGGTGGCCTGGCGTACCTGGTCGGCGAAGTCCAGCGAACGGGAGTCGAAGACCGTCTCGACGCCCAGCGAGCGCAGGTAGTCGCGCTTGGCAGGGGTGCCGGCGGTGGCCAGGACGCGGGCTCCGCGCGCGCGGGCGATGTGCACCGCGGCCAGGCCCACCCCGCCGGTCGCCGCGTGGATGAGGACGCTCTCGCCCTCGCGCAGGCCGGCCAGGTGCACCAGCCCGTACCAGGCGGTGACGTACACGGTCGGCAGCGCCGCCCCGGTGGCGGTGTCCATGTCGTCGGGCAGGGCGAAGGCCCAGTCCTGCGGAACGGTGACGAACGAGGCGTGCGCGCCCCCGAAGCCCAGCATGGGCGCCACCACCCGCTCGCCCACCCGGTGCCGGTGCACGCCGCTGCCGACCGCGGTGATCACACCGGCGCACTCCATGCCGGTCAGCTCCATGGTGGGCTCCCGGCCCGGCAGCATGAGCTCGCCCAGGGCCGGGTCCTCGGTCGGGTAGATGCCCATCGCGATGAGGGTGTCGATGAAGTTCAGGCTGCTGGCCAGGACCTGAATCTGTATCTCGTCCTCACCCGGCTCCCGCCGGGGGCGCGAGACCATCTCGAAACTCGCCAGATCGCCGGGGCGGCGGATGTCGAGCGCGAAGCCGTCGCGGCCGAAGCGCACGGAGCGCGTCTGCCGTTCGTCCTCGGTCAGGGGCGCTTTGCACAGCCGAGCCCCGTAGCGGCGCCCGTCGCGCCAGGCCACCTCGTCCTCGCTGCGCGGGCCGGTCAGCACCTCCGCGGCCAGTTGGTCGGGGGTGGTGTGCGCGTCGATGTCGACGCTGGCCGGGGCGAGTTCGGGATGCTCGTAGCCCAGGACCCGTATCAGCCCTTGCAGCCCCGAGTGATGCAGATCCACCACGTCCGCGTCGAGGATCTGCTGGGCGCCGGCGGTGAAGGACCACAGCCGCGGCGGATCGTCCACCTCCGCGTCGGCCAGGGCCTTGCACAGCATCGCCAGGCGGCGCACGCGCGCCTCGGACTGCTCAAGGGTGAGCGTGTCGACCTCGGTGCGGGCCGCGCCCGGCAGGACCACCACGCCCCGCCACTGCGGCTGCTGGGCCAGGGTCCGGGTGAACAGCGCGGTCTGCTGTTCGGCGGTCAGGTCCAGGCCGCAGGCCAGCGTGTCGCACTCCGCGCCGTGCTGGTGCAGGCGTTCGGCCAGTCCGGTGGCGCGCGGGTCGGGTCCGTCCTCGGTGACCAGCAGCCAGCGGCCGGACGCCTCCAGCGGCTCCTGGGGCAGGGGGGCCTCCGGCCACTGCGCCTCCAGCAGGCGGCTGTTGAACATCTCCCGGTCGCCGCGTGCGTCGGATCGAGCGAAGCGCACGCCGGTGGCGTCGGCCAGCACCGTGCCGTCCGCGGCGAGCCACTGGACGGAGCCGGTGCACCCGTCGGCGTCGGCTTCTTCCAGCCGCGCCAGGCAGTACCGGCCCGAACCCGTGGCGTCGTGGACGCGGACCTCGCCGATGGCGGTGGGCAGGGACAGCCCGCCACCGTGCTTTCCGGAGGCCGTCCAGGCGGCGGCCAGGGTCTGCAGGCACGCGTCGAAGACCACCGGGTGCCAGTGCATCCGGGACGACGCGGGACGCGCCTCGTCCGGCAGCGTGATCTCGGCGAGGGCCGAGGTGCTCCCGGCGTCCAGGTGGAGGGAGCGCAACGCGGCGAACGCCGGGCCGTGCTCGACGCCGTGCCCGCGCAGGGTGGCGTAGAACTCCTCCACCTCCAGCGGCGTGAGGTGGCTCTCCCGGAGCCCGGGAAGATCCGCCGGCGCGGGGCGTACGACCGCCTCCGCGTCCTGCCCGGTGCGGCGCAGAGCGGCCGTCGCGTGCGTGGTCCGCATACCGCTGTCGTCCCGCGTCACGAGGTTCCAGCGGGCGTGGTCGGGCGAGCGGGGCGTGGCCGTGGCGGTGACCGGCGCGTCGTCGGCGACCCGCAGCACCGCGCGGAGCCGCACATCGGTGACGCGGACCTGTGCGGGCTCGGCCTCGTACAGGGCGCAGGCAGCGGCCAGGGCGCTCTCGCAGTAGCCGGTGGCCGGGAACACCGGTACGTCCTCCACCCGGTGATCCGCCAGCCAGGGGAGCTGTGAAGGGCTCAGCCGGGGTTGCCACCACCGCAGCCCTTCCCCGTCCGGATCGGCCAGGTGGGCTCCCAGCAGCGGATGCTCCCCCGCGGAGTCATGGGCGCCCGCGACACGGGTGGGCTCCAGCAGGTAGTGCTCGCGCTCCCAGGTGGTGGGGGGCACCTCGACGAGCTGCCCCTGCCCGTAGCAGCGGCTCCAGTCCACCGGGTGGCCGGCGCAGTGCACGCGGCCCAGCTGAGCGGCGAAGACGCGGCGTTCGTCCTCGTCACGCCGCAGAGTCGGCAGGACCACCGCCTCCGCCGCGGCGGAGGACAGGTTCTGCTGCACCGTGGTGAGGACCACCGGGTGCGGCGACACTTCGATGAACAGCCGGTGGCCGTCCTCGACGGCGGCCGCGACGGCGTCGGCGAACCGCACCGGGCGGCGCAGGTTGTCCACCCAGTAGGCGGTGTCGAAGGCGGGTACGGCCCGCGGGTCCTCGCGCACGGTGCTGTAGAAACCCACCGCCGGAGCAGCGGGCGACAGCTCGGGCAGTTCCGTGCGGATGGACTCCAGTACCGGATCCATCTGCGGTGAGTGCGAGGCCACGTCCACCGCCACCCGGGCGGCCGGCACCCCCGACTCCTCCCAGCCCCGCACCAGTTCCTCGACCTGGTCCCGGTCTCCCGCGATCACGGTGGAGCCGGGGGATGCGTGCACCGCGATGTTCACGCCGTCGGCGCCGGCTGCCGCGAGCGCTGCGGCCGTCTCGTCCTGGCCGAGCTGGACCGAGGCCATCGCCCCGCCGTCGGCGGTCCGCGCCACCAGCCGCGAACGGCGGCACACGATCGCCACACCGTCCCGGAGGGGGAGGGCCCCGGCGACCACCGCCGCGGCGATCTCCCCCATGGAGTGCCCGATCACCGCCGCCGGCTCCACTCCGTGCGCCCGCCACATCGCCGCGAGCGACACCTGCATGGCGAACAGCACCGGCTGCACCCGGGCGAAGCCCTCGACCACCTGCCGGTCGGCGAGCGCCTCGCGCAGTGACAGCCCGGTCTCCGCCGCGATCAGCGGCTCCAACTCCTCGACGGAGGCGGTGAACGCCGCGTCCGACCCCAGCAGGGAATGACCCATCCGGGCCCACTGCGACCCCTGCCCGGAGAAGACCCACACCGGCCCCGGCCCGGCTTCGGCGGCCGCCTGCCCGGCCACGACGTTCTCCGCCTCCTCGCCCTGCGCGTGCGCGCGCAGAGCGGTCGCGAGCTCCTGCGGCTTCGCGGCGACCGCGGCCAGCCGGTGCCTGCCGGGCGTGCGCCGAAGCGCCAGGGTGTGGGCCACGTCCAGCGGCGGCGCCGAGCGGCCGCCGTCCTCCAGCCAGTCCGCGACCCGCCCGGCCGAGGCCGCCAGCGCCGCGTCCGACCCGGCCGAGAGTACGAACACCTCCGGCCGGTCCGCCCGGTCCTCTCCCGACAGCGACTCATCCGTGCCTTCTGCGGCGGGCAGGGCCGGGGCGGGCGGCTCCTCCACGATGACCTGGGCGTTCGTGCCGCCCACGCCGTAACTGGACACCGCCGCCAGGCGCCGCCCGGAGGTCACCGGCCAGTCGGTCACCTCCTGCGGCACGAACAACCGCGTCCCCTCGGGCGACATCTGCGGATTCCACGAGCCGAAGTGCAGCGAGGGCGGCACCTGTCCGTGCCGGACCGCCAGGATCGCCTTGAGCAGGCCGGCGACTCCCGAGGCGGGCTCCGTATGCCCGATGTTGCTCTTGATCGACCCCAGGGCGCACCGGTCGCGCCCCTGCCCGTACACCGCGGCGGTCGACCCGAACTCGACAGGGTCCCCCACCGGGGTGCCCGGCCCGTGCGCCTCGACCATCCCCACCTCGGCCGCGTCCACGCCCGCCACCTCAAGCGCCTGCCGGAACACCTGCTCCTGCGCCGCCTGGGACGGCGCTGTCAGCCGGGTCGACTGGCCGTCCTGGTTGACCGCCGAGCCGCGCAGCACAGCCAGCACCCGGTCGCCGTCGCGCTGGGCGTCCGCCAGCCGCTTCAGGATCAGCACGCCGCACCCCTCGCCCCGTACGAAACCGTCCGCGTCGGCGTCGAAGGACCGGCACCGGCCATGCGGCGACAGCATCTCGATACGGGCCTCCGCCACCGTGAACTCCGGGGAGAGCAGCAGCTGGACCCCGCCGACCACCGCCAGGTCCGACTCCCCCCGGTGCAGGCTCTGGCAGGCCAGGTGCGCCGCCACCAGGCTCGACGAGCACGAGGTGTCCACCGCGAGGCTCGGGCCCCGCAGATTCCACAGGTACGACACCCGCCCCGCCAACGTGCCGTGCATGTTCGTCAGTCCGTAATACGCGTTCAGCTCCTGCGGCTGCGGGCGGATGCGCAGCAGATAGTCGTCGCTGTAGACACCGGCGAAGACCCCCGTACGCGAACCGCTCAAGCCCGCTAACCGGATACCCGCGTGTTCGAACGCCTCCCAGGTCACCTCAAGGAACAGCCGGTGCTGCGGATCGACCCAGGCGGCCTCCTCCGGGCTGATCCCGAACGAGGCCGGATCGAAGGCGCCGACGTCGGACTCCAGGAAGCAGCCCCGCCGCACGCGCTCGAACGTCTCCGGTTCGAGATCGGCGAGATCGCTCACCGACCAGCGGTCCTCCGGCACCTCCCCGACGGTGTCCGTTCCCTCGCACAACATGTTCCACAGGGCCGCCGGCGAGTCGGCCCGACCCGGGAAACGGCACCCCGCACCGATCACCGCGACCGGTTCCTGGGACATGCTGACGGGCGAGTGTGCAGTGGACGGTGGAACCATGGCGATGACTCCTCGCGCTCTGGGAGCCGCTCGCAGGCGGCCCGTTAGAAGGTCTCCTTCCAGAAAGCGCCACCGGGCCGAAGCGGGAAAGGGAGCCATCGCCACGGAAGCGTGAACGTGTTGAACGCTCGCGCGATTGTGAACCGGGATCTCTTGGTGTTCTTTTGCGAACTACGACTGAGAGGAACGCCGAGCGAGTGGCCGTCCGGCATTGCTTGACCTGCGGTGCCCAGGCGTGAGCATCGACGCCGAATGCCTGGTCAGCCGCCCGCCATGCGTGAGCGATGCGTGAGCGGACGGCGTGACACAGGCTGGTCCGGAGCTGGAACCGGCGTCAGCCACATGTCCCGTGACCAGGGAAAACGAGACTCCGGGGGACTACGCGGGATCGTCAGTCCCGTGTTCGCCGGGTCTTTTAATCCATTGGTTCAGGGTTCGAGCCCCTGATGGCCCACCGCGAACACCGCAGGATCGGCCGCCCGGCCTGCGGTTCGGCGCCTCTGTGGGCGAGTCGTGGGGCGGCGGGGACGCGACTCGCGGCGGCGCGGGAGACGACGTTCATCCCCCTGTCCCCCCGTGCGTGTCGCGGCCTGTACGTGCACCCGTCACTCCGACGTGCGCCGGTCCAGTTGCTCCAGCACCATCGGCCACGCGTCTGCCATCCCGTCGCGCGCCTTGTCGTGGGGGAAGCCCGCCTGGGTGAGCCGCAGGTGCGTACCGCTCGTCGCGCCAGTACCTTCCGTACTGCCCGTGCCGCCCGTCCCGCCCGTACCGCTTCCGCGCGGGGTGAGTTCCACCGTCACCACGGTCTCCGCGCCCTCGGTGCCGCCGGCGCCGGTGACCCAGGTCAGTTCGACGAGTTCGGGCCGCTTGAGCCGCAGGAACCGCCCGTAGTGGGGGTGGCGGCGCACCCGGTCCTGGGATTCGGGCTTGTGCTCCGTCTCGAAGAAGAACGGCGCGTTCACCTCGGCCGCCGCCATCAGCACCGACCCGGGGGCGGCGAACCAGCTGTCGAAGCGGTCGGTCCAGGCGCGGTAGAGCGTTTCGGGCGATGCGCCCATGGTGCGCTCGGCGGTCAGGCGGTAGGGCCGGTCCGACAGGTCAGGGGGACGGATCGGGTCATTGCTCATGAAAGCTACGTAACCATGGCGAATGGTGGGGCGCGTGCCGGGGCGGAGCGCGCGGTCCGTGTGCCGGGCGGGCGGCGGCGCCCGGAATCCGGCCGATGCGCTCCCACGCGCCCCCTGAACCCCGTCTGACGTGCGCGGGCAGTACGTATGCGGTACGGGAGCGACGTAGATACGGAGGCACTTCGGCCGAATCCGGCCCGTGGTGCGTGTTCGCGCCGCTACCGTAAGTGCGCGAGACCAAGTGCGCGGGGCGGGTTCGGCGAGAGCCGGGAGGTGCGGATTCATGGAGAACTCGCGAGTGGGCGAGGGCGGCGGCGGGTGCGGCGCGCCCGCGGGGCAGCTGTCGGAGTTGCTGGCCCGTGCTCAGAACGGGTTCGAGGTCGACGAGCCGGTGCTCGCGCGCCTCGGCACCGCGCTGATGCACCAGGCCGAGCTCCGCTCGTACCGGCAGCGCAACGAACTGCCCCGGCCGCTGCGGTGCAACACGTACCGGCACATCTTCCTGCTCGCCGACGGCAGCAGCCTGCTGCTGTACGAGCTGGAGCACGACGCCGGCCCCGACGAGCGGTATCTGTACGAGGTGTACACCGACGAGGCGGCGCTCGACCGCGCCGAGCGGCGCGTGCACGAGTGGATCGGCGGCAGCGGCCCGGCCTCCGAGGCCGAGGAGCTGCCGCCCTGGCTGGCGGAGGAGCTGCTGCTGGCCATGGTGCCGACGCAGCCGCGGCGGGAGTACGCGGCCGAGGACTCGCCGGACCACGCGCGCCGGCTGCTGCGCCGCGCGGAGAACGAGGACGGCCCCGGCGAGGTTGTCCGCGAGCTGCTCCAGGCCGCTCAGGGGCACCACATCTCGCTGATCACCAAGCCGCGGCGGCGCGGCTGCGGGCGGGACACGACCTGGTGCCGGTTCTACGAGCACGCCTTTCTGCTGGAGGGCGGCGGCGAGGTCAGCTTGTGGGAGCTGGAGCACAACATGACCGAGGGCGGCCGGCTGGTCTGCGAGGTCTATCTGGACGAGGCGGAGGCCGAGGTGGCCGCCGACCGGCACGCCCGGGCCAAGGGCGTCGAACTCTGATCCGAATACCCCGATCCCGGCTCGTGGCGCGAGCCGGGCCCGAGATGTGCTACGGTTGTTCGAGTTGCAGTTGTGGTACCCATGAACTCGTGTGCGCCTGACGGTTATGTAGCCGAAGGCGCATTTTTGTTTTTCGCCGGTCTATTCCGGTGTGGGGCCCACCCCATTGAAGGAGATAGACATGGCATCCGGCACCGTGAAGTGGTTCAACTCGGAAAAGGGCTTCGGCTTCATCGAGCAGGACGGCGGCGGCCCCGACGTCTTCGCCCACTACTCGAACATCGCCTCCTCCGGCTTCCGTGAGCTGCTTGAGGGCCAGAAGGTGACCTTCGACGTCACGCAGGGCCAGAAGGGCCTGCAGGCCGAGAACATCGTCGCCGCCTGATCGCTCGATCAGACGTTGCACCACCGCCATGGGGCCCGCACCGCTGGGTGCGGGCCCCATCGCTGCGTCCTCATCCAACGGCCTCATCGCCGTTTCGATCGCTGTCCCGGCGCTTCACCGCTCCGGAAAAGCTTCATCGCTCCACCGCACCACCGCCCAGTTTCTCCCCGCGCGCCCCGGCTTTTTCCGCGCCCGTCCGTCTCGGTACGGGCTCGCGACGCGAAGTCGTTCCTGAGGCGTGCCACCCCATTGAGGGAAGGTCCTCTCGAATGACCCGCTCCGAACGCCCCGCCCGCACGCCCCGCTCCCGCCCGCAGTCCGGCGAAGGCCGCCAGTTCGGCGGCAGCCGGCAGTCCGGTGGCCGCCAGTCCGCCGGCCGGCAGCCGAACCGGCGGCCGGCCGCGTCCCAGGGCGGCGAGTTCGCCCTGCCCGTCAGCACCACCCCGGCGCTCCCGCCCGTGGAGACCTTCGCCGCCATGGACATGCCCAACGGGCTGCTCGCCACGCTGGACAGGGAGGGCGTCACCGAGCCGTTCCCGATCCAGGCCGCCACGCTGCCCAACGCGCTGCACGGCCGGGACGTCCTGGGCCGCGGCCGTACCGGCTCCGGCAAGACCCTCGCCTTCGGGCTGGCGCTGCTGGCCCGTACCGCGGGCCGGCGCGCCGAGTCCAAGCGCCCGCTGGTGCTCGTACTCGTCCCCACCCGCGAGCTCGCGCAGCAGGTCACGGACGCGCTCACGCCGTACGCCACCGCCGTCAACCTGCGGCTGACCACGGTGGTCGGCGGCATGTCGATCGGCCGCCAGGCGAACAGCCTCGCGCGCGGCGCCGAGGTGCTGATCGCCACGCCCGGCCGCCTCGCGGACCTCATCCAGCGCGGCGACTGCGCGCTCGGCGACGTGTCCATCACGGTCCTCGACGAGGCCGACCAGATGGCCGACATGGGCTTCCTGCCGCAGGTCACCCGGCTCCTCGACCAGGTGCGGCCGGACGGCCAGCGGATGCTGTTCTCCGCGACCCTGGACCGCAACGTCGACCGGCTCGTACGCCGCTTCCTGAACGACCCCGTGACGCACTCCGTCGACGCGTCCGTCGGCGCGGTCTCCACCATGGAGCACCACCTGCTGCACGTCTCGGACGACGGCAAGCGCGACGCCGTGACCCGGATCGCCGCCCGCGAGGGCCGCGTGATCATGTTCGTGGACACCAAGCGCGGCGCCGACCGGCTGGTCAAGCGGCTGCTGGCGAGCGGCGTACGGGCCGCGGCGCTGCACGGCGGCAAGAGCCAGCCGCAGCGCAACCGCACGCTGGACCAGTTCCGTACGGAGCAGGTCACGGCGCTCATCGCGACCAACGTCGCCGCCCGCGGCATCCACATCGACGGCCTCGACCTCGTCGTGAACGTCGACCCGCCCGTCGACCACAAGGACTACCTGCACCGCGGCGGCCGCACGGCGCGCGCGGGCGAGTCCGGCACCGTCGTCACGCTCGTACTGCCGGAGCAGCGGCGCGAGATGAGCCGGATGATGGTCACGGCGAAGATCACCCCGCAGGTCGCGAAGGTGGGCCCGGAGGACGCCGAGCTGGTGCGCATCACGGGGGCCCGCGTCCCCAGCGGCGTCCCGGTCGTCATCACGCCCCCGGCTCCGGCGCAGCCCCAGGGCAAGCCGAAGTCGCGGACCTCGCGGCCGGGCACGGGTACGGGCTCGGGCTCCGGTTCAGGTTCCGGCGGTCGCGGCCGGGGCAGCCGGGGCGGTCGCGGCCGTACGTACCAGGGCTCGGGTTCGGGCTCGGCCGGTGGCGGCGGGCGCGGCGGCAGCGGTGGCAACGGCGGCTCGGGGCGCGGGCGGGGACGGACTCCGGCGGCCTGACGGCTGTCTCTGTCTCTGTCTCTGTCTGTCTCTGGCTGGCCCCTGTCTGACTCTGGCTGATCCGCCCGGCCTTCTGTCTGACCCTTGGCTGACCCCCGTCTGTCCACCGTTCGTTTCTGCCCGTCCTTGACCGTCCTCGCTCGGCGCCCGTCCTTTCCTGCCCGTCTCTGCTGTGACGTGCTGGGGGCGGGCGCTGCCTGGTGCGGGGTGCTTCCGGGGGCGGGGGTGTCGCCGACTGCGGGGCGCGCGGTGTTGCGGCGCGCCTGGCCCTCCTGACGCGCGCGCCCGCTGCGGCGGCTCGCGCGCTCCCCGCCTCACCACTCCCACCAGCGCTCACGCCTGTACCTCGCTCCGATCCGCCGTCGACGGCCCCGTTTGAGGGGGCGGGCAGCGGCCACCCGATTGGATGAGCAGCGGTCGCCGGGAG
Organism: Streptomyces sp. NPDC050610; assembly: GCF_040654875.1. Taxonomy (NCBI): domain Bacteria; kingdom Bacillati; phylum Actinomycetota; class Actinomycetes; order Kitasatosporales; family Streptomycetaceae; genus Streptomyces; species Streptomyces sp. NPDC050610. Next base: position 27,845 of record NZ_JBFAIV010000047.1, on the reverse strand, counting down.
CGGCGTCGGCCGGAAGCCTGGGAGGGGCGCCGCGCGGGACGGACCGGTCAGGAGAGAACGGTGGGGAAGCGAGGTCCCGGAGGCCGGGCACGCGGGGGCACCCGCGCACGAGTGCCCGCGGGAGCGCCCGCGAACGGGCTCTCGCGCCGCGGCGTCGTCGCGAACTGCCTGGCGCGCTGGGCGCCCGCCGTACTCATCGTCGGCGGCGTCCTCTTCGACCTCCTGACCCCGCCGAAGTACACCGGGGCCCCGTTCCTGTCGGCCGCTCCGCTGGTCGCCGCCCCGCTCTTCGGGCGGCGCGGCACGGCCGCCACCGCCGTTGCGGCCGTCGCCGCCGCGGCCGGGACCAACGCCTATCACCGCGCGGTGAACTCGTTCGAGTCCGCGACCAAGGTCGCCACGGTCCTGACCGTCGCCGTGCTCGCCCTCGGCATCAACCGCATCGTGCGCCGCAGCGACCAGCAGCTGGAGTCCGCGCGCGGCATCGCGGAGGCGGCTCAGCGGGCCGTGCTGCCCACGCCCCCGGACCGAATCGGCGAGGGGCTGAGCGTCGCGGCGCGCTATGTGGCGGCGCAGGCGGACGCCCGTATCGGCGGCGACCTGTACGCGGTACAGGACACCCCGCACGGCGTACGCGTCATCGTCGGCGACGTCCGGGGCAAGGGCCTGGAGGCGGTCGAGGCGGTCGCCGTCGTGATCGGCGCGTTCCGGGAGGCGGCGGAGCAGGAGCCGACCCTGGAAGGGCTCGCCGCGCGGCTGGAACGGGCGTTGCAGCGGGAGGGGGTGCGGCGGGAGGGGCTGGACCAGTTCGAGGGGTTCACCACGGCCGTACTCGCGGAGGTGGAGGTGGCGGCCTCGGACGGCGCGGTGTTGCGCGTGGTGAACCGCGGCCATCCGCCGCCGCTGCTGCTGTACGCGGACGGCAAGGCGGTGGAGGCGACACCGGAGGTGCCGGCGCTGCCGCTGGGCATGGGCGACCTGGGCGTCTGGCCGGACCGGGTGGACGTATGGGACTTTCCGGCGGGGGCGACGCTGCTGCTGTTCACGGACGGGGTCACGGAGGCCAGGGACAAGCGGGACGTCTTCTACGACCCGCAAGCCCGGCTGAACGGGCGGCTGTTCGACGGGCCGGACCTGGTGCTGGAGGCGCTCGCCGCGGACGTGGCGCGGCATACGGGCGGGGGGACGTCGGACGACATGGCGCTGCTGGCGATTCGGCGCTGCGGGGATGGGGTGGCGGCTGTGCCGGGGGAGGAGCCGGAGGGGTAGGGCGGAATTCCGGCGCGTATAGGCGCGTATAGGGGGCACGGCGCTGACCGGGAACACGGCGCGGGTCGGAACACGGTGCGGGTCGGAACACGATGCTGACCGGGAACACGGTGCGTAGTGGATCTTGATCCCTGTGCATAACGACTGGCGCACGATCGCCGCCGAGGGGTTTCGGCAGGCGAGGCGACTCGACCGCTTTCGCCGACGCGTGTCCATAAAGTCCTCGCCAAAGCCTGCGCGGATTACGGGCAACAGCTTGGTATCCGGGTCTCGCTTCTATTAACGTTCGATAACGCAGCGCGGTCGTCACAACCGCCGCAAGAGGCGGCACCGTGCGCCTTCGCCGAATCCCGCAGGCACCAGCAACACCGGCCACACCGTACGTACCCAGCACCATCGGCAGCACCGGCAACACGAGGCACCAGGGAACCGGGGAACCACCAACCTTGGGGTGAGTCGGGCGCCTTCGCGAGAAGGGGCCCGTAGGAGACCTTCCTGCTCCGAACCCGTCAGCTAACCCGGTAGGCGAGAAGGAAGGAAAGGAGTGCGCCCCCGTGGCGTCCAACAAGCCTGCCCTCGACGAGCCGACGTACGACCCGGCCTACGACCCGTCGGTCTACGACCAGTCGGCCTTCGACCAGTCGGCCTTCGACCAGTCGTACGCCCCTTCTTACGCCCCTCCGTTCGAGCCGGCTCCCGGCACTCCGTCCGGCGTTCCCACCGGTGCGGAACTCGGCTCCGGCCCTGAGGCCGATGGAGCCCACTCGGGCGCCGGCCTCGGCCTCGGCTCCGGTATCGACACCGGTCCTGGTTTCGACATCGGCCCCGGTATCGACATCGGTCCTGGTGACGGCCTCGCGTCGGCCGCCGGAGCGGACTTCGTGGCAGGCCCCGCAGGCGGCCCCGCGGACCTCGCCGACTTCGTAGATCCCGCAGATCCCGCAGATCCCGTAGACCCCGCAGACCTCGTAGACCCCAACGAGGGCTGGTCGGGGGAGCGGGGGGCGGAGCTGTGGGAGGAGTGGAATCCCACCGAGGACTCCGCGGGCCCTGTCCGCGGCAAGCACCGGATCGGCAAGCAGCGCGGCGGCACGATGGCCCGTAGCGGAGCGGTGCTCGGCGTCGGCGTCATCGCGGCGGTCGGGGCGGGCGGGATGGCCAGCGCCAAGGACCGCCCCGCGCCCCCGATATCCATGCCCGACCTGGCGCATCTGGCCGACCAGATGGGCGAGTTGCCGGGGAAGCTGCCGGCCGTGGAGGACCTGCCGGGCATCGGCTCGCTCCTGGCGGACGACTCCGCTCCGGAGGCTGCCGAGGCCGCCGAGGCTCCCGGCGCGGACCAGCCGCTGTCCCGGATCGGCCTCTCCGCGGAAGACGCGGCGAACGGCGTCGCCGACGCGGGCGAGGCGCTCCGCGCCCGCATCCTTCAGCAGGCCGAGCACCAGCAGTCCGCCGCCGACAGTGAGGCGCGCGACGCGGTGGTCCGGGCGGCGGCGGACAAGGCCGCCGACGAGGCGGCGAAGCGGAAGGCCGAGGCGGACGCCGGGGAGAAGGCGAAGGCCGAAGCGGCGGCCAAGGCGAAGGCCGAGAAGGAGGCCGCGGCCAAGGACGCGGCCGACAAGAAGGCCGCAGCGGCCGCCCAGGAGAAAGCGTCGGAGAAGGGGCTCGTGAAGCCGGGCGCCGCGTACACGCTGCCCGTAGGTTCGTACACGCTTACCGCCGGATTCGGCCAGTCGGGCGACATGTGGTCCGCCAACCACACCGGGCAGGACTTCGCGGCGCCGACGGGTACGCCGATCAAGGCGGTGCACGGCGGCACGATCACGCAGGCCGGGTGGGCGGGCTCGTACGGCTACCGCACGGTGCTCACCCTGGACGACGGCACTGAGCTGTGGTTCTGCCACCAGTCCTCGATCGCCGTGAACTCAGGGAAGGTGCAGGCGGGCGACGTCATCGGCCGGGTCGGCGCGACCGGCAACGTCACCGGCCCGCACCTGCACCTGGAGGTGCGGCCGGGTGGGGGCACGCCGGTGGACCCGATGGCGTGGCTGCGGGAGCACGGGATGAAGCCGTAACGGGCGGTGGCGCCGGGCCACTTGAGGCCACAGCGGCCGCAGTGATCATAGTGACCACAGCGACCGCAGTGGCCAAAACGGAACGGGTGAATCCGTCCAAGCCGTTAACGCGTCCGTGCGAGGCGTTAAATGGGCTTATGGCTGAGAAGCGCAAGAAGATCGGCAATCTGTCCGTCCATCCGCTCTGCCTCGGCGGCAACGTCTTCGGCTGGACGGCCGACGAGACGGAGTCCTTCGCCGTACTGGACGCCTACACGGCGGCCGGCGGCAACTTCATCGACACCGCCGACGTCTACTCCGCGTGGGTCCCCGGCAACTCGGGCGGCGAGTCCGAGACCGTCCTGGGCGACTGGTTCGCCACGCGCGGCAACCGCGAGGACGTCGTCCTGGCCACCAAGGTCGGCGCGGGCGTTCCGGAGCGGCGCGGCCTGGCGGCCAACGCCATCAAGGCGGGCGTGGAGGAGTCCCTGCGCCGCCTGCGCACCGACTACATCGACCTCTACTACACGCACTACGACGACCCGTCCGTACCGGTGTCGGAGTTCATCACGGCCCTCGACGAACTGGTGCGGGAGGGCAAGGTCCGTGAGATCGCCGCCTCCAACATCACGGCGGACCGGCTGGCGGAGGCGCTGGCCTTCTCCGACGCGGAGGGGCTGGTCAAGTACGTGGCGGTCCAGCCCAAGTACAACCTCGTCTCGCGCGATTCGTACGAGGGCGACCTGGCCGCGACCGCCGAGAGCCACGGGCTGGCGGCGGTCCCGTACTACAGCCTGGCGTCGGGCTTCCTGACCGGCAAGTACCGCCCGGGCGCGGCCGTGGACAGCGCGCGGTCGGGGACCGCCGCCGAGTACGTACGGACCGAGCGCGGCCTGCGCGTACTGGAAGCGCTGGACAAGGTCGCGGAGGCCCACGACGCCGAGCCGGCCACGGTGTCCCTGGCCTGGCTCGCCGCCCGGCCGACGGTGGCGTGCCCGCTCGCGAGCGCGCGCAACACGGCGCAGCTGCCGGCGCTGCTGGCGGTGGCCGACCTCCAGCTGACGGCCGATGAGGTGGACCTGCTGACGGAGGCGTCGCGGTAGCGGCTCCGCCCGGGCCGTGCGGAAGACGGCTGTACGGCCCGGGGCCCTCCGCCTCCCGTCCCCCCCTCGTCGCCCGTCAGGCCTGGCCCCGCCGCTCGACGGCCCAGGAGGCGAGGGCGACGCCGCCGGCCACCACGAAGACGGAGGGCCAGGAGCCGACCTTCTTGGCGAGCGGGTGCGAGCCGGCGAAGGCGGCCACGTACAGCCCGGTCAGCGCGGCGGCGGCGCCGGTCCCGGACCGCTGCTGCCACTGCCGCGCCGCGACGGCGCCGGCCGCGGCCAGCGCGGCCCCGCCCAGCGGCCGCTTCTTCGTCCAGCGGGCCACCCCGTAACCACCGACCAGCCCACCAGCGGCCACTACAGACGTCGGAACCCCAGCCATTCCCGCAACCTCCACGATCCGTGACAAGACAACCTGACAAGACAACGTGACAAGACAACTCGAACGTTTCCTCGACCCTACGCCTGGCGGGGGCGGCGGCGGTGGGCGGCTGACGCGCCGCGGAGGAAGCCGCCCGATGACGTGGCGCGAACGTCCGCGGGGCTCCGGGGCGGGGCGCGAGGAACTTCGCGAGGGACTCGGGGAAGAGGCACCGTTCCTGCTGGGCAGCAACGGGCCATGCCTACACCGCTCTCGTACGACCGGGCGCCGCTGTCCCGGTTGGTGAGCCGCCAACGCGGCCTCGCGACCCACGCTCAACTGCGCGCCCTGGGCGTCTCCCAGGGCGCGATCTGGAACAGGGCGCGCGAGAACGGCCCGTGGCAACGCGTACTGCCGCGCGTATACCTGCTCCACCCCGGCGTGCCGGACACCATCCAGCGCCTGCTGGCGGCGGTGCTGTACGCGGCGGGGCAGCGCGCGGCGGCGGCGCCGCTCTCGGGCAGGTCGGCGCTCCTTACGGGCCGGGCGGCGCTCCATATGGCCCCGGGTTCCACGACGCGACACGAGGCGGCGCGGCTGGCACCGGTCGAGGTCCTCATTCCGGACGGCCGCCGGGTCGTCGACGCCGGATACGTCCGCGTCATCAGGACACGCCGCTGGCCCGCCCGGCACCTGCTGGTCGACAGCATGCCCATCACCGGAGCGGCCCGCGCCGCGGCCGACACGGCAGCCCGCTGGACCGGCCGCCCGAACGGCCTGCGGGCGATCCTCACCGCAACGGTCCAGCGCGACTTCTGCACAGCGGGCGACCTGATCGACGAACTCTCCGCGGCCGGCCTCGACCGCAGCCCCACGGTCACCCTGGCAGCGGAGGAACTGACGGCATGCGTCGCATCGTCGGCGGAGAACCAGGCGAGAACGGTGATCGCAGGGTCACCCCTCCCGCCCCCACTGTGGAACCCCGACCTCTACACCGCCGCCGGCGAATTCATCGCCAGCCCCGACGCGTACTGGCCCCGCGCGGGCGTAGCCCTGGAGGTCGACTCCTCAGCCCACCACTTCCGCCACCCCAACCCCTGCCACCCCCGCCGCCAACGCCTCGAATCCCACGCCGTCCACGTGTTCACCAGCACGCCCGCAACGCTGCGCGACAGCCCGACGACCCTGGTCGCGGCGCTGACCGAGGCCCTGGCGGCGGGGAACCGGGCGGGGCCGCCGCGGGGGGTGCGGGTGGAGACGATGTGATCACGAGGAGCCCGGGGGCAGGACGGGATTCCTGGCCTGACCTGGCCTGGTTTGGCCCGACCCGCCCCGCCCTGTCAGCTCACCGCACCTCGCCGCACGGAGTCGACGAACGTTCCCCAAGCCTGCCGTGAGAACCCGAGTACGGTCCCCTCCCGGTCCTTGGAATCGCGTACCAGCATCCCGTCGCGGGGACCGCGGGGGACGGCTATCTCAACGCAGTTGCCGCCGGAGCCATTGCTGTGGCTGCTCTTGCGCCAGCGGAGAGGTATTGAACCGGTCATCAGGAAAGTCCTTGCATCGCGTGTCTGATCAGGTCACTCGAACGCCGCGGACTCAAAGACAACGCACGCAAGTTGTCGAAAGCCGTCGTGTACCGAGCGATGTCTTGTGAGCTTTCCAGGTAGACCGCGTCCGAGAGACCGTCGCGGTACACGACATCGGGGTCCTCCTGCTCGGGAAACCCCAGGAGCGTGAAGGCTCCGGTAGCCGGATAAGTCCCGGCATCGAACGGCAGCACCTGGACCGTGACGTTCTTCAACTGGGTCATGCCCAGTATGTGCTGGAACTGCTCACGCATCACCTCGGCGTCCCCGACGACATGACGCAACACGCTCTCGTGCACGATGGCCCACAGCTCCAGCGGCACGGGAGCGGTGAGCAGGGCCTGACGCTCCATGCGCACGGCGATCATTCGCTCCGTGTCATCCGGGTGCGACTGCGTCGTCGCACGGTGCAACTCCCGCGCGTACTGCGCCGTCTGAAGCAGCCCGGGAACAAACTCGCATTCGTACGTGCGGAGGCCTGAAGCCGCCTGTTCCAACCCGACATAAACGGAGAACCAAGCCGGCACGGCATCGCCGTACGCATGCCACCACCCGCGGGTCTTCGACTCCTTGGCGAGAGCCTTCAGCAGTTCCCGCAGCTCGTCGGAGGTCTCGTAGTAACGGCAGAGAGCATCGATGTCCGACGGCTGCACTCGCCCTTGCCCCGTCTCCAGACGATTGACCTTGGAGCCACTCCAGTCGAGCGCCTCCCCGACCTGGGCGCAGGTGAGTCTGTTGTCCTCGCGGAGCTGGCCTGGGAGATTCCCTTCCTGGCCGAGCCCAAGGAAGTGGCCGCCCTGCGGCGAATCATCCGCATGCGTCTGACGACATGGAGGCTGCAGGCCCTCATCGATGCGGCCTAGCTCCGCACCAGCGAACTCGTCACCGACGTCATCACACAAATGAGGCCTGGAACGCCCACCACCTTGGCCCTGTCCATGAACGGCCCGAACCTCCGCATCGAGGTCCGCGACCCGGACCGCCGAGCCCTCCCCACCCTCTTGGCTGCGACTCCCAACTCAGAAAAAGGCCGCGGCCTCGGCCTCATCAGCGCAGTGGCCGAACGCTGGGGAGTCTGGAATCCAGTGACCTAATTATTGGCGACGGGATTATTCTCCTCGTGGTGCTCGCGATGGTATGCGAGATGCCTATCGTCTATGAGGTGTTGTGGGTGCTCACGCAATACATAACCATGATGTGCTGATCCGTGTTCAATTACTCTTCTGTTTGAATCAATTGTGATCATTCCGAAATCGAATGCTACGTGATGATTTGGGCAGAGGCAGAGGACGTTGTTGGTTCTGTCTGGCCCATCATGTGGGCGCCCTAGCGGGCGGATGTGGGCGGCTTCGGAGTAGGCTCCGGTGGGGGTTTCAATGCGTGTTCCGCATACTTGGCACGTATGGTCGTGTAGTTGCTTTACATGGTTCGCCACTTCCGTGCTTCGAACTATGCGCTGAGTGATCGTTGCTTTGCGCTCCGGGGAGTCTTTTCCTGGGTTCTTCTCTTGGCTGGGTGGGTCTATGTGAGAAGCGTTGATTGCTGCGTTTTCATCTGTCGACTTGACCGCGCTCAGGTGATATCGCCAAACGAGGAATCCGGACTTTCCTCGCTGGCTCCAGTGCTGTTCCACACGGAATAGCCCGTCGTACCTGAGGCCGGATTTTGGGGAGTGGTCTGGGTTGCCTCGGGCGCCTCGGATGACTCGAATGGGCCTGCCTGTCGCGATACTGTTGACCAGCGCGGCATTCCCGCGTGTGAGAGTCTGGTCTCTTACCTGGCGCCCGGACTCGTCTTGTCCGCCCTGTCCCGTATAGATGATTTTATCGCCGTAATCTTGGTCGTCCTCGTAGCCTCCAGATACGACGATAGATTTTGCTTCTTCCTTTTCTTTTCCCCAGATCCCTGACTGGATCGGGCGGTGCACATCCGCTGCTGCAAGGGCTTTGCGGTTTTTGAATTCTGCCCCTTTGGGGATGCGTGGGGGGTGGCCGTATCCGTCAAACTCGACCTTTGCTAGCCGAGTGGCTTTGAGTAGATCTCTGTGGGTGTCACTCGAAAAATACGTGTCTAGCAGTACTTCGACTGCTTGATCGCGAACTGTTTGGTTCGACGCGAGCAGCTCATAGGCGGCCGACTCAAGCCCTGCCTTGGGGTCTTGTTTTCCCAACCAACTACGGAGTGATGGCCCATGCGTTACGGGGATTTCTCCTTGAGCTCCAGAGAACTCCCCCAAGCCGGACTGGCCGAGTGCAACAAAGGGGTACTCGGGGCCGGAGGCGAAGCCATGGCGGCTATACGTCTCGAATAGCGGTTGTAGTTCTTGCTGAGCTTCATGCCAGGAAACGAGGCGATTCTGTTGGTTAGCCGCACGGCCGATTGCCCACAGCAGGGCGATCGGTAGATGCCGCGCAGGCTGCCCTGATGAGCGATCAACTCGGAGTGAGCTGAGGGCGTTCAAGAGGCTGGCTGCGGGGTCTCTCGCATCATCCGGCACAGTGCTGCTCCCTCGCTGATCGTCTGGGGTCTACAAGACAGTAGAACTCTCCAGCCGTTCATGCACGTGGGTTCCTGCCACTGTGGTCTTGCGCGCTGGCTGGTATCTCTTCCACCTGGCGGAGAGGGCATCCACCGTGTCGTGTGTTGTCCTGGAGCCGACGTCAGCGAGGACTGTCAGGCGGGGGATAGATCGGGGGCGCGTACTGGGCCCGGGGGTGACCGTTCCCAAGATATGGCCCAGGCCACAGAGGCTGCGGCATCGCATGAGCCAGAGCCGGCTGGGCTGTCGACTTGCGTTGCCACAGGTGGTGGAGGAGTTCCTGTTCCCTGGCCGTGAAGTCCGGGCCCGTCGCGCCGCGGTAGGCGCGTTGGCGGAGGAAGGCGAGGGAGGTGGCGAAGGAGATGTACTCGGTCACGGCTCGGGCCGCCTCGGGGCCGCCGGTGCGGCGGGCCAGGTGGCGGGCTATGCCGCGGGCGCGCATCGAGGAGAGGGCGATGGGCTCGGGCGGGGTGAGCCAGCCGGCGGCCTGGTAGGCGGGGAGGTGGGTGCGTATGGTCCGTAGCTCGTTCTGGCGGGACCAGACGGTCAGCCAGGTCAGCACGCCGAAGACGGGGACCATGAAGAGCCCGTAGACGATGAGGAAGCCGAGGCCGGGGAGGGTCGAGGCGCCGTTCCAGACGCCGTGCAGGACCATCGCGGTCAGCAGGGCCGCCAGCGGCACCAGGACGCGGAGGAGGCGGCGCCGCGGGGCGAACGTCGCCGCTATGCCGAAGCCGATGCCCGTCATCGAGGTGAAGAGCGGGTGCGCGAACGGCGACATCAGCACGCGGATGAAGAACGTCGCCATCGTGGTCGACTGCATGCCCGAGTAGCCGAAGTTCTGGTCCGAGGCGAAGGCGTTGCCGAGGTAGAGGATGTTCTCGGTGAACGCGAAGCCCGTCGCCGTGATGCCCGCTATGACGACGCCGTCGACGATCCCGTTGAAGTCCCGGCGGCGGAAGAGGAACAGCAGCAGTACGGCCGCGGCCTTCGCCGACTCCTCGATCACCGGCGCGACGAACGTGGCGCCCCACGTATTCGCGTCGGCATGCCGCGACACGTCTATGGTGCTCAGCAGCCATTTCGTGGCGAAGCCGTTGGCCAGCAGCGCGACAAGGGTCGCCGCGCACGCGCCCCAGGTGAACGCGAAGACCAGGTCGCGCCACGGCTTCGGCTCGACCCGGTCCATCCAGCGGAACGCCGCCACCAGCAGCGGTACGGGCAGTACGGCCAGGGCGAGGCCCACCAGGAAGCCCTCGGTGCCCGTCTGCTCGCGTACGAGCGCCAGGATCACCAGTCCGGACAGGGCGAGCAGCAGGATCAGGGCCGTCGCGCGCAGCGCCTTGTTCTCCCACAGCGCCCGGCGCGGCTTGTAGCGCCAGCCGGACGGCGCCGGCACCGCCGCGAACTGCGGGCGCTGCTCGTACGCCGGTATCGGGAGCGGAGCCGCCGGGTACGCGGCCGGTCCGGCACTCGTTCCGGCACTCGGCCCCGGGCCCCAAGAGGTACCCGGGCCCCAAGAGGCACTCGGGTCCTGAGAGGCACCCAGGTCCCGAGAGGCACTCGGGTCCCAGGAGGCGCCCGGGCCCCAGGACGGGCTCGGGCCCCAGGACGGGCTCGGGCCCCAGGGCGGAGCCGCGGCGGAGTGGTCGGTCGGCTGTCGGGGAGGCGGGGACTCAGGCACTCGAAGACCCTAACCAGGGGAGAGTGGGAGATAGTCGGATTATGGCCGACAACCGGGCGATCAGTGCTCAGCGGCGACGGAACAGCAGGTCATGGACCACATAGCCCTTGTCCAGGCCCTGGCCCTCGAACCGGGTCAGCGGCCGGAACTCGGGGCGCGCGGCGTAACCGCCCTCGGGCTGCACGTTCTCGAAGTGCGGATCGGCGTCGAGCACCTCCAGCATCTGCTCCGCGTACGGCTCCCAGTCCGTCGCGCAGTGCAGCACCGCTCCCGGGGCCAGCCGCGTCGCGGCCAGCGCCAGGAACTCCGGCTGGATCAGCCGCCGCTTGTGGTGCCGCTTCTTCGGCCACGGGTCCGGGAAGTACACCCGCATCCCCGCGAGCGCGTCCGGTACGAGCATCTCGCGCAGCAGGATGATCGCGTCGCCGTTGGCCACCCGCACATTGGACAGGCCGTTCCGCTCCGCCAGGCTCAGCAGATTGCCCTGGCCCGGCGTGTGCACATCGCAGGCCAGGATGCCGGTGCCGGGGTCGGCCGCCGCCATCTGCGCCGTCGCCTCGCCCATGCCGAACCCGATCTCCAGGACCACCGGCAGCTCCGGGTCGCCGAAGAGCTCCCCGAGGTCCAGCCGACGCAGCCCGTCGATGTCCAGCCCCCACTTCGGCCACAGGCGGCGCAGCGCGTCGCCCTGGCCCGCCGTTACGCGGCTGCGGCGCGGCTGGAACGAGCGGATGCGGCGCTCATGGTGCGAGCCCGCCGGGTCCGGCGCGGGGCCGTCGGGGAACATCGGCTCGCGGCGGTCGCGGACGCGCCCCTCGTCGGCCTCGGGCACGGCGGGGGCGGCACTGGGGTTCGCAGTGGGGTTCTCGGACACAATCACTCGATTCTACGGAACCTGGGCGGGAGCGAGCCCTGTAGATGGCATGTCTGCCATGTTCATGGCATCCCGTCCCCATCTCGTGCCCTCCACTCGCCCTCGTGCCCGCTACCCGCCCGCCATCGAGGCCAGCGCCCGTCGCGCCACCTCCCTGCCGATCGGCAGCGACGCCGTTGCCGCCGGCGACGGCGCGTTCAGCACATGCACCACCCGCGGCGACTCGGCGAAGAGGAAATCGTCCACGAGCGTCCCGTCCCGCAGCACCGCCTGCGCCCGCACCCCGGCCGCCGCCGGTATCAGATCGTCCTCGGCCACCTCCGGCAGCAGCCGGCGCACCGTCTCCGTGAAGGCCCGCTTGGACAGCGACCGGCGCAGCTCGCCCGCACCATAGCGCCAGTGGCGGCGCGCTATCCGCCACGCGCCGGGGTACCCCAGCGTCCCGGCGAGCTCCCCCGGCCGTACGGTCCGCCAGTCGTACCCCTCGCGGGCCAGGGCGGGAACGGCGTTGGGCCCGACGTGGACGCCCCCGCCGACGCCTCGGGTGAGATGGACGCCCAGGAAGGGGAACGCCGGATCGGGGACCGGGTAGACCAGACCGCGCACCAGGTCCGTACGGGCCGGGGGCAGGTCGAAGTACTCCCCGCGGAACGGCACGATCCGCATGCCCGGATCGTCGCCCGCCAGCCGGGCGACGCGGTCGCAGCGCAGCCCCGCGCAGTTGACCAGGGCCCGCGCCCGTACGACCTCGCCCGCCGCCGTACGGACCGCGACCGCCGACCCGCGCCGGCCGATCACCCGGACCTCCGCCCCGTAGCGAACCGACGCCCCGGCGTCCGTCGCCAGCTCCGCCAGCCGCCGCGCCACCGAGCCGAAGTCGCACACGCCGGTCGTGCCGACGTGGATCGCCGCGAGCCCGCGGACGTGCGGCTCGAACTCCGCTATCTGCGCGGGGCCCAGCTCCCGCACCGGGATGCCGTTCTCCCGGCCGCGCTGGACCAGCGCGTGCAGCCGCGGCAGCTCCGCCCGCTCCGTCGCGACGATCAGCTTGCCCGTGATCTCGTGCGCGATGCCGTGCTCGACGCAGAACTTGACCATCTCCGCCGCGCCCCGCATCGCGAACCGCGCCTTCAGCGACCCCGGCCGGTAATAGATGCCGCTGTGGATCACGCCGCTGTTGCGGCCCGTCTGATGGCGGGCCGGACCGGACTCCTTCTCCAGCACGACCACGCGGGTCCCGGGCGCGGCACGGGTGATCGCATACGCCGTCGACAGGCCGACGATCCCGCCCCCGATCACCAGCACATCGCACTCGTACGCCGCCACCACGTCACCTCCCGCCCCGAATCCCCCGAGGCGCCGCACCGGCCCCTCTCCCAGCGTTCCCCATCATGGCGCGTGCCACTGACAATGCCGCTGACAATGGGGTGAAATCCAAGGGCCGCCCGGGTTCGGACCGCTGCTGCTGGGCCCTCGGCGGCCACGGTCGGCCTTGCCGCGCCCGCTGCCGCCGGGCCTTCGGCGGTCACGCTCAGCCTCGTCGCGATCTCCGTCGCCGGGCCCCCGGCGGCTACGGTCAGCCCCGCCGCGACCACGCCCGCCGGGCTCTGCGCGGCTACGGTCCGCCCCGCCGCGACCACGCCCGCCGGGCCCTACGCGACCCCGGCCGACCGCGCCGCAACCGCCGCCGACCCCGTCGCAACCTCCGCAGCCCATCCCGACGGCCCCCGGCCGCAGCCTCACCCAGCCCGCCCGTCCCGGCAGAGCCCCGCCCCGCACGCCCCGGCCGTCCCGCCTGGGCAGCACTCAGCCACACCCATCCCGCCCGGGCGGCATCCAGCCACGCACACCCCGCCCGGGCGGCGGCACCCAGCCACGCCCGCCAATCCCGTCCCGCCCCCGCAGCACCCAGCCCCGCTCGCCGTCCTCACGCCGGCGTGACCAGCAGCGGCCGCGCCCGCTCCCGCAGCTCGACGACGCGCGGCTCGTCCCCGTACGGCTCCAGCCGGTGCAGCAGGTCGCGCACGTACTCAGTCGTACGGGCCGACGAGATCCGCCCCGCCACTTCCACCGCCCGCGTCCCGGCCGCGCACGCCGCGTCCAGATTGCCCGACTCCAGCTCGGCGACGGCCGAGACGACCAGCCGCAGCCCGTGCGAGCGGACGAATTCCTCCGTAGGCCGGGACAGCGCCTGTTCGGTGAAGCGCTGCACCTGCCGCGGCATTTTCAGGTCGCGGTAGCACTCCGCCGCGTCGGCGGCGAACCGCTCATGGGAGTAGAAGTCGAGCCACGACGGGTCTCCGTCGCCCTGCCGGGCCCGTTCCAGCCACCCCTCGGCGGCCTTCAGCGCCGTGCCGCAGGCGGGGCCGTCGTTCGCCTTCGCGTGTGCGCGCGCCTCGACCAGCCGGAAGAAGCTCATGGTGCGCGCCGTGGCGAGGCCGCGGTTGCGCTCCAGGGCGGCCTGCGCGAGGTCCACGCCCTCGTCCGCGAACCCCCGGTACGTCGCCTGGAGGCTCATCGACGCCAGTACGTACCCCCCGAGCGGCACGTCCGCCGCCGCCCGCGCGAGCCGCAGCGCCTGGATGTAGTAGCGCTGCGCGGCCTCCTGCTGGCCGGTGTCGAAGGCCATCCAGCCGGCCAGCCGGGTCAGTTCGGAGGTGGCGCCGAAGAGCGAACGTCCCACGTCGTCGCTGTACGAGCCGAGGAGCAGCGGCGCGGCGTCGACCCGCAGGCACTCGGGCACCATGGAGGAACGCCAGTCGCCGCCGCCGTACTTGGAGTCCCAGCGGCGCGCGTCGTCCGCCGCCTCGCGCAGTTTGGACACGTCGGAGTGGCCCACGCGCTGGGGTAAGCCGTCCGAGCCGCCGCCCGCGTCCGCCTCTTTGGCGGCCTGGTGCGCCTCGCGCGCCACCGAGCCGTCGGCCGGGGTTATCAGCCAGCGGGACGCCGGGGTGGCGTACGCGCTGACGGAGAAGGAACCGGCCAGGCTCTGCCAGATCCCGCCGCCCCCGCGCCGGCCGGCCAGGTCCAGCCGATAGAGGTCCGTGGCGGCCCGTACGGCCTGGCCGACGTCGCGCGGGAAGGCGAGGCCGACCTCGGGTGCGGGGTCCGCGTCGGCGAGGCCGATCTCGTGCAGGGGCACCGGCCGGCCGAGTTTGCTGCCGATCGCGGCCGCGATCAGGTGGGGCGCGGCCCCCTGGGGCACCATGCCCTTGGACACCCACCGGGCGACCGACGTCTTGTCGTACCGAAGCGTCAATCCGCGCTGCGCGCCCAGGTCGTTGACCCTGCGCGCGAGACCCGCGTTGCTGATCCCCGCGAGGGCGAGTACGGTCCCGAGCTTCTCGTTCGGCCCGCGTAGCTCCCTGGACATACGCACCCCTCGCCAGCACCGACGGCCGCCCCGGCATAGGCGCGAGGCATTCGTAAACCCAGCGTAGTTCCCCGCATCCCGACCGTTAAGAGGTCAAGGCTCGGATGGCGGGAATCTGGTCCACATGCACGTGCAGAGAGGGGCATGTGCTCCGCCTGTGTGTGGCCGTGCGCCTACCGTGCGCTCTGCCCGGGTCGTCGCGGGAGCGCTTCCATGGAAGTTGCGTGGGTCGGCCCGCTGTACTGGATCGAGTGGGCTGGGGGACACCGTCGCCTCATTCCCCGCGGGCGGCGGAACGGTCCGGGGGGCGGAGTCCGCCTCCCGGACTGTGACATCGCGGTCCGGGCATCGGGGACGCGCGCGCCCAAGTAGGGCGCGGCCGAGTTTGGCTGAATATGGCGCATGCCGTTGTGGCCGGCATGCGCGTACGAGCCGAACTCCCGCCCGGGCCGGGGAGGGGGCGGTCCGGCGGGTGACGGCCTGGTGCGCATCGGCCCAATGGGTCGGACCGGGTGTGCGGCAGTCCGGCGCACGGCAGCCCAGTGCGCGACAGCCCGGCCGCCCCTTCCTTTCTCGCGCCCGCATCTTCCGTTCTTATGCGTCTTTTTCGGCCTACTGGCCATTCTTGAGCCCGCGCGGCCCCCATGGACACCCGCCCTCCGTAACCCCAGGGCTACCCGCCCCGCTCCCGCACGCCCCGCGCGCCGCCATCCGGCGCACGCCTCCTACGTGCCTCCGGTGCGCCGCTCACGCGCCCCACTCATGGCAGCATGGACCCAGCACGGTCCATGGCGGTGCGGCATTTCGCCCCAGTTGAGGCCGAGTTGGGTGATAAGGCGCGATCAACACGCTGACCGAGCGATGCCGAAACTGTCAGCCTCTTGTGCATGATGACTGCAAACTGTTGATTGTCCACACCCTGTGGAGGCGGCGATGCGGTGGTTGGTGGGGTGGAGCAGTGCCGCCTCCGGGACCGGTCCCCGTGCTACCCGGCGAGGCGCCGGGGCCGACGGTTCCACGGTGCATCCGGTCGGCGCGCAGCTCCTGTGGGGCGACCCCGACCCGCTGTGGGCAGTCGGGGACTGGCGGCCCGACGAGGTCCGCGTCGTCCAGGCCGACCCCTTCACCCGCCTCGCCGTCCTCGGCTGCTGCGGCGCGAGCGACGAGGAACTGCGCGTCGGCCTGCTGGCGGCGCGCGGGGGCGCACTGCGCCACCTGACGGCGTGGAGCGGCAGTTACACGGCGGTCGCCCAGGTCGGCCGCCGCATCACCGTCGCCGGCGACCTGGCGGGAGCGCGCCCCGTATTCCACACCGAATGGGACCGCGGCACCGCCTACGCCACCGCGGCCCTGCCGCTGGCCGACCTGGCCGAGGCGCAACTGGACGTCGGCCACCTCGCGGCCCTGCTCGCCTGCCCCGACTCCCCGGAGGCGCTCGGCGACGGCACGCCCTACCTCGGGGTGCGGCGCGTGCCGCCCGGCCACGCGCTCGTACTGCGGGACGGCGCCCGCGACATCATCGGTTACGAGCCGACGGCCTCGCTCGCCGTCGCGGCGCCCCAACTCGCCGCCGACGACGCGGTGGCCGGCGTCCGGGAAGCTCTCGTGGAGGCCGTACGGGCGCGACTCGACGCACCGCGGCACGCGCCGGAGACCGAGTTCGGCGACCTCGACCCCGGTCCCGTACCGGGCATGGGCCCGGCGTACCGGCGCGCCTCGCGCGGCGGGCCGGCGCCCGGCATCGGCGCCGACCTGTCCGGAGGCAGCGCCTCCGCGACCCTCGCGCTGCTGGCCGCCGGGCTGCCCGGCGTCCCCGGCACGCTCTTCGGCCACGGCAGCGGAGCGGGCGAGCGGCTGCTCGCCGTCACCTTCAACGACCTCGCGACCGGCAACGGCCGCTCCCGCCAGGCCGAGTTGGAACGGGCCCGCGCCATCGCCGACAACCCCCGGCTGCACCACGTCGTCGTCACCGCGGGCGAAGAGGCGCTCCCCTACGCCGACCTGGAGTCCGGGCCCCTCACCGACGAACCCGGCCCCTCCCTCGTCACCGCCGAACGCCACCGCCGGCGCCTCACCGCGGGCAGCGCCGACCATCTCGTGGGCCACGGCGCCCGCCAGGTGCTCGACGCCCACCCGGCGCGCCTCGCCGACCTGCTGATGGACCGCCGCCGCCGGCATCTGCTGCGCCCCGTCTCGGCGCTCGCGCGCGCGGACGGGCCCGCCGCGCACTCCTTTTTCGTCCCGTTCACCGTCTACCGCGCGGCGCGCAAGCTGGCCCGTACGTCCTACAAGGACGGTCTGGAGGCCGCCGCCGGGCGGCTCCTGGAGGCCGGCCATCCGGGCTCGGAGCTGGAGCCCGTCGTCCCCGGGGCCGTGGGCGCCTCCCTGGCCGCCCTCACCTGGTTCCGGCCGGGCCCCGCCGCGCGCTGGCTCACGGGCGAGGCGCTTGCTGAAGTATCGGTTCGCCTGGGGACCGCCGCGGCCCGCCCCGGCGGCCTCCGGCGCCCCGGCGAACGCCGCGCCTCCGCCGCCCTGGCCCGGCACGCCGCCGACCACCGGATCTTCGAGCAGGCCGCGGAGGTGCGCAGCCAGCGCCTGCACGCGCCGTTCCTCGACAACCAGGTCGTACGGGCCTGCCGCGCGCTCCCCGAGTCGCTCCGCGTGCAACCGGGGGCGCGCGCTTCCGTCCTACGCGCCGTCCTGGCCGGCTCGGGCATCCGCGAACTGCCGCCCGGCTGGGGCGCCACCTCTCACGCCTCCCATGCGGCAGCGGTACGGGCGGGGCTGCGGATGTCCGTGGGACGCCTGGTGGAAATATTTGAGACACCGCTGCTGGCCGACGCCGGGCTGGTCGAGGCGCGAGTGGTCCGCAAGGCCCTGCGCGCGGCGGCCGAGGGCGAAATCCTGCCGCTCGACGGGCTGGCGGAACTGGTCTCCACCGAACTGTGGCTGCGCCGCCTGCTCTCCCGCCGCGGCAGCTGCTGGACGGGCTCGGAAGCGCCCCGGCAGCGGGCGGTCGCGGGCGGGGTCATGCCGCGGCCCACCTTGTGAGCGGTTTCTGATACGAGCCGGGGGCGGGCTCTGACGCGGGCCGGGGACGGGGCGGGGCGCGGCACCCGCCGCCGGGGGCGGACGAGCCCTCTCGCGTACGTCCGCCCGCATATCGCGTCCGCCCGAACCGGGCCCGTCCGTCCTCCGCCCGCCCCTACCGGCAGTTGAGCCGGGACTGAGCCCAGTCGGCGACCGCGACCGTGCTCATCGCGGACGTCGACTCCACGACCAGCCGTATCGTCTTGCGGCCCGTCAGCGGCACATGCACCGGCACCGCCGGGTCCCCGCCGTGCACCACACCCGACCGCCACAGCCGCGCCGCGTCCCCGAACACCGAGAACCGGACCTCGCCCAGGCCCAGCGTCATGTCGTCCACCCCGGCCACCGCGTCGTACGACGAGCAGGGGCGGTTGAGGTCGATGGTCACCGACGACGGGGCGTGCACGGTGACCCCGTGCCCGTACTTCGTGTCGTTGATGCGCAGGCCCCAGCGCTGCCACAGCCAACTGCTCGCGCCCGGCCGCACCTCCGGCTTCGTGCCGTCGCCCAGCCCCGCGTACCGCAACGTGTTGAGCTGGTAGGCGGCCGGAGCGGGCGCCGGGGGAGTGGGCTTGGGCGTCGGCTTCGGTGACGGCGGCTCTGGTTTCGGCGTCGGCTTCGGGGGCGGTGGTTTCGGCGCGGGCGGCTTGGGCTCGGGTTTCGCCGGCGTCGGTTTCGGGGGTGGCGGCTTGGGTTTCGGCGATGGCTTCGGCGGCGGCGGTTTGGCGGCCGGAGGCTTGGGCTTGGGCGTCGGTTCGGGAGCCGGTACGACCGGTGCCGCGGTGGGCTTGGCCTGTGGCTTCTTCGGCGGGTCGGGGTGGCCGCTGGTCAGCGCGTAGGCGAGGACCGCGCCCGCGGCGACCACCGCTGCCGCCCCGATCCCGATCTTCGCGGGCGCGCCGAGCCCCTCGCTCGCGGCGGCGCCGCCCGCCACCCCGCCCGCCGAACCTCCTGCCACCCCGCCCGCTGCCCCGCCCGCCGAACCTCCTGCCGCGCCGCCCCCGGTGGCGGCGGCCGCGACCCCCGCGCCCGCGGCGGCACCGGCGCCGGCCAGCCCCACGGCGGCGCCGGCGGCGGCCTTGACCGTGTACGCGGCGGCGAACCACCCGATGACGGCGACCGGCAGCAGCAGGCGGATGCGCTCGTTGACGTCCGCGACCTCCAGGGCCGCGGTGCGGCACTTCGCGCAGTCCTCCAGATGCTTGCGCAGCCCCCGCTCGGCGCGCATCCGCAGCCCGCCGCGCGCGTACGCGCCGAGCCGGTCCGCGTACCGGGCGCAGTCGCCGCCCGACGTCAGGGACGTGTTCACATGGGCCTGGAGATACGCCTGCTTGAGGCCCTCGCGCGCCCGGTGCGCCAGTACCGCCGTCGCGTTGGCCGTCAGCCCGAGCAGCGGCGCCACCTCGCTGGGCGACTCCTCCTCGACGGTGGTGTGCCACAGCACGGTCTGCCAGCGCGGCGGCAGGCTGCGGAACGCCTGCACGGCCAGCGACGCCTCGGCCTCCTGCATGGCCCGTACGTCCGCGCCCAGGTCGAGCGTCTCCTCGTCCGAGGCCGAGGTGCGGGCCGAGGACGAGGCGAACACCGCGAAGTCCTCGACCAGTTGCTCCCGCTTGGCGGTCTTGCCCCACGCCGCGGCGACCCGCCGCACCGTGGTCAGCAGGTACGCGCGCACGGCGGAGTCCGGGCCCGCGCCGCGCTGCACGGCCTGCAGCGTCCGCGCGAAGACCTCGTTGGTCAGGTCCTCCGCGGTGTGGTCGTCCCGGCAGCAGCTACGGGCGTACCGGCGGACCGAGTCGGCGTGCCGCCGGTACAACTCCTCATACGCCGCGTTGGCGTGCGCGGCGTCCGCGTCCAGCGCGCCGCCCCGCATACGGGCCACCAACTCGGTGTCCGACGGCGGTGCTGCCGAGCCGTCGCCGTCCTCACCGTCGATGCCGCCGCCGACGCCACCGCCGACCGCGCCACTGCGGCTCGCGCCATCGCGGCCCGTACCGCTGCCGCTGCTGTCTGCGCCGCCGCTACGTGCGGGGTCACCACTACCTGCGGCGCTGCCGTCCGAGGCGCTACGGCCCGCAGTGTCGCGGTCCGAGGCGCTGCGGCCCGTATCGCCGCCCGTGTCACCGCTGCCGGCGGCGTCCCCGAGGGAGCCGCCGCGGTTCCGCTGCTGCGGCACGCTCGGTTCGGCGTTGCCTGCGGTGCCCTCCGTGCTCTCGGACGCGCCCGAACTGCCGGACGAGCCCGAGCCGCTCGGAACACCCGAACCACCGGACACGTTCGAACCGCCAGGCGCGCCCGAGCCGCCGGGAGCTTCCGAGCGACTCGGTCCGCCCGCGAACGGGCCTCCCTGGCTCGGCACTTGAGGAGCCGAACTCGCGCCCGGTTCCCCGCTCCCGCGCGGCTCGTCCCGCCCGTCAACACCCATCGCGGAGGCCCCCGTACACGCCGTCGCTCCCGAACACCGGGCAAGCGTGCCATACGGTCGGTCACCACAACCCCGCCTGGGAAAGCAACCACTCATCCGGGGTGTTTTCGCACACCGGAGCAGTAACCATCACCCATTCGGGGCAGGATCGTCGGACGGGCTGGGCGCGAGCACTACCCCACGGGGCCATGTGCATGAGCCCACAGGCGCGAGCACTACCCCGCGGGCCATGTGCGCTGCGCCCGTGGACGCGAGCATGAGCCCACGGGCGCGAACATCACCTCGCGGGCCGTGAACGCAGACCTTCCAGCAGGATGTCCAGCAGCCGTGCCGACGCCGCCGCCTGCTGCGCCGCGTCGGGCAGCGAAGGCGCTGCCGTGGCGATCACCAGCAGAACGTCCGCGACCGTCACGTCCGCGCGCAGTTCACCCGCGGCCCGGGCCCGGTCCACGAGCTGCCCCACGACCTCCAGCAGCGCCGCCGCCCCCGCGTCGTCCTGTTCCTCGACGACGACGGGCCGCGGTTCGACGAGCCGCAGTTCGTGCAGCTGGTTGATCGAGGACCCCGGCTGCCGCTGCTGCGGCACCCGCGCCTCGACCGAGTGCGCGGCCCTGGCCTCCTCGGCCGCGGCCTCGGAGTCCACGTCGACGCCGACCCGCAGCACCTGCGGCGGCAGCAGCCGCCCGGCGCCCGACGCCACCGACGTGCGCAGGAAACGGGACAGCGCCGACCACGGCTCGTCCTCCTGCCCCAGCGCGGCCCGCGCCTGTTCGGTCAGGCGCGCGGTCTCCTCCTCGGCTATCCGCCGGACCAGCACGTCCTTGCTCGGGAACCTGCGGTACACGGTCCCGACGCCGACTCGGGCGCGGCGTGCCACGTCCTCCATCGGCGCGCCGTACCCGAGCTCGCCGAAGACCTCGCGAGCTGCCCGGAGTACGTGTTCGAGATTGCGCTGTGCGTCCACACGCAAAGGCGTGTGACGGCTGCCATTGGCGTCGGACGACGCGACAGCAGCAGCCGACCAATGAGATCCCTGAATGTGCATAAGCATTCCCCCGGTAATGACGTCTCCCCCCGGAGACTCCCCGCCCTGACTGTCGAGGCGTGTCTCACCACCCCGACCAGGTACGAACATAGTTGAGCCCGCGTCAAGAAAGAAGGGGGAGTTCCGCACGGACCGCCCCACGATCGGCGTACCGAACCGATCAGTCCGGATTCGCCGCTCACCAACCGCCCCATGGCCTGCTGCTGACCTGCGGGCTTTCCCGACGGCGCGGCGGCCGGACGCCGGACCGCGCCCCTCCGGCACCGGTCATACATTTCGCCGGGCCTGTGGACAAATTCTTGTTGCCGGTGCGTCATGGGAGGGTGCTGTGCTTTCCCGGGGTCACAGCATCCGATAGCGGCCGAGCCGCGCCGGGCCCGTCGGCCGGGCACCCCCTCGGGCTGGGCGACATCGCGAGGAGATCCTCTGTGAAGGAACCGGCGCGCATTCTCATCGTCGGCGGCGGCTACGTAGGGATGTACACGGCACTCCGCCTCCAGCGGAAGCTGAAATCGGGCGAAGCGCAGGTCACCGTGGTGGACCCGGAGCCGTACATGACGTACCAGCCCTTCCTCCCCGAGGCCGCGGCCGGCTCCATCTCCCCGCGCCACGTCGTCGTCCCACTGCGCCGCACCCTGCCCAAATGCCAGGTCGTCGTCGGCGAGGCCACGGCCATCGACCACGCGAAGCGCACCGCGAGCGTCAAGACCCTCGCCACCGACGAGGAGGGCACCGGCGCCGTCGAGCTCCGCTACGACGAGCTGGTCCTCGCCCCCGGCTCCGTGTCGCGCACCCTCCCGATCCCGGGCCTGGCCGAATTCGGCATCGGCTTCAAGACCGTCGAAGAGGCCATCGGGCTCCGCAACCACGTGCTCGAACAGCTCGACATCGCGTCCTCCACCCGCGACCCCGAAGTCCGCGACGCGGCCCTGACCTTCGTCTTCGTCGGCGGCGGCTACGCGGGCGTCGAAGCCCTCGCCGAGCTGGAGGACATGGCGCGCTACGCCGCCCGCTATTACCACAACATCCACCCCGACGACGCGCGGTTCATCCTCGTCGAGGCCACCGGCCGCATCCTCCCCGAGGTCGGCCCGGAGATGGGCGAGTACGCCGTACGGGAGCTGCGCGGCCGCAACATCGACGTGCGGCTCGACACCCGCCTCGACTCCTGCGAGGGCCGGATCGCGGTGCTCAGCGACGGCTCGCGCTTCCCCGCCCGCACGGTCGTATGGACGGCCGGCGTCAAACCGCACCCCGTCCTCGCCGCCACCGGCCTGCCGCTCGACGGCCGCGGCCGGCTCGCCTGCACCGCGGCGCTCCAGGTGGCGGGCGTTGAGCACGCCTGGGCCGCCGGGGACGCCGCCGCCGTCCCGGACCTGACGGCCGACGAGCCGGGCAAGGAGTGCGCGCCCAACGCCCAACACGCCGTACGCCAGGCGCGAGTCCTCGCGGACAACCTCGTCTCCTCCCTACGGGGCGAGCCCGTCCGCGACTACGCGCACAAATACGTCGGCTCCGTCGCCTCCCTGGGCCTCCACAAGGGCGTGGCGCGCCTCTACGGGCGGCAGCTCAAGGGCTACCCCGCCTGGCTCATGCACCGCGTCTACCACCTCAGCCGCGTTCCCACTTTCAACCGCAAGGCGCGCGTGCTCGCCGAGTGGTCCCTCGCCGGGCTCTTCAAACGTGAGATCGTCTCGCTCGGCTCCCTGGAGAACCCGCGCGCCGAGTTCGAGCTCGCCGCGGGCACGGGGCGCCACCCGGAAGGCACTTGACCCCACCCGGCCGGAGCCGGGAACTCCACCCGGACGACCGGCGTCTGACGGATGTCAGTCCGGTCGGTCACACTGGACGTGTGACCATGGGTGGGCTCGTACCTGCGAAGAGTGACAACCACGAGGACAGTGACAAGCACGAGGATTCGGACGTTTGCTGCCTTCCCTTGGAGAACTCCCCCCCCCCCCCACAACCCCGGCCGGGCCACCGTGCAGGTGTGCAGCCCAGTAACGACACCACGAGGTAATCCTCTGTGAACTTCACCCGCTGGAGCGCCCGGCTCCCCGGAACCCAACGCCGCGCCGCGGCGCGCACCGACCGCGGTACGGGGCCGTCGCAGACCCCGAACACGACGAGCGGCGGCGCCAACGGCTCCGTGCCCGCCGCCAGGGCCGAGACCGTGCCGAGGACCCGTCCGTCCGCCGTCGACGGGGCCGCCGCCGGCGCGACACGCCGGACCGCCATCGCGACCGCGGACGACCCCGCGGCCGAGGGCCCCGTCCCCACCCTCGACGGGCTCTCCGTCCACGACGTCCTCGGCCAGGTCCCCGCCCTCGTCGCCGTCGTCTACGGCCCGGAGCACCGCGTCGCGTACGTCAACGACGCCTACGCCGCGCTCTTCGGCCACCGCGCCCCCGGAGCCCCGGCCCGTACGGCCCTCCCGGAGCTCGAATCGCTCGGGCTGCTGCCCCTCATGGACCAGGTCCTGCGCAGCGGCAAGCCGCGCACGGTCAAGTCCCGCCGGGTCACCGCCGAAGGCGGCGACACGCCGCGCCACGGCTACTACACGTTCACCTGCACCCCGATCGAGGTCGGGGCCGCCGGCGCCGCTCCTGCCCCGGCCACCGCGCGCCCGCCCGACCCGGCGACCGGGAACGGCGCCCTGCCGCATGAGCGCAATGGGGTGCACGGGAAGGGTGAGGCGAGTGATTCGTACGAGTCCACCGAATCGCATGGACCTCATGAGCCGCATGGACCCCACAAGTCGCACAGCTCACCCGAATCGCACAACTCGCCCGAGTCGCACGACGGACGCGAGTCGCACGGCCCGAGCGAGCCCTACCAAGGGGTGCTCGTCTTCGCCGCCGACGTCACCGACCAGATCGAATCCGCCGAGCGGCTGCGCGCCAGCGAGCGCCGCCAGCGCGAGGCCGCCGTCACCCTCCAGCGCAGCCTGCTGCCCCAGGAGCTGGAACAACCCGACGACCTGCGCGTCGCCGCCACCTACCAGCCCGGCGGCACCGAGGCCGCCGTAGGCGGCGACTGGTACGACGTCATCACCCTCGGCGCCGGCCGTACCGCCCTGGTCATCGGCGACGTCATGGGCCGCGGAGTGCGCGCCGCCGCCGTCATGGGCCAGCTCCGTACGGCCGTACGGGCCTACGCCCGGCTCGACCTCCCGCCGCACGAGGTCCTCCAGCTCCTCGACGGCCTCGCCGCCGAGATCGACGCCAGCCAGATCGCCACCTGCGTCTACGCGGTCCACGACCCCAACGAAGGCCGCCTCGTCTACGCCTCCGCGGGCCACCTGCCCATCCTCGTCCGCGACCCCGACGGCACCGTCCGCCGCGCGGCCGAGCCCACCGGCCCGCCGCTCGGCACCGGCGGCTGGGTGCACACCTCCGGCTCCGTGCCGCTGGGCCCCGGCGCCAGCGCCGTCCTCTATACGGACGGCCTGGTGGAGCGCCGCGACGAGGACATCGACACCGGCGTCGCCTCCCTGGAGCGCGCCTTCGCCGGCGCCACCGGTTCGCCGCAGGTCATGTGCGACCGGCTGCTCCGCGCCCTCGGCATCACCGCGGAGCACGACGACGACGTCGCCGTGCTCGTGCTCCAGCACCCCGCCCGTACCGGCCACGACGCCGAGCTGTTCCACAACGCCGCGCTGGAGCTGCTGGGCGGCATCGAGGCGGCCCCGCGCGCCCGCGCCTTCGCCTCGGGCGTACTGGCCAGCTGGCGCTTCCCCACCGAGCTGCGCGACCTCGGCGTACTGGCCGCCAGCGAGCTCGTCGCCAACAGCCTCCAGCACGGCACCCCGCCCATGCGGCTGAGACTGCGCCGCACGGACCGCCGCCTGATAATCGAGGTCACCGACGGAGACGACCACCTGCCGCGCCGCCGCAAGCCCGAGCCGGCCGACGAGGCGGGCCGCGGCATCTCGATCATCGCCACCATCGCCTCCTCCTGGGGCTCCCGCCGCACCCCGGGCGGCGGAAAAGCCGTCTGGTGCGAATTCGCCCTCCCCACGGGGTGAGCGGGGCGGCCGGAACAGCGGCCCGTACGGGCGTACGCGCACACGACAGTGGCCCGGAAGCGTCGGCTTTCCGGGCCACGAGGCCGTACGTGCGGCAGGGGCCGCGTCAGGCGGCCACGGCGACCGACTCCGGCGACTCCGCCGCCTGGGCCTGCGCCGCCTGCGCCCGCAGCGGGTTGTCCTGCCGTACGGACAGCCGCCGCCCCAGCCGCAGCGCGAGCGCGCTGATCCCGAGCGAGCAGACGATCAGCATCCCTATATAGGCGACGTACATGCCGCCCCCGGCCATCAGCCCGCCGACGGCCGGGCCGAGCGCCAGCGCGAGCTGCTTCACCAGAGCGAAGGCCGAGTTGTACTGACCGACCAGCCGCGCCGGCGCCAGGTCGGCCACCAGCGGCGCCATCGTCGGCGACAGCATCGACTCGCCCAGTCCGAAGAGCGCGTACGTCGAGATGAGCAGGGTGGTGGCGACGGCCTGCGCCCCGTGCACCAGGCCCGAGACCCCGGCCGCGACCCACGCCACGGTCCAGACCAGCCCGACCAGCGCGATGACCCGGCTGCGCCGCCGCCGCTCGACGAGCTTCAGCACGACGAACTGCGCCAGCACGATGGCGGCCGTGTTGGCGGCCAGCGCCACGCCCAGCGTCGCGGGGGAGATCCGGGTGACCTCGACGGCGTACGCGGACAGGCCCGACTCGAACTGCCCGTAGCAGGCGAAGAACATCACGAAGCCCAGCACGCACAGCTGCACCATCGCCCGGTCCGAGAGCAGCGTCCGCCAGCCGCCCGTGGCGGCCTCCTGCGACACCGAGTCCTCGACCTTCGCCGTGTTCGGCAGCTTCACGGTCGCCAGGATCGCGCCCAGCACCAGGAACATCGCGGACTCGATCGCGAACAGCCGCACGAAGCTCGACGGGTCCGAGGTGTCCACCAGCTGACCGCCGAGCAGTCCGCCGACGCCGAGCCCGAGGTTGTTCAGGAAGAACTGCATCGCGAAGGAGCGCGACCGGGTCGCCGGGGTGGAGCACCACACGATCATCGTGGCCAGCGCCGGCTGGATGACCGCGATGCCCGCGCCCAGCAGGGCGGCGGCGGCGATGGCCAGCGGCTCGGTCTCGGCGAGTCCGAGGCCCAGCGATCCGATGGCGGCGGAGACCGTACCGACGACGGCGACCGGCAGCGGACCCCGCCGGTCGATGGCGGAACCGGTGAAGGGCAGCACGGCGAGCGCGGCCACGGCGAACGTCGCGAGCACGATGCCTGCCGTGCTCGCGCCGAGATCCCGCACCTGAGAGACATAGATGAACAGGAAGGGGACGGTGAAGCCGTTGCCGAACGCACTCAGTGCGTTGCCCAGCTGAATCCGGCGCAGCGCTGCGCCCATCGCGGTGGTCACGCTCACCTCCTAGGTAGGTGAGGAGTGGGGGAAGAGGGGGAGGAGTCCACAGTCCAAGCCTGAAGACTTCAACACTAAAGTTCGAAGCTAAAGAGTACATATCAAAGGGCTTTAACGCCAATCACTCGTGTCATACTGCGGCGCATGGCTGACACCCCCGGCCCACCAGAGCCGAGCCTCGACGAACAGATCGCTGCCTACCAGCGAGAGTTCCATGACCTAGATCCGCAGGTGGAGAAGGTCGTCTCGGCCCTGAGCCGCCTCAACCGCCGCATGAACGTCGCCTACGGGCGACAGACCGCCGACCTCGGCATCAGCAACACCGAGTGGGAGGTGCTCAAGGCCCTCGTACTGGCCGGCGAGCCCTACCGCCTGGGCCCCGGCGAGCTGGCGAAGCGCCTCGGACTGACCCCGGCCGCCATGACCCACCGCATCGACCGGATGGTCGGGGAGGGGCTCGTCACGCGGGAGCGCGACGAGAACAACCGGGTCCGCGTCATCATCGGCATCACGAGCGAAGGCCGCGGCAAGTGGCTGGAGGCGATGCGGCTGGCGACCGTCTTCGAGGGCGATCTCCTCCAGGACCTCTCGGGCGACGAGCGCGCGATGCTCGGCGAGATGCTCACCCGGCTGCTGCGCCGCGTGGAGGACGCCCAGCCGGACGCCGGCGGGCGCCTGACCGACCTCGACTGAGACCGACTGGGGCGGGTTGACACGGCTGGGGCCCGTCCGTAGTGTTCTCCGAGTTGCCACGGAGCCGTAACGGTTCTTCGGCAGCCACCTCAGCCGCACCGGCGGCAAATCACTACAGCACGGCCCCTGAACGGGACAGATTTCGGCATGCCGGAATTCGGACCACGGACTCGATTATGAGTCACCAGGGAAATCCGCTAAAGTAGTGACCACGCCGGAAGGCGCGAGAAACCCCCTCCAACGGGGACCGGAGAAAGAATTCCGACCGGAAACGGAACGGAAAACGGATCTGGTAGGGTTGGAAACGCGAAGAAGCCGAAAGG